>JBBSLH010000265.1:0-5578 GCA_038255425.1 Acidimicrobiales bacterium
CTGATCAGTGCATCCAACGGGCAACATCGACACTGTCGACTCCGGATCCGACCGCTGGGCATCGACGAGGATGGTCAGTCACTCGGAGCGATCGCCTCGATCGAGGACGTCACCGAGACCCGGGCGCTCCACGCTCGGCTCTACGATCAGATCAGGACCGATTCCCTCACCGGCGTCGCCAACCGGCTCGCGCTGAACGAGTGGCTCGTCGAGCACCTGGCCGAAGAGGCCCGTGGAGGGGTGACGCTCCTGTACTTCGATCTCGATGGCTTCAAGCTCGTCAACGATCGCTTCGGTCACGAAGCAGGCGATCGTCTGCTCCGAGCGCTCGCCCTGGCGGTCGACCGTGCGATCGATCCCGACGACCTCATCGCCCGCATCGGTGGCGACGAATTCGTGATCGCCCGACCTCAGCTGATGGACGACGATGGATGTGCACGGCTCGCGCAGCACGTGCTCGACATCGTCGACTGCGACATCGATCTCGGTGACGCCTCGGTGAGAGTCGGGTGCAGCATCGGAATCGCAAGAACGGAAATGCCCGACGGCGGACCGATCGTGCTCTCGGATGCCGATCACGCCATGTACCACTCGAAGCGCAACGGTGGGCACCGATGGACTCTCCACACCGAGGCCCTGAGAGTCCACGACGACGCGGAAGCGTCGGCGGCCGCATCGGCTCACCAGTCGGTCGGGGCGTAGTCCTTCAGGAACTGGCCCCACACGTGGGTGCCGGTGTTGATCCCGTCGATGATCGGGTCGACGATCCGGGCTGCTCCGTCGACGATGTCCAACGGCGGATGGAAACGTTGCTCCGCCATCTTCGTCGCTGCGATGTCGACCGGATCCTCGTCGCTGACCCAGCCGGTGTCGACACTGTTCATGTTGATCCCCGACGCGTGGTAGTCGGTCGCAGACGTGCGAGTCATCATGTTCAGCGCCGCCTTGGCCATGTTCGTGTGCGGATGCTTCGTGGTCTTGCGCAAGCGGTAGAACTGACCCTCCACGGCCGACACGTTGACGATGTGCTTGTGGTCGCCCGGTGTTGCTTCCATCAGGGACTTGAGTCGCGCATTCAACACGAACGGGGCGACCGCGTTGACGAGTTGGGTCTCCAGGAGCTCGACCGAGGACACCTCGTGCAACTGCAGCCGCCAGGAGTTGCGACCGCGGAGGTCGATCTGCTGCAGATCCTGATCCAGCTGGCCGGCGGGGAAGAGGGTGTCGGCTCCGGGACGGTCCTCGGGCAACAAGACGGTCTGGGAGAGCTCGGCAGCTCGGTCCAACCCTGGCACCTCCTGTACGTGCCCCGTGTTTGCGATCGCCGTCGACCCGGATCGCAGCTGCTCGTACGAGCCGACGAGATCCAGGACGTGGACGGGGAGAGTATCCAGCGCAGCCGTCTCGATCTCCATCATGTGTTCGTAGAACCCGGGCGGACGACGCACCGTCTGACAGGCGTTGTTGACGATCGCATCGAGCCGGGGGCGGGTCGCCAGGAGGTGTGAGCAGAACGCTTCGACGCTTGGTGTGTGGCGCAGATCCAGCCCGAACACCTGGAGACGGTCACCCCACTCGGCGAAATCGGCTTCGGATGCGTAGCGCTGGGCAGCATCACGTGGGAACCGGGTCGCGACGATCAACTCCGCACCGCTGCGCAGCAGCTTGATGCCGGCCTGATAGCCGATCTTCACGCGGCCGCCGGTGAGCAGGACGACCATGCCGGCCATGTCGGCCAACTCGCTGCGCTTGGCGAAGTTCAGATCGGCACAGTCCGGACAGAGTTGGTCGTAGAAGTGATGGACCTGGCGATAGCGGACCTTGCAGATGTAGCAGTGCTGCTCGTCCAGCGTCTCTCGGAACGGAGGACGATCCAGGCGGTCTTCGATGTCGCCCTGCTCGAAGTCGACGGGCGGGTGGACGTCAGGCGTCGTGAACACGGGCCGGGCCCGCAGCGTCCGGATGCCCGTCCGATCGAGCGTTGATTCGTCCGCCCGGACCCGCTCCTGGCGACGCTGCTGCTGGAGCAGCTTGGTCCGGCGTCGGCGGATGTCCGGATCGGGGTGGAACACGTCACCGGCGGCGTTGAAGAAGTCAGCCTTCTCCGACGCGTCGAGTGCGTCGAGCAGGTCGGGGGCGGCGATGACCTCGTGGAGCAGGTCCATGGCGTCCAGCAGCCGACGACGCACGTCGTCGTCGGTGCCGTCTCGCTCTGCCGGATCCACGGCCGAAACCTACCTGCACACGCGAAGGAGCCGCCCTTCCCGATGGGAAGAGCGGCTCCTGTGCGTTCAGCGCTCAGAGTGAGCGCCGGGATTCAGTGATTCAGCTCGCCGGGAAGGCCGGGACGATCGGGTCGATCGAGCCGGTCACGTCGACGATGAGGTCCGTCGACTGCGAGGTGTAGATGCACACCGTTCCATCGGCGCTGACCTTTGCGGCGACGGAGTTGGCCTTGATGTCGCCGCCTTCGTAGTTCACGGTCGATGCCAACGGTCGGCCGTCCGCGGCGTCACAGGGGTAGACGGTGATGAACCCGCGTGCCGCTGCCCGGATGGCGGCGACGTTGAGGGTCACCGTGGTCGGGTCCGGACCTACTCCGCCGCGATCTGCGACCGTCAGCGTGACGGTCTCGCCGGCGTCCAGCGGGCCCTCGCCGTAGAAGGCATCGTCGATCGTCGACGTGCCCGGCAGGGTCCGCGTCTCGAGCAGGCGAGCCGGAACCACCGGCTCCGGGCTGCCGTTCACCGGAACGAAAGCGTTGACGTCGGCAATGAGGTTCGTGGCCTCGGAGGTGTAGATGCACACCGTGCCGTCGTCACCGATCTGGCTGCTGACGGAGTTCGAGGCGTTCCGACCGAGGTCGAAGTTCACGCTCGACGCGTTGGGCAGGTCTGCACCACACGGGTACACCGTGAGGAAGCCCCTGCCCTGGGCGTTGATCGCACCGACGTTGAGGATGACGGACTTGGCGTCGGCGGGGACTTGTTCACCGTCGGCGCCGCGTCCCGTGACCTGCAGCTCGACCTCGGTGCCGGCGGCAAGGGGGCCGCTGCCGAGGAACAGGCCGTCGACCGTTGCCGAAGCCGGCAGAGTGCGGGTGTCGATCAGTCGCGCGGGAAGCACCGGTGTCGGCGAACCGCCTGCGGGCACGACGCTGTTCGCATCGGCATACAGATGGGTCTCGACGCTGGAGTAGATGCACGCCTGGCCGTCGGCCGACAGCTTGGTGAACACGGCATTGGAGAGGATGTCACCCGTGTTGGCGTTGATGTTCGACGCCAGCGGACGGTCCTGATCGCACGGGTAGACCGTGATGAAGCCGTTGGCGCTCGGGTTCACGAGGCCGACGTTCAGCGCCACTGCGGCAGCGCCGGCATCGATGCCGCCACGACCGGTGACCTGCAGTTCGACCACGCCGCCGGCCGCGAGGCGACCGGCGCCTTGGAATTCGCCATCGACGGTCGGGTTGTCACCGGGACGGGTGTCGAGCAGTCGAACCGGAACCAGCGAGTTCTGCGGGCCGGGGAGACTGGTGATGGTCTCGTTGACACGGTCGGTGCCGGGCGGATCGACGATGCCTTCGGTCTCGAAGTACGAGATGAGTGCTTCCAGGTCCGTGGGGCCCGGCAGTCGGTCGCTCGGGTCGACCTCGGCGAACGTGTCGAAGCTGTCACCGCCGTCGGCGAGGAAGTTGTTGACGGCGACGTTGTAGACGGTGGTGTCGACGATCGGTGCGCCGTCGAGTTCGACGTTGCTGACTTCGACGTCGGTGCAGACGCTTCCCTCGGTGGCGAGCGTCAGGTCGTAGGTGAGGCCTTCGCTCACGCCGAGATGCAGGAACGGACGACTGGAGTCTCCCGGCTGGCACTGTTCGACGAGGACGGCCTTGATCTGAGCGCCGGTCATCGGCAGGACCACCATCGTGTTGTTGAACGGCTGGAAGCTGAACGCCTCGCCGTACCGCACGACGCCGTCCTCGGTCTCCGGGTCGGTCGCTGCGAACTCGAGGTCGGTGCGCAGGCCGCCGGGGTTCATGAACGCGAGGTCAGCGTCGAGGCCGAAGTTGCGGACACCTTCCAACTGCGCATCAGCGACGAGGTTTCCGGCGTCGGATTCGACACCACGGTCACTTCCCGCGACGCCGCCGCGGGTGATGTCGTCCGAGATGAGACCGACCGCGTCGTTGGCGAGATCCTCGACGATGGGTGACCACTTCTCGATCACGGCCGTGACGGCGGGATCGGCGGTGAGTTCGCTCTGGATCACCGGGTGGTTGACGACGTCGAGCGTGCTGCGGTCGACGTCACCATCGGCGTCGATGGCGAAGGTCATCTCGCTGACGACCTTGCCGTGCTCCCAGGCGCTGATGACCGGGCGGCCTTCGAGCTCACAGTTGTAAGGCTGCTGGGTGTGGCCGGAGATCACGCCGTCGATCTCGGCGCTCAGTCCCTGGTTGATCGTGACGATCGGGCCGGAGACTCCGACGCAGCCGTCGATCGCGAACTCGGTCGGGATACCACCTTCGTGCAGCAACACGAAGATCGCTTCAGCACCGGCGGCGCGGATCTCGGGAATGAGGGCGTTGGCCGTCGCGATCTCGTCGGCGAACGTGTAGCCGACGACGCCCGCTGCGGCGACCAGTTCGTCGGTGCCGTCGAGGGTCATGCCGATGAATGCGATGTCGGTACCGTTGGCGTCGACGATCGAGTACCCACCGAGGTCTGCGATGCCGCGACCGTCGTCGAGATCGAGCGGGTTTCCTGTCGCGGTCTCGATGACGTTGGCTGCGAGCCACTGGAAGTCGGCACCGGCGTAGGGGTCGGCCGGGAAGAAGCAGTCGTCGGCGTTGTCGGTTCCGACTGGAGCTTCGTCGCCGTCTTCGTCGAAGCATCCGCCGTTCTGCATGCGGAGGAGTTCGTCGATGCCGTCGTCAAACTCGTGGTTGCCGACACCGGAGATGTCGAGCCCCATCTCGTTGAGCGATTCGACGGAGGGTTCGTCACGCACCAGACCGGAGAAGAAGGGAGACCCACCGATGTTGTCGCCAGCAGCCACGGTGAAGGTGGCGTCGGCGTCGGAAGCGGCGCGCAGTTCGGTCAGTTTCGCCGAGAGGAATTCTCCACCACCGGCGTCTTCGTCACCGATCGATCCAGCGGCGCCGCCTTCCACATGACCGTGGTAGTCGTTGAACGACAGGATCTGCACGGTGTCGCCCGTGGCAGCTCCCACGGGCGGTCCACTGGATCCGACGGCGGCGACCGTCGTGGCGACGGTGCCCGCTGCGATCAGCGAAGCGATGGCTCGTCGACGTGCGCGGGGCACGCGTCGGGCTCGGAAATCTGATGACATGAATCCTCCGGAGAGTTGTGGTGGTCGTGGGGCCCGCCGAGTGCGAGCTTTGCACACATCGCGGATCGTATGAACCGGCATCGGCCGACGCCGGTCCGATCGCGGTGTTTCTGCCTCTGGAAACCCACTGTTCACCCCAAGGACACCGATCGACCCCCGGGCACGGCTCGGACGAAGTCCACCACGTACCGTGACGCCATGGCTGAACACTTCGATCACGAGACCA
>JBBSLH010000266.1:0-5566 GCA_038255425.1 Acidimicrobiales bacterium
GTCGACCTCAACCGCAACTACGGCGCGTTCCACGGCGGCCCCGGCGCGGATGCCGAGCCTGTCTCGCCGATCTACCACGGCCCGGAGGGCTTCTCGGAGCCCGAGACGCAGAACGTGCGTGAGCTGGTCAGCCAGCGCCACGTCACCATGCTCATCAGCAACCACACGTTCTCGAACCTGATCCTGCGCCCGAACGGCGTGAACCCGCAGACCATCGGTCCCGACGGGCTCCCCATCGGCGATGCGCCGGACGAAGCTGCGATGAAGGTGCTCGGCGCCGACATGGCCGCCCAGAACGGCTACGCCAACATCCACGGTTGGGAGCTCTACGACACCACCGGCACCACCGAGGACTGGTCGTACAACGCGACCGGCGGATTCGGCTACACCTTCGAGATCGGAGCGAATGAGTTCCATCCTCCGTTCCCCGAGGTCGTCGACGAGTACCTCGGTGCGGGCGAGTACGTCGGAAAGGGCAACCGCGAGGCGTACCTCATCGCACTCGAGGCCGCCGTCGATCCTTCGACGCACTCGATCGTCGCTGGCGATGCAACACCGGGCGCGACGCTCAAGCTGTCCCGGACCGGTTCGACGCCGACGTGGACCGGCTCGTTCACCGACACCGTCGACACCGTGCTCACCGTCCCGGCCGACGGTACGTTCGAGTGGCACACCAATCCATCGACCCGGCCGCTGGCCAAGGGCAAGCAGTACACCGTCCTGAACGACACGCCGAAGTTCGGCGAGACGTTCACGGGCATGGTCCCCGGCCCCAACGAGTCAGTCGACATCCCGTGGAGCCCGACCGACTCGGCCGACCTGGCGACCATCGACCTCGACTGGGCGTTGCCCGACGATCTCGACCTCGAGGTCTACCGAGTCGACAACGGTACGGAGACCCAGGTCGCCAGCTCGGGCAATTCGCCGGGTGAGAAGGAGTCGACGCTGCTCAATGCAGTGACGCCGGGTGACTACATCTTCCGGGTCATCAACTTCGCCGCCGTCCCCGGACAGCAGTTCACCCTCGATGTCGCAGCGTTCGATGGCTCGGTCGAGACCACAACCGGCCTCATCGAGACCTGGACCCTCACCTGCGAGATCGACGGCGACGTCGTCGAGCAGGTACCTGTCATCGTCGAGCGCGGCCAGCGAGTGACCGTGGACCTCGACGTCTGTGGACCCGACGAGCCGACTGGTGATCCGAGCGGGCCGTCCGACAAGCCCGGCAAGGGCAAGGGCCGCGACAAGCCGAGGAAGAACTAAGCCGTCGCTGGTTCGGACCGTGGGGCGGATGCATTCGCCTCACGGTCCGCCCACAGTGCAAGACACGTGGACACGACCGCGAGCGCCGTGTGGACGATCTTGAATGCGGCGCCGTGGTCGGCCAAGCCGATCTGGATGGCACGGATCGCCCACACGCCGATCGTCCACACCGCGAAGGCACGGACCCAGGTGGCTGCGCTTCGATCTCGGCGCCAGAGGACGACGGTGCCGATCGCAAAGACCGTGAACATGCCGGCAAGCGCGGTACGCCACACCTGACCGCCGGTCGTGAGGTCGTCATCGGTCCAGATGTTGCGGATCCTCGTGGTCCAGACCAGAAAGGTCCAGATCGACAGGATCAGCGCCGGGCGGAGCGACTTCTGGGGCATGGCGAGACTCTCACACGATCTCGACACCGCCGACGAATCAAACTCCGGCAATCCAGACATGGAGGCGCGCGTGACAACCTCATTTGTCTGACCCTGCGGAGGGCGTCGACGAGCGTCGCTACTGGATCCGTCGCCACTGGATCCACTGAGTCTCGCCACGGCTACTCTTGACCGTTCAGTCAAGTTCCGACGACACCCCAGGGGCCACCGTGAGCGACATCTCTGTCGAAGACTTCGAAGCCGAGGTCACCACCTTCCTCGATGCCAACGCGACGAAGCGCGAGGCCCAGGAAGACCGGAAGTTCGTGTGGGGCGAGGGTTCTGATTCCGTCGCCATGTTCGAAGAGGTCGACCCTGAAGAGGAACAACGTCAGTTGGCGAAGGCGAAGGAGTGGCGGGCAACGCGCTTCGATGCCGGACTCGGCTACATCACCGGTCCCGAGGAGTTCGGTGGACGCGAACTGAGTCAGGCCCACGAGCGGTTGTACGGTCAACTCGAGGCCAAGTACGACACCCCCAACATGGGGTTCTTCGGCATCGGCCTCGGGATGGTCGCGCCGACGATCCTCGCCCACGGCACCGAGACGACGAAGGATGCGTACCTCCGCGAGATGTGGCGCGGCGACATCGTCGGCGCGCAACTCTTCTCCGAGCCCGGTGCGGGGTCCGACCTCGCAGGCCTCCAGACGAGGGCTGTCCGCGACGGTGAAGAGTGGCTGATCTCGGGACAGAAGGTCTGGACGTCGGGTGCCCAGTACTGCGACATCGGTGAGGTCATCTGCCGAACCGACCCCGACCAGCCCAAGCACCGTGGCCTGACCGGTTTCGTCGTCGATCTGCACGCGCCGGGCGTCGAGGTTCGGCCGCTGCGCCAGATGACGGGCGGCGCCAGCTTCAACGAGGTGTTCTTCGACGAGGTCCGCGTCTCTGACGACCACCGGCTCGGCGATGTCAACGGTGGCTGGGCCGTGGCCCTGACGACGCTGATGAACGAGCGCGCCTCGATCGGCTCCGGCAGTGGCGGGATGGGTGCGGGCGTCTCCTCGATCGCTCGCCTCTCCGGCATGCTCCAACACTTCGGCAAGGCCGACGACCCGGTTCTCCGCGACGAACTGGTCCGCATCTGGATCAACTTCCAGGTGGCCAAGTACACCGGCCAGCGAGGCATGGACAAGGTCAAGGCGGGCCAGCTCCCCGGGCCCGAGATGTCGATCGGCAAACTCGCACTCACGCAGAACCTCACCGACCTCAGCCAGTTCGTCTCCGAAGTCCTCGGCCCCCGCCTCGCCGCCGACTCCGGGGAGTGGGGCACCTACGCCTGGAACGAGTTCGTCACCGGCACCCCCGGCATGCGGATCGCTGGTGGCTCGGACGAGGTCATGCGCAACATCGTCGGCGAACGAGTACTCGGTCTTCCCAAGGACCAGGGCATCGACACGACGAGCCCGTTCAAGGATCTCGCCAGCAACTAGCGAAGGGCGTCGATCACCGGTGCCAGTTGCTCGGCTCCCCGTCCATCGAACGCGGCCACAGACGTCACCCCGAGGGCGCGGAGTCGTTCACACTGTTCGACGATCTCCGACACCGATCCCAGCAGCAGGAACGGCGAGTCCCGCAGCATCGCCGGATCGTCACCCGTGGCAGCGGCAAACGACGACACCGCCGCGTCGCGGTCGCCGACCGCGACGCGCTGGACCAGGACGTTGAAACCGACCGCGTCGGCACGATCACCGGCGGCGTCTCGGACGTGGGCCATGCGTTCCTCGAGCCCCGCCCACGTGAAGTGCGACAGGTCCGAGTGCGTCTGCCCTGTGCCCGACGTGAAGCCGGTGAGACCTGCGGTGTCTGCGTGGCGTCCCGCGAGGGCGAGCACTCGGTCGCCGTTGCCACCCACGAGCAACGGTACGCGAACCGGAGTCTCGATCCCGGCCGACGCGTCAGACAGTTTTTGGTGGTCGCCGGCGAAGTCGACGGACTCTCCGTCGAGCAGACGACGCACGACCTCGATCGACTCGGCCATCCTGTCGATGCGGGTTCCTGGTCGGTCGTAGTCGAGACCTGCGGCCCGGTACTCGGCCTCGGCGTGACCGGCACCGATGCCGAGCTCGAACCGACCGCCCGACAACACCGCGAGCGTGGCCGCTTCTCGTGCGAGGAACACAGGATTCCAGAAGTCGTTGTTGATGACCAACGTCCCCACACGCAGGGTCGTCGTGACCGACGCCACCGCCGCCAGCATCGAGAAGGGTGCAGCCAGGCCGAGGTGGTCGGCCACGTACAGACAGTCGAATCCCTCGCCCTCCGCCCGACGGGCGAATGCAGTGAGTTCGAGGCCTGATCGGGCGCCACTCGACGAGACACCGAACCTGAGTGCGTCATCGGACATGGGGGCACCGTAAGGCCAGGAGTGCCAATCAGCAACCACGCGATTGCAGTGCGGAACATGTGGAACCAGACGCATGGAACCTGGCGTCTCATGCGTCTATGAAGGTGATGAGAGGGCGCGCCATGGAACGGATCGAGATCGAGGACCGGACTCCTGGTCCCACACCACTCGTTGCAATCGACGGCGCTGGCGACTTCACCGGCCTCTACGAGCGCGAGTTCACCTCTGCGGTGCGACTTGCGTATCTCCTGTGCAGCAACCAGGAGACGGCACGGGACATCACCCAGGACGCGTTCGCTGCACTCCACCGGAAGTGGACGAGTGTCGAGGACCCACGGGCATACCTGCGTCGGTCGATCGTCAACGGCAGCAACTCCTGGCTCCGGAAGCGCCGCACCCGCGACCGCACCACCCTCCCCGTGCCCGACGACGTCGTGCAGGACGCCGACGAACTGAGTGATGTGGTCAGCCGACTCCCTGGCCGCCAGCGTGCAGCGATCGTTCTCCGCTACCACCACCAATGCACGCACGACGAGATCGCCGACGCACTCGGTTGCCGGCCCGGCACCGTCGGCAGCCTGCTCAGCCGAGCGCTGACCCAACTCCGAGAGGAACTCTCATGACCGGCCACGACGATCTCGAGGCACGCCTGACCGACGTGCTCGGCGAGCGAGCGAGCACCATGCATGCGTCAGCCGACACGGCCGATCTCTTCGGTCGAGTGCGGAAGCGCTCCCGACGTCGGCAACAGGTCCTGGGCACCGCGCTGGCCCTGGCACTGGTCGCTGGCCCGATCGTCGGATTCCAGATCGGGAACTCGATCGGCGACGACGACGGTGCTGCGGTCGCATCCGAATCGGGTGGTGGAGACCGCGACGATGCCCCCGCTTCCACCCAGGAACTGGCTCCTGTCACGGATTCGCTCATGGGTGGCGGCGGTGGTTTCACGTCCGGCCGCGACATGGCCGGCGACTCCGGCTACGGGTTCGGATACGGACAGCCCCTCGAACGCGTCGGTGTCGTCGAGGTGGGCGACACCACCATCCGACTGTTCCGCTCCAACTTCGACCAGCCGGACTACGGCAACCCGACGTGGGAAGCACCGGTCGGCTGCTTCCCCACGGGCAGTGTCATGGCCGAGGCCTCGACCGCGGAGATGGTGGCGATCGCGGGCAGCGAGGTCTACGGCCTTGCTCCGACCGAAGGGGTGGTGACCGTTGCCGGCGTCGCCGAGGGCGACCCCCACTGGATCGCGATCGGTACGACTCCGGCCACGGCGGTCACCGTTCGATTCAGCGACGGACAGTCCGTCACCGCTGCCGTCGTCGATGGCGTGTTCGCCGCCGCCGCGCCCGCAGACGGCGTGTCGTTCGACGACCAGGGCAACGTCGAAGCGGCCGTGAACGCCGACGGTGTCGAGTCGACCATCCGCGGGTGGTCCGGACCGACCGACGAGAACTTCTACCAGCAGTGCGAGCCGCCGCCGCCGGCACTCCCGCCTGCCGGGGAACAGCCAGCCGATCCCGAC
>JBBSLH010000267.1:0-5539 GCA_038255425.1 Acidimicrobiales bacterium
CCGTTCTCCGACGTCGAGCGTGCTCGCGGGCGTGAGATCACCACTGCGAAGCGGCGGGCGACGGCGCTCCTGGCGCTCGTCGCACTCCTTTTCGTCGTGGCCGTGATGACAACGGACGACCAGGGGAGCGCGTCCTATCTCCGTGCCGGTCTCGAGGCGGCGATGGTCGGCGGTCTCGCCGACTGGTTCGCCGTGGTCGCCATCTTCCGGCACCCCTTGGGGATCCCGATTCCTCACACGGCGGTGATCGTGCAACGAAAGGAGGCATTCGGCGACACGCTCGGCGAGTTCGTGCAGCAGAACTTCCTCAATGCGGCGACCGTGGGCGAGCGGGTCCGAGCGATCGGCGTGTCGGACCGGACATCTGCGTGGGTGATCGAGCCCGAGCACGCGCAGAAGGCGGCCGGATACGGCGCCGAGCTGGCGGTCCGGCTGGCTGACGTGGTCAAGGACGACGACCTCCTCCACATGGCAGAACACGAGGTCCGAGCCCGGATCGTGAAACTCGACGTGGCCCCGCTCGCCGGCCGTCTGCTCGAGATCGTGACCGAGGAGGGGCGTCACCGCGAGTTGGTCGACTCGGTCCTGCGAGGTCTCGACCGCTTCCTCGAGGAGAACGAGGCGCTGCTGCGGGAGCGCTTCACACATGAGTCGCCGTGGTGGGTGCCGGACGTGATCGACGACCGGATCTTCAACCGTCTGCTCAGCGGCGTGCGGGCGATCATCCATGGCGACACGATCGGAGGCTCCGATGAACTCCGCGAGCGGATCGACGTGGTCGTCGCCCGGATCATCGACCGTCTCGAGCACGACGACGTGTGGCGAGCACGGGCCGAGGTGCTCAGGGACGAGTTGCTCGATCACCCGGCGCTGCGAACGTTCATCGAGTCGCTGTGGCTCGACCTCAAGGAGACACTGCGCGACCAGGCGGCCGACGACGGCTCGGTGTTGCGAGGTCGACTGACCGATCTCGTCGTGTCTGCCGCGACCCGGTTCCGTGATGACGACGTGCTGATGCGGCGCGCGGACGAGGTCGTCGAGTCGGCAGTGGGTGCCGTCCTCGAGACCTTCGGCGGTGAGATCACACACCTCATCTCGTCGACGATCGGGCAGTGGGACGGTGAGGAGACCGCCAGCAGGCTCGAACTCCTCCTCGGTCGTGACCTCCAGTTCATCCGGATCAACGGCACGATCGTCGGTGGGCTCGCCGGACTCGTCATCCACGCGATCTCCGACGTGTTGGGCTGACGTCGCTCAGGGCGTGTCGAGGAGATCGGAGGCGGCCACAGCGGGGAGAACCCGCCCAGCGATGACGTCGCGCTCTGCGCTGGCCAGGCGTTCGCCAGCGGCGGCCACGAATCGTTCGACCAGACCCTCCCGCAGCTCGGACCACAGCCACCGTCGGAGCTGCTCGGCCCGCATCGGCTCGAGTGCGCCTGCACCCTCGAGCGCAGCCCGGTGTTCCTGCACCGCGTCCCAGACGTCGGCGAGACCGGTGCCGTCGAACGACGACGTGGAGAGGACACGTGGCGCCCATGCATCGTGCAGCGGTCGCATGAGGTGCAGTGCGTGGCGCAGATCGGCCGCGGCCCGGTTCGCTGCGGGGAGCAGGTCGCCGTCGGCCTTGGTGACCACCACGATCTCGGCGAGCTCCATGACCCCGCGCTTGATCCCTTGCAGATCATCGCCCGCACCGGGCCCCGCCAGCAGACAGAACAGATCGACCATGTCGGCGACGGCTGTCTCGGACTGACCGACTCCGACCGTCTCGACGATCACGACGTCGAAGCCTGCTGCTTCGCACAACAGCATCGCCTCACGGGTCCGACGGGCCACACCGCCGAGCGTGCGTCCGGCAGGGGAGGGGCGGATGAAGGCCTCCGGACGGCGTGCGAGGTCCTCCATGCGTGTCTTGTCGCCGAGGATGGAGCCGCCCGAACGAGTGGAGGACGGATCGACCGCCAACACCGCGAGCCGGTGTCCGTCGTCGATGACGTGGTTTCCGAATGCGTCAATGAACGTCGACTTGCCGACGCCCGGAGCGCCCGAGATACCGAGTCGGATCGCTCCGGCCGAGTGGGGGAGGACGGCGTGGATCAGATCCACCGCGTCTCGTCGATGGTCATCTCGAGACGACTCGACGAGCGTGATCGCCTTGCCGAGCGCCCGACGATCGCCGGCGAGCAGCGCGTCGGCGAGAACGGTCATCGGTCCGTGAATGGAGCACGCACGATCTGGCGCACTCGTCGCAGGATCGGCCGGGCCGGGCCCAGGGACAGCTTGAACTTCGCGTAGACCGGGACGAAGGCAGTGCCCCACGACATGTTCGGGTCGATCTCGCCCTTGTCGACGTCCATCGCCACGTCGAGGGGGTGCCCGTTCAGTCGGGTGATGAGGTCGCGTCGGCGTCGGCGTCGGCGGAGCGCCTGCAGCTCTGCGAGAGCCGGCGCACAACGCGGCGTCGCAGCGCCAGGCACCCGAGCCGTCCACGTGACGAGCCCGAATCCGGCCTCGAATCCGAGCGTCGATTCCTGATGGCTGGGGACGATGACGTCGACGGTCACGTCGCGGCCGGCGGCGACGACGGCGTCGATGTCGACCTCCGGTGTCGTCGGTCCCGACCACTGACCGGACTCGAGTGCTCGGGCCCACGACTCGGTCACGTTGACGCGGACCTCGAATCCCGCGTCAGCGAGCATCTGACCCAGGTCCCAACCGAAACGCCAGAACACCGGCGTGTCGTCCCCGTGGAACTCCGGTGTCGTCGGTGGCACCGTTCGCGGCTCGACGAGCGGGACCTGGATGACCGCGATGCCACCAGGAGCGAGGACACGGTGCATCTCCGACAGCGCAGTGCCCGTGTCCGGAACGTGCTCGAGCACGTGTGACGTGAGCAGCACGTCGAGAGAGTTGTCCGGGAGGTCGATGGCTTGGAGGTCGAGCCGCACGTCGGCTTGGTGTGCTCGACGGTCGTAGTCGGAGCCCCGGTACCGGAGTCGCCGGATCATCAGGTCCCGGTACCGGGCGCCGAGACGCGGACTGGTCTCGACGACCTCGGCCCACTCCATCGGAGCCCATTGTTCGATCCATGCGCGGTGGAGGAAGCGCTCGCGGGCGATCGAGCCGCAACCGTCGCAGCGGTTTCCCTCCGGGTGTTGCCCCGAGGTGAACTCCGGCCCGGTCCAGCGACAGATGTTGCAGTACGCGCCCATGTCGGGCACGGCGTGCGGGGTCCAGGGGACCACGTCGTGGTCGACGAACGGCTGTGACATCGACGTCAGCGGAGCGGGCTCACAGCAGGTCGAGGACCTTGCCGGCGGCGTCGAGGATGTTGGTACCCGGTCCGAAGATGGCAGCGACGCCGGCGTCGGTGAGGAAGTCGTAGTCCTGCGGTGGGATGACCCCTCCGCACACCACGATCACGTCGTCGGCACCAGCGGCTCGGAGTTCCTCGATGAGCGCGGGGACGAGGGTCTTGTGCCCAGCGGCCTGCGAGGACACGCCGACCACGTGGACGTCGTGTTCGACCGCGTCCCGTGCGACTTCGTCCGGCGTCTGGAACAGCGGGCCCACGTCGACGTCGAAGCCGAAGTCGGCGAAGGCCGTGGCGATGACCTTTCCGCCACGGTCGTGGCCGTCCTGACCCATCTTGGCGACGAGCATGCGGGGGCGGCGGCCGTTCTTCTCGGCGAAGTCGTCGACTCTGGCGAGGAACTCGGCGTACTCCTCGTCGTTCTCGTAGGCCGCGCCGTACACGCCGTGGATGCTACGGACCTCGGCCTTGTGGCGGCCGAACACGGCCTCCATCGCGTCGCTCATCTCACCCACGGTCGCCCGTGCTCGGGCGGCGACGACGCAGAGTTCGAGCAGGTTGGCGTCTCCCGCCGCGCCCTCCTCGAGGGCGAGCAGAGCGGCGTCGCATGCTGCCTGGTCGCGAGAGGCTCGGAGCTCCCCGAGCCGCTTGACCTGCGACTCTCGGACCTCGGCGTTGTCGATGTCGAGCACGTCGACCATCTCGACGTTCTCGGGCACGTACCTGTTGACCCCGACGATCACGTCCTCGCCTCGGTCGACGCGAGCCTGGCGCTTGGCGGCGGACTCCTCGATCCGCAGCTTGGGCATACCAGCCTCGATCGCCTTGGTCATGCCGCCCATCGACTCGACCTCCTCGATGAGCTCCCACGCCTTGTCGGCGAGAGCAGCGGTCAGCGACTCGACGTAGTACGAACCGGCGAGCGGATCGACGACCTGGGTCACGTCGGTCTCGTCGCCCAGGATCAGCTGTGTGTTGCGGGCGATGCGTGCGGAGAACTCGGTCGGGAGGCCGAGGGCCTCGTCGAACGCGTTGGTGTGCAGCGACTGCGTGCCGCCGAGCACCGCCGAGAGTGCTTCGTAGGCGGTGCGGATCACGTTGTTGTACGGGTCCTGTTCGGTGAGCGAGACGCCCGAGGTCTGGCAGTGCGTGCGCAGCATCGTCGACTTGTCGGTCTTCGCGCCGAGGTCCGTCATGACCTTGGCCCAGAGCAGACGGGCGGCGCGGAGCTTGGCGACCTCGCCGAAGAAGTTCTGTCCGATGCAGAAGAAGAAGCTGAGGCGAGGAGCGAAGGCGTCGATGTCGAGCCCCGCGGCCTGCGCTGCGCGCACGAACTCCATGCCATCGGCGATGGAGAACGCCAACTCCTGTTCGTGCGTCGCTCCGGCCTCCTGCATGTGGTAGCCGGAGATCGAGATCGAGTTGAACTTCGGCATGTGCGATGCCGTGTACCCGATGATGTCGGCGACGATCCGCATCGACGGCGCCGGCGGGTAGATGTAGGTGTTCCGGACCATGAACTCCTTGAGGATGTCGTTCTGGATGGTCCCGGCGAGCTGGTCCTGCGTCACCCCCTGTTCCTCAGCGGCGACGATGTAGTTGGCCAGGGTGGGCAACACGGCGCCGTTCATGGTCATCGAGACCGACATCTGGTCGAGCGGGATGCCGTCGAAGAGGATCTTGGCGTCTTCGACCGAGTCGATGGCCACGCCCGCCTTGCCCACGTCGCCAACCACTCTGGGATGGTCGGAGTCGTAGCCGCGGTGGGTCGCGAGATCGAAGGCGACCGAGAGGCCGCGCTGACCAGCGGCGAGGTTCTTGCGGTAGAAGGCGTTCGACTCCTCGGCCGTCGAGAAGCCGGCGTACTGGCGCAACGTCCAAGCCCGGTTCGTGTACATCGTGGCGTAAGGGCCGCGGACGTACGGCGCCTGTCCCGGCAGTCCGCCCAGGTGCGTGAGGCCATCGAGATCAGCCTCGGTGTAGATCGGCTTCACCTCGATACCTTCTGGCGTTGTCCGCGTCAGGTCCTCGAGCGGCTTGCCGCGGAGTTCCTTCTCGGCCGCGGCGGCCCAAGCGTCGAGGTCTGCGTCTTCGAAGTTGGCTGCATGATCGCTGCTCACAGCGGCGATCGTACGGCCGACCGCCCAGAGCGGTCGATTCCCGATCCGCACGATCCGGCGCGCGACGATGATGTCGCATGCCGCTGTTCAGCTTCGATCGAGTCAC
>JBBSLH010000268.1:0-5536 GCA_038255425.1 Acidimicrobiales bacterium
AACATCGGCGTCAACGCGCCGATCTGTACGCCCATGTCGCCGACACCCATGATCAGGTGGGCGATGCGCCCCATCTCGTGGAGGATGGTCCGGATGTACTGGGCCCGAGGCGGCGCCTCGACCTCCATCAGCTCTTCGCAGGCGAGGATGAACGGCACCTCGTTGGCGAAGCTGCCGAGCCAGTCGATGCGGTTGATGAGCGTCGTGACCTGGGGGTAGGTCCGCACCTCGACGATCTTCTCGTAGCCGCGGTGCATGTAGCCCATGATCGGCTCGGCCCACAGGACCTGCTCGCCGTCGAGCTTGGCGACGATGCGGAGGGTGCCGTGGGTCGCAGGGTGCTGCGGCCCGATGTTGAGCGTCATGCCGTCGTCGGTCTCGAGTTCGACGTTGACGCGCGCGTCGGCGCCCTTGGCGGCGATGTAGGCGCGCTGGTCGGCCTCGGTGGGCTCTTCGGTCACGGTCACGACTCGTCCCCTCCTTCGGCGTCGGCGGTCTCATCGTCGCCTTCGTCGGGCATGGGCTCGACGTCGACGATGCCCGGCCACGGCTTCACGTGGCGGGCGAGCAGCGGGAAGTCCTTGCGCATCGGGTTCCCCTCGAATCCCGTGGGCAGGTAGAGCTTCTCGAGGTACGGATGGCCGGCGAAGCGGATGCCGAACATCTCGTGGATCTCGCGCTCGTGCCAGTTGACGCCCGGGAAGATGGAGATCAGCGTCTCGAGATCGGCGCCCTCGAACTCGTTGGGGTCCTGGACGTCGGTCTTGATGATCACGCCGAGGCTCTTGCGGGTGATGTCGACCAGCCGGGTGAACACCTGGAAGCGGGTCTCGCCGCCGGCATACCCCTGCTCGATCTCGCCCGGGTTCTCGACCTTGGTGACCGACACGCCGGCATCGGCCGAGGCGTCCTCGGACTTGCCGAAGGGAGAGGGCATCCAGTCGATGGCCGAGAGGAACTCGAAGAACTTGAACCCGAGTTGGTCGCGGAGTTGGAGGTGAATCTGCTTCCATGCCTCCGACTTCACCCGGAGGTAGAGCTGGCGGCCGGGATCGATGTGCGACTCAACCAGCGCGTCGCCGAGGAGTGCGGAGATCTCTGCCAGGAGTCCTTCACGGAGTTCGTCGGTCTCGACGGCGTCTTCCGTCGGCGTGCCGGTGTCTTCGGTCGCAGTGTCAGCTGACGACAATCGGATCACCTCGCCACTTCTCGCCCATGTCTTCGCTGGCGATCTTCTCCTGCAGGAGGACGACGCCCTCGAGCAGCGCTTCCGGGCGGGGAGGGCAGCCGGGGACGTAGACGTCGACGGGGATGACCTGGTCGACGCCCTTGGTCACCGAGTAGCTGTCCCAGTACGGGCCACCACAGTTGGCGCACGAACCCATGGAGATGACGTACTTCGGGTCGGGCATCTGTTCCCAGAGGCGACGCACCGACGGGACCATCTTGTCGGTCACCGTGCCGGAGATGCAGAGCAGGTCGGCCTGGCGAGGCGATGCCGGCAGCGGGATGACGCCGAGGCGCATGATGTCGAAGCGCGGCGCGGCCATGGCCCCGGCCATCTCGATGGCGCAGCACGCAAGGCCCCACTGGTACATCCAGAGGGAGTACTTGCGCGAGATGTTGAGCAGTTTCGTCAGCGGCTTGGGCAGTTTGCCGCTCTCCACGAGACCCATCGGACGACTCCTAAAGCCTGTGGCCTAGATCCAGCGAAGCACGCCCTTGCGCCACGCATACACGAGGCCCAAGGCGAGAATGGCGATGAAGATGAGCATCTCGACGAGGCCGAACACCTGGTACGCCTCGAGCCTGGTGGCCCACGGGAAGATGAACACCGCCTCGACGTCGAACATGACGAACATCAGAGCAAAGATGTAATACCTGACCTGGCTCTGCGACCAGCCGTCGCCCACCGGGTCGACGCCAGATTCGTAGTTGAGATGCTTTCCTGGCTGGCGTCGGCTGGGCCGAATCAGGGCGCCGAGACTCAACACGCCGGCAAGCAGCGCGATGGCGACGCCGCCGAAGATGGCGACAGTGAGGTAACTCCGGAGGAACTCCGACACGGCCGCAGACCCTACTGACCAGTGGAGAAGCGGGCCAAGATGACCAAGAACCGGCCTCGAGCGCAGAATTTCGGCGTTTCGCGGGGTCGGCGAACCGGCTCCGTGGTGAGGGTGACCTGCCGGTACGGTGCGCCCGTGCCGACCATGGAGCCGACGGGATGAGCGTTGCCGACGCCATCCTCATCGCCGTCGCCGGGTTCCTGGCAGGAAGTGTCAACGCCGTGGCCGGTGGCGGGTCGCTGATCTCGTTCCCGGCGTTGGTGGCCATCGGGCTCCCGACCCTCGACGCCAATGTGACCAACACGACGGCGGTGTGGCCCGGGTATCTGGGAAGCGCGGCGGCCTACCGCGACGAGTTGTCGACCCAGCGCGAACGGCTGCGGGGGCTCGTCATCACGTCCCTCCTGGGCGGGGTCATCGGCTCAGTGATCCTGCTCGCGGCGGACGACTCGGTCTTCGATGCGGTCGTGCCGTTCCTCGTGCTCGCCGGATCGATCCTCCTGGCGCTCCAACCACGGATCGCAGCGTTCGTGGCGTCGAGGGACTCCTCAGTCCGCATCACCAGCGTCCAACTCCACGTCGCCGTCTTCCTCGCCGCGGTCTACGGGGCGTACTTCGGCGGCGGACTCGGCGTGATCCTGCTCGCCGTGCTGGGCATCTACGTCGCCGACCACCTGCAACGCCTCAACGCTCTGAAGTCGGCGCTGTCGCTGCTGGTCAACACCGTCGCGCTGATCGCGTTCGCCTTGTTCGGCCCGGTCGACTGGCTGGCGGTCGCCATCGTCGCTCCCGCCAGCCTCGCCGGCGGCTATCTCGGTGCCCGCATGGCACGCCGGCTGTCGCCGGAGATGCTGCGCTCGACGGTCGTCGTCTTCGGCGTCGTCGTCGCCATCTGGCTCTTCCTCCGCTGACCCTCCCCAACTCGACGACGTTCACCCCGGATTCCGGGGCCCATTTCGTCGAGAACGGAGTGGGCGCTGAACTCGACGGCGTTCACCCCGGGTTCCGGGGTCTATTTCGTCGAGAACGGTCAGCCGGTGGCGCCGAGGGTGACGGTGACGTCTTGCTCGGATCCATTGCGTTCGAGGCCGATGGTGACTTCGGAACCGGGGGCCCGCTTGGTGACCTGGGCGCGGAGTTGGCTGCTGTCGGCGACAGGGGCGCCGTCGATGCTGACGAGGAGGTCTCCCTCCTCGATGCCGGCGTCGGCAGCTGCCGATCCGGGGACGACCTCGGCAACCTGGGCGCCACGGGCGCCGTCGGCGCTGGCCGTGGTCGACACGCCGAGGAGGGCGAGCTGGGGGGTCTCGTCGGCGACGATCTGATCGGCGATCAGCTTGGCGACGTCGATGGTGATGGCGAAGCCGACGCCCTCGTTGCCGCCCGACTCGGTGAAGATCACGTCGGACAGTCCGATGACCCGTCCGGCCGCATCGACCAGAGGACCGCCGGAGTTGCCGGGGTTGATGGCGGCGTCGGTCTGGACCATGGCCACGTCGTTCACGATGCGGTCGATGGCGGACACGACACCGGAAGTGACGGTCTGGTCGAAGCCGAACGGGCTGCCGACGGCGACGGTGACCTGGCCCACGACGGGCTCGTCACCGGTGGCGAGTTCGGCGACCTGGACCACGTCGTTGGCATCGATCTGCACGACGGCGATGTCGGTCTCAGCGTGGGTGCCGAGCACCTGGCCGCTCACGGTCGAGCCGTCGGCGAGGCGGACATCGACGGTGCGGCTGTTGCCGACCACGTGGGCGACGGTGAGGACCAAGCCGCTCTCGTCGTACACGACGCCCGATCCGACGCCGGTCCCGGTCTCGATCTGGACGACGGCGGGAGCGATCGCTGCGGCGGCGACCGCGACTCGTTCCGAGCCGTCGACGACCGGCGTCGGGGTGACCGCGCCGTCGTCGGGCGCTGTGGCAACGGCTGCGGCGGGCACGGGGTCCTCGTCAACGATCGCTGCGGTGACGCCGGATGCGATCACCGCGCTCAGGACCGAGGCCGCGAGGATCGGGAGCGGACGCCAACCGCCCCGACCACCGCTCGATGACGGAGGGGGCGGTGGCGGGACCGATCCATGGTCCTGGCCGTCCGAGGAAGGTGCAGTGGGGGCGACTGGGGGAAGCTCGATCGGCGATGTGGTGTCGGTGGGCATTCGGACGCTCCGGGCTGAGAGGTGTGAGGGGACGCGCTCGGACCGGCCGGGGGCGGGGCCCGGCCGGTCCGATGCGAATGGGGTGACTACGAGCCGGTGGTCTCGTCGGTGTCGTCGGCCGGTGCGTCGGCACCGGGACCGCCCGGGCCGCCGGGACCGCGGTGGCCGCTACGTCCCTCGAACTCGATGTCGCCGTTGACGACACCGGTGATCCGCTCGGTGGCCTCGGCCAGCTTCTCTGCGGCCTCGTCCTCGGTCAGTCGCTCGTTCTCGACCGCTTGGTCGAGGCGCTCGGTGACCTCGGCGACCATGGCGTCGACGAGGGTGTCGACGTCGACGCCGTTGGCCTCGGCGACCTCGGCCAGCGTCTGGCCGTCGGCGAGTGCGGTGCGGAGCTCCTCGGCGCTGATGCCGAGTGTCTCGAGGACGGCGCCGTCGAAGGGCAGGTGATTCCCGGGGCCGCCTCGTCGGTCGGCCGGTCGGGCCTCTTCGAGGGCGGCGATGACGGCATCAGCCTGGCTCTGGTCGATGGTGCCGGCCTCGACCAACGGGGCGAGTGCATCCTGGAGGAACGCACCCTTCTCCGGTCGGTCGGTCTCGTCGGTGGTGGCATCGTCGGTCTGCTCGGTGTCGTCGGTCTGGGCGCCGACGAGGTTCGGGGCGAACAACACTGCGCCAGCCCCTCCCCCGATGGTCAGTGATGCGGCCATGGCGGCGGCGGCTGCGGTCTTGCGCATGTCGTTGCTCCCTGTGTCGTGGTCTCGTGGTGTGAGCCCCACTATCGGGAGCCGACATCACAGCCGCGTCGAAGGAACCTGGGAATCACCTCACAATGGACGTCGACCCGCAAGGGACGACGAGCGACCTATCCGGTGAACTGGACGAGGACGGCGGTGGCGTCCTCGGCGACGCCGGCGAGGGTGTGGGGGAACAGGCCCACGCCCAGGGTGACCAGCAGACACAGGACGAGGGCGATGCGCACGCCCTCGGGGACCGGGAGGTCCTTGGCCGGGGTCACGGCGTCGTCGTCGTCTCCCATCCACATGGCCACGGTGATGCGCAGGTAGAGGAACGCTGCGATCACGGCGGCGAACATGGCGACCATGGCCAGCGGGAACGACCGGGCGTCGACGGCGGCGGAGATCGCGTAGAACTTGGCGAAGAAGCCGCTGGTGAAGGGCACGCCGGCCTGGCTGAACAACAGGATCGAGAACGCCAGAGCGAGACCGGGACGGCTCTTGGCGAGGCCCTTGTAGTCGTCGAGGCTGTGCTTGCCGTCACCGGTACGTCCGACGACGGCGACGATGGC
>JBBSLH010000269.1:0-5502 GCA_038255425.1 Acidimicrobiales bacterium
GGGAGTCCGGGAACCGGTCTCATCGCCCACCTCTCGGCCGATGTCGCACGGCGCCTCCGCCTCGCCCTGCGCGACGCCTTGGTCGAAGTCGGCCAAGACACCGGACGCTGACTCGACTGCGCCACCGCCACCAGTGCCCGGTCCGGGCGCCGTGTGCTGGTGGGGTCGATGATGCCGATCTCATCGGCATCGATGACCACACCTGACGCCAGTGCCCGGACCGGGCAACGGTGGCGATCGGGGGAGATCACGAGTCCGGAAGTAGCGTCGTCGGAGTCATGAGCCCGTCACCCGACCATCCGTTCCTCGCCACCTGCAGAGGCGAACCGACCAGCCGGGTACCGGTGTGGTTCATGCGTCAAGCGGGCCGATCGTTGCCCGAATACAACGAGCGCAAGGGCGACCTGTCGATCCTCGACGCAGTGGAGATGCCCGAACTCGCGGCAGAACTCACCCTGCAGCCGGTGAAGCGCTACGGCGTCGACGCCGCCATCTTCTACAGCGACATCGTCGTCCCGGCCCGGGCCATCGGCTTCGGGATCGAGATCGTGTCGGGCCTCGGCCCGGTGGCCGAGCACCCGTTCCGAACCGAGGCCGACCTCGATCGACTCCCCCTCTTCGTTCCGGCCGAGCACGCCCCGTACATCGCGAAGACCGTGGATCTCCTGGTGCGCGAGCTGGGCGACACGCCGCTCATCGGCTTCGCCGGTGCACCGTTCACCGTCGCCAGCTACCTGATCGAGGGCAGGCCGAGCCGGACCTACGAGCAGACCAAACGGATGATGCTCGCCGAGCCCGACCTGTTCCACCGTCTCCTCGACCGCCTGGCCGACATCGCGCTCGCAAGCCTCCGCGACCAGGTCGAGGCTGGCGCCAGCGCCGTGCAGCTGTTCGACTCGTGGGCCGGCGCGCTCGATCCGGCCACCTACGAGCGGGTCGTGCTCCCGCACTCTCGCAAGGTGCTCGAAGGGGTCGCTGACCTCGGCGTGCCCCGCATCCACTTCGGCGTCGGAACGGGCGAGCTGCTGGCCCTCATGGGCGATGCCGGCGCCGACGTCGTGGGCATCGACTGGCGAGTTCCGCTCGACGACGCCCGCTCGAGAGTTCCTGGCAAGGCGGTACAGGGCAACCTCGACCCGGCTGTCGTCTTCGCCGGGTGGGATGCGACAGAGCGGGCGGTGGACGACGTCCTCGCTCGCAACGCCGGACGCCCGGGACACGTGTTCAATCTCGGTCACGGTGTGCTGCCGGGCTCGGACCCGGGCATCCTCCGCCAGGTCGTCGACCACGTCCACGAACGGGGATGACCCGAAGGGTCGCCGTCGTGGGCGGCGGCATCGCTGGACTGTCTGCTGCGTTCGAGCTCGAACGCCAGGGCATCGACGTCACCATCTTCGAGGCATCGGGGCGGCTCGGCGGGAAGTTGCAGCGTTCATCGGTGGACGGCCTCGCGTTCCCCCTCGACGACGGCGCCGATGCGTTCCTCGCCCGCGTCCCCGACGCGCTCGAACTGTGTGCCGAGCTGGGGATCGTCGACCTCGCGCATCCGGCAACGGGGCGAGCCTTCGTGTTCGCCAAGGGCGCGCTGCGGCCCCTCCCGACCAGCCACCTGCTCGGCGTACCGACCGATCTCGACGACCTTGCCGCCACCGGCCTGGTGTCGGAGGCCGGGCTCGAACGGGCACGCGCCGACCTCGTCTCCGACGCTCCCCCGCCAGACGGTGACGTCTCGGTGGGGGCTCTCGTCCGCAGCCGTCTCGGCGACGAGGTCTGCGACCATCTCGTGGAACCCCTCATCGGCGGCATCAACGCCGGCGTCGCCGACCGCCTGTCGACCGCTGCGGTCGCACCACAGATCTGGGCCTGCGGCGCAGCCGGCGGTTCGCTGATACAAGCGGCTGCGATGGCGCGGAGCCGGGTCGTGGTGTCGGGCGATCCGGTCTTCGCGACTCCTACCGACGGCATGGCCGCGCTCCCTGAACGACTCGTCGATCGCCTCGATGCCGAGATCCATCGCTCGACGCTGATCGACAGCGTGGCTCTCGACGGCCAACAGATCGTCGTCGGTGGCGAGCGCTACGACGGCGTGGTCATCTCGACGCCTGCCGACGCCGCCGCTCGGATCCTCGCCGCGAGCGCCCCCGATGCCGCGACCGCGCTCGCGACCATCGATTTCGCTTCCGTGGCGATGGTCACCGTCGTTGCCGAGACCCGAGCCATCGATCACCCGCTCGACGGCAGCGGCTTCGTGGTCGCACGCACGGCTGGCGTCCCGATCACCGCATGCTCGTGGGGCTCGTCGAAGTGGCGTCACTGGGACGACGGCGATCACGCGGTGTTCCGCGTGTCGATCGGACACGACGCCGACCCCAACGACTGGTGCGCGCTCGACGATGAGTCGCTCGTCGCAACTGCGCTCGACGGACTGCGGACGACCATGGGCGTCGACGTGGTCCCGGTCGGAGCGCGTGTCGGCCGCTGGCGACGGTCGTTCCCGCAGTACCGGCCCGGCCACCTCGACCTCGTCGCCGACGTCCACCGCGGGGTGGCAGAGGCAGGCCCGATTGCCCTCGCTGGCGCATCGCTCGGCGGCATC
Organism: Acidimicrobiales bacterium; assembly: GCA_038255425.1. Taxonomy (GTDB): domain Bacteria; phylum Actinomycetota; class Acidimicrobiia; order Acidimicrobiales; family Salinilacustritrichaceae; genus Salinilacustrithrix. The sequence goes on from JBBSLH010000269.1 coordinate 2,597, forward strand.
GGCGTGCCCGCCTGCATCCGGCAGGGACGCACTGCGGCTCGGGCGCTCCTGGGCCGCGCCGGCTGACGACATTCCGGCTCACGAGCAGGAGTTCGATGGGCAGGCGTGGTACAAGAACTCCATGCGGACAATCGTCCGAGATCGGCGGATGAGGACGACGGGTTGGTCGCTACGCGCGCTCGCGGTGACGATCGCAGCGGTGCTGGTCGCCAACGTCGCCGTCGTGGCCAGCCACGTCAGCTCTGAATTGGATGACGGCATCGCCTCGGCAGCGGTCTCGCTCGCGGCGACTGCTGAACCCGTCCAGGCCGATCTCGACCCGTTGGCCGGCCTCGTCGTCGACGTCCAGCGCCCCGAGGACATCGACTCGTCGATCGAACTCCCGCAGCCCGAGGCGCCACCGTCGAACGCGTATGCGCCGACGCCGGAGATACGACACGGCCTGCTCGAGATCCCCAAGATCGGCGTGTCCCAGACACTCTTCGAAGGCGTGACCCTCACCGCGATCAACCGTGGTCCGAGCCACTGGCCCGGATCGGCGATGCCGGGTGAAGTGGGGAACGCCGTGATCGCCGGCCATCGCACCACGTACTCGAAACCGTTCTGGGCGCTGAACGAGCTCGTCGCCGGCGACGAACTCATCTTCACCATCGGCGACGAGCGGATCATCTACCTGCTCGACCGCATCGAGATCGTCAACCCGAGCGACATCCACATCATCGATCAGACCCACGAGCGCACAGCGACGCTCTTCGCCTGCCACCCGAGAGGTTCGGCGAGGCAGCGCATCGTCGGCCACTTCACGATCAAGAACACCACGTCGTTCGAGTTCTTCGACTCGCTGGGCCCAGCGGGACCGGTCGGCGACCTCTAGAGCTGCTGGCGTCAGACGCTCCCGACGGTGACAGACTCGCCGCCGAATGAGGCGCCCACCACACACGCTGCTCGCGGTCCTGGCGGGACTGTGCCTCGCCGCAGCCACGCCTCCCTGGGGATTCTGGCCTCTCGCCTTCGTCGGGATCGCACTCCTCGATCACGTCCTCGACGGTGCACACGGCATCGTGCGGCTGGGCCGAGCGTGGTTCGTCTGGGCCGCGCTGCTGCTCCCGAGCCTCTTCTGGATGAAGGACCTGACCGCGCCGGGATACGTGATCGCGGCGCTCACCTACGCGGGCTTCCTCGCCACCGGCACGCTCCTCGCGCCGAAGGGCCCCGGCCGTTTCCTCGCATACCCCGGCGGCATCATCCTCGCCGAGTGGCTCCGTTTCCGGTGGCCGTTCGGCGGTGTCCCGCTCTCCAACCTGGCGATCGGCCAGGTGAACGGCGTGTTGGCACCGATGCTCCGACTCGGCGGTGCCCTGTTCGTGGTCGGGATGACCGTGGTCGTGGGATCCGCGCTGGCAGCAGCGTGGAAGCGATGCTGGCCCGCTGCGTGGGGAATGGCGGCCTTCGCGGTGGCCATGCTCCTCGTCGGCGTCGCCGCGCCAGCGGGAGATCCGACCGGCGAGTTCCTCGACGTCGCACTCGTGCAGGGCGGTGGGCCGCAGGGCACCCGGGCAGCCACCACCGAGGACGGCATCGTGCTCGAGCGTCATCTGGCGGCGTCGCAGGATCTGCGCCCCGGCCTCGACCTGATCCTGTGGCCAGAAGACGTCGTCGACGTGGTGACCCTCACCGGGAGCAGAGAGGAATCTGCCCTCCGGGCCATCGCCAGCGACAACGCCACCACCTTCATCGCCGGCGTGATCGAGGACGAGGGCGACGATGCATTCCGCAACTGGTCCGTCGTCTACGACCCCGCGGGTGACGAGATCGACCGGTACGAGAAGGTCGAGCGGGTGCCGTTCGGCGAGTGGGTGCCGTTCCGCAGCCTGCTCGAGTCGATCGCCGGCGACGCGCTCCCGTCGCGCGACGCGGCCATCGGCAAGACCCCGGCGGTCGTCGACACGCCGGTCGGACGTCTCGGCGTCTCGATCTCGTGGGAGATCTTCTTCGGCGAGCGCGCCCGCGACGCCACCAACCACGGAGCGCGTCTCCTCATCAACCCGACCAACGGCGCATCGTTCACCGGGACCCAGGTGCAGACGCAACAGGTCGCCAACTCGCAGATGCGAGCGATCGAGAACGGCCGGTGGGTCACACAGATCGCACCCACCGGGTACAGCGCCGTTGTCGACCCCGATGGCACGGTGCTGCAGCGGTCGGTGCAGACCGAGCGCGAAGTGCTCTACGACACCGTCGAGCTACGCACCGGGCGCACGATCTACGTGCGCGTCGGCGACTATCTCGCGGTCGGGTTCGCAGTGGTCGCTCTCGGAGCCGGGTGGCTCGTCGAACGGAAACGCTGGATGGTCAGCCGCTGAACGGTCCATACCGCCCGATCAGAGGTCGATGATCACGGTCGCCGGACCGTCGTTGACGAGCGCGACCTGCATGTCGGTCCGGAACCGTCCCGTCGCGACGGAGACACCGAAACCGCGGAGCGCCTCGACGAGTTGCGCCACCAACGGCTCGGCGTGTTCCGGACGAGCGGCCGCGAGCCACGACGGCCGGTTGCCCTTTCGGGTGTCGCCGTAGAGCGTGAACTGGCTGACGACGAGGATCTCTGCTCCGTCGTCGAGGACCGAGCGGTTCATCACCCCGTCGTCGTCGTCCAACAACCGCAGCTTGGCCAGCTTCGCCGCCAGCTTCACCGCCTGCTCCGGGCCGTCATCGTGGGTCGCACCGACGAGCGCGACCAGTCCCGCCCCGATCGCACCCACGACCTCGTCGTCGACGGTGACCGAGGCAGACGACACCCGCTGGACGACGGCACGCATGTCGGGCAACGTAGGTCGTCGATGCCCACATCCGTGACGCTGACCGCCGGCGATGCCTCGGTCACGATCGACCACGAGTCCGGCGGA
>JBBSLH010000270.1:0-5482 GCA_038255425.1 Acidimicrobiales bacterium
ACGTGTGCTTCACCGAGGTTCCGACGACGGTGGCCATCGTGACCAGGGCCAGTCCGATGACCAGCGCCGAGGCGGTCGACGCGGTGCGATACGAGTTGCGGGTGGCGTTCTCCCGGGCGAGCTTCCCCGGCTGTCCGAACACCTTCGCGATCGGTGCCCCGAGCGCGTGGGCCACGGGACCCGCGAACAGTGGGCTCAGACTCGCGACACCGAGGAACACCAGCACGGCGCCGAGCCCGAATCCGAGGAGCACGACGGGCGTCTCGTTGGCGACGAACAGTCCGAACGCAAGCAGGACGGCACCGATGCTGGTCATCGCCGCGCCGACCCAGAGCCGCAGTCGTCTCGACCCCGACGCGACGGCGACGTCGTCGCGGAGCGCAGCGATCGGTGACACGGTGGCGGCCCTACGGGCAGGGAGTACCGACGCCGCCAGGGTCACCCCCACGCCGACCACGAGTGCGGCCACGATCGTGGACGGTTCAACCACGAGTGCGTCGGCTGGCAGGCCGAATCCGCCCGCGTTGAGCATCCCGCGCAGGCCGAGCGCGGTGAGCATCCCCATCCCGAGCCCGACGACGGAGGAGGTGGCGCCGATGAACAGCGACTCGAGGATCACGGTCCGGCGGATCTGGGCGGCGCTCGCTCCGATGGCCCGCAGTAACGCGAGCTCCTTGATGCGCTGGCCGAGGATGATCGAGAACGTGTTGTAGATGTAGAACGCCGACACGAAGAGCGCGACTGCGGCGAAACCGAGGAGCACGTTGCCGAAGACGGAGGCGAACTCGCCGATGGCGTCGGCTCCTTCCTGCGCGATCTCCTGACCGGTGAGGACCTCGATGCCCACGGGGAGCAAAGCGTCGACGTCGTCCCGGACGGCGGCTTGGTCTGCGCCGGGTTCGAGTTCGACGTCGATCAGGTCCCATGTGCCTTCACGATCGAAGACCCGTTGTGCCTCCGTCGGCTCGAACAGGGTGAGACGAGCACCGGCGAGGCTGTTGGTCTCACCGAAGGTCGCTGTTCCCGAGAGCGTGAACGTCTCGGTGCCGCGTGGCAACAACAGCTCGACGTCGTCGCCGAGCGCGAAGTCGTGTTCGTCGAAGGTCGCCTGGTCGAGCGCGATCTCGCCCGTGCCTGGCTTCGCTCCGGAGGAGAGCGTCACCGGTGTCAGGTTTTCGTTGTCCCCCCAGCTGAAGCCGAGCAGGGGAGCGCCACTCGTGATGACTGGCTCCCCGTCAGGAGCGATCGGTTGGGCGATGCCCTCGATCCTTCCTTCGACCGCCGTCACGCCGTCGAGATCGGCGATGGCGTCGACGAGCGACGTGTCGATCGGTTCTCGGTCTCCCTCGCCGGGGTCGTCGCTGAATGCGGACTCGGAGCGGATCTCGAGGTCGACGCCGTCGGTGATCTCGGCGAACAGCGTGTCGAACGATCCGCGGACGGTGTCGGTGACGACGAGTGAGCCGACGACGAAGCTGACGCCGAGCACGACGGCAAAGCTGGTCATCACGAATCGGATCTTGTGCGCGAGCAGGTTGCGCAAGCTGAGACGGACCATCGGACTACTCCCCGAACTGCTTCATGCGGTCGAGCACACGCTCGGCTGTCGGACTGGTCATCTCGTCGACGATGCGGCCGTCGGCGAGGAAGAGGACCCGGTCTGCGTATGCGGCAGCGCCGGGGTCGTGGGTGACCATGACGATCGTCTGGCCGCGATCGCGGGCGGCCACACGCAGGAACGACAGGATCTCCGCCGATGCTGCCGAGTCGAGGTTGCCGGTGGGTTCGTCGGCGAACACGATCTCGGGTCGTGCGGCCAAGGCCCGTGCGACGGCGACGCGTTGTTGCTGACCGCCAGACAGTTCCGACGGTCGATGATCGAGGCGGCTCTCGAGCCCCACAGCCGACACCACTTCGGCGAGTGCGTTCTGGTCGAGCGTCCGACCGGCGAGGCGCATCGGGAGGGTGATGTTCTCCACCGCGGTGAGCGTGGGGACGAGGTTGAAGGCCTGGAACACGAAGCCGATCCGGTCGCGGCGCAAGACCGTGAGTTGCTTCTCGCTCAACGACGACAGGTCGATGTCGTCGCCGATGAGGACGTGGCCGGAGGTGAGGGTGTCGAGCCCGGCGAGGCAGTGCATGAGCGTCGACTTGCCCGAGCCCGACGGGCCCATGATCGCGGTGAAGGCGCCGGCCTCGAAGTCGACCGTGACGTCGTCGAGCGCCGTCACCTGGGTCGAGCCGGTGTCGTAGGTCTTGGTCGCATTGCGCGTGCGAGCGGCGACGCGCAGCATGCCCGGGTGGGCAGGAGGGAGTGCGGTGATGGTCATGCAGCTCACGATGCGCCACGTCGCATGCCGTGACATTCGGGAATGCCCCTGAGTCGGGTCAGGTATCCCCCTGGTCGCACCTCCGGGTGCGTGGGCGCCGCCGCGTGGTCCATCATGTGACGTCCATCACTTTCCCCGGGGGTTCTCACCACGATGTCGACCATCTCCAGCACCGCTGACGTCATTCGCACGCACGCCGAGGAACGGGGCGACGAGGTCGCCATCGTCCAGCCCCTCGCAGACGGGACAGACTTCCGGCAGACCTGGGCCGAACTCGATACCCGGTCGAACCGCGTCGCCAACGCCCTGGCCGCCGCAGGCGTCGGCGCCGGCGACCGGGTCGCGTTCCTCGACAAGAACGGTTATGAGTACTTCGAGGTGCTCTACGGCTGCGCCAAGCTCAACGCGGTCACCGTCAACATCAACTGGCGGCTCGCTCCGCCCGAGGTGGCGTGGATCGCCGACAACGCCCAGTCGAAGGTGTTCCTGTACGGCAAGGAGTTCGCCGACACGATCGACGGGATCCGGGGCGACGTCCCGACGTGTGACACCTATGTCTGTCTCGGATCAGACGACAGCGATGGCTACGAATCCTGGATGGGCGACGACGAGACCGACCCGGGCGTCGAGCCCGAGGGGGACGACGTCGCCTTCCAGCTCTACAGCTCCGGCACCACCGGACTTCCCAAGGGCGTCATGCTCAGCAACGACAACCTGTTCGCGCTGCTGCCGGACGCCAGCGAGACCTGGGGGTTCACCCCGGACATGGTCTCGATGGCAGCGATGCCGCTGTTCCACATCGGCGGCTCGGGTTGGGCCATGGCCGGCATGTTCAACGGCGGTACCACGGTGATCGTCCGCGAGCTCGACCCGGCCGCGCTGATCGACCTCATCGGCAAGGAACGGATCACCCACGCATTCCTCGTTCCCGCGGTCTTCCAGTTCATGTTGATGATGCCCAACGTCGACGACGGCGACTACTCGAGTCTCGAGATGCTGGTCTACGGCGCGTCGCCCATCACCGAGGAGGTGCTGGCGGCGTCGGTCACCAAGTTCGGCTGCAAGTTCGCTCAGGCCTACGGGCTCACCGAGACGACCGGCGCCATCGTGACCCTTCCGCCCGAGGATCACGACCCGAACGGGCCCAACAAGCACCGGCTGCGTTCGTGTGGCAAGGCCAACTCCAACGTCGAGCTCAAGATCGTCGATCCCGACAGCGGTGAAGAGGTTCCCGTCGGCGAGGTGGGCGAGATCATCGTGCGCACCAACCAGAACATGGTCGGGTACTGGCGGAACGAGGAGGGGACGAAGGAATCGTTCACCGAGGACAACTTCTTCCGTAGTGGCGACGCCGGCTACCTCGACGAGGACGGCTACCTCTACATCCACGACCGCATGAAGGACATGATCGTGTCCGGCGGCGAGAACGTGTACCCGGCCGAGGTCGAGAACGCGCTCATGAAGCACCCGGGGATCGGCGATGTCGCGGTCATCGGTGTGCCGGACGACAAGTGGGGCGAGGTCGGCAAGGCGATGGTGGTCAAGGCCGAGGGTCAGGACCCCACCGCAGAGGAGATCCTCACCTACGCCCGCGACCAGCTGGCCGGATTCAAGATCCCCAAGTCGGTCGACTTCATCGACGAGATCCCCCGCAACCCCACGGGCAAGATGCTCAAGAAGGATCTGCGCGCGCCGTTCTGGGCGGGTCGCGATCGCAACGTGAACTAGTTCTGAGACCGAGGATCGGCCGGCGGAACACTCCGCCGGCCGGTTCCCGGTTCCCGTCTACCCGACTTCGGGGAGGGGCTGCTCCTGCGCCGCCATACGGGCGCGAGCAGCGCGCACGTTGGTGCGTCGCTTCCAGAACTTCTGCTTCCAGTGCCGGTACTCGCGACTGTGTCCAGTCGATGCCTCGGCGGTGACCATCGTCTCCTTCGGATCGATGTCGACCCGGGTGTGGTGCGGCCTGGGCGGCACCAGATCTTCACCGATCTCTTGATCGGCATGCGCAAGCATCTCGTGGGTCTGATGTCTGACCCGACGGTTCTCTGCCCGGCGTGTGTCTTTGTCTGGTGCCGGGTGGGCCGCGCCTGGTGCGGCCTGCTTGGACGAACGATGGCGGTTTGACATGGCGCTCCTCGTCGTATGAGAGACGCCGGCGCGAACCGGCGCCCGGTTTGTGGCGACCGATCCGGATGACCCGGTCCGGCCACGAGGCTGATCATATGACGTACGCCGACTCCGTGCTCGGGCAGTACCGTCGGCGCCGTGTTGGACCTGCGCCGAATCCGTTCTGAGCCCGACGTCGTACGCGCCGGGCTCGCCCGCCGAGGCGCTGATCTCGATGCTCTCGACACCGTGCTCGACCTCGATCAGCAGGTGCGCACGGTGACCACCGAGCGCGACGACCTCCGTGCACAGGTCAACGCGATGTCGAAGCAGATCGGCGAGTTGTTCAAGGCAGGTCAGCGGGACGACGCCGAGATCCTCAAGGGGGAGTCGAAGGCGCTCGGCGATCAGGAGAAGGAGCTCTCGGCCACTGCCGACGAGATCGAGGGTCAGATCCGCGATGCCCTGCTCCGTATCCCCAACCTGCCGTCGCCCGCTGCTCCCGACGGCCTGAGCGAGAACGACAACGTCGTCCTCCGCACCCACGGACCGGGACCGGAGGCGTTCGCCGAGCACCAGCGGGTGCCGCACTGGGACATCGGGACCGACCTCGGGATCATCGACGGCGAGCGTGCGGTGAAGATCAGCGGCTCGATGTTCACCATGTACCGCGGCTGGGGGGCACGACTCCTGCGGGCCATGATCGGTCACAGCCTCGACAGCAGCGCCGACGAGTCGATCGGTGCGGTCTGGGAGGAGATCCGGCCGCCGACGCTCGTGAAGACCGAGACGATGATCGGCACCGGCCACCTCCCCAAGTTCGAGGAGGAGGCGTATCACGTCGAGCGCGACGACCTCTGGACGATCCCCACGGCCGAGGTGCCGCTCACGTCGATGGCGGCCGACGAGATCCTCGACCACGACGACCTGCCGATGCGCTTCACCGCCTACACGTCGTGCTTCCGTCGAGAGGCCGGTGCCGCGGGGCGCGACACGCGTGGGCTGCTGCGGTCGCACGAGTTCGACAAGGTCGAGCTCATGGC
>JBBSLH010000271.1:0-5482 GCA_038255425.1 Acidimicrobiales bacterium
CTGACATCGCTGCAGTGCCCGATGTCTCCACGACTCTGGCATCGGCGTCGGTCCGGTCTGCCTGGCGCATCGCCCGACAGGCGCGGCGAGACGGCTTCGACACCGCGGTGTGTGTCCGCTGCGACGGCGAGCCCGCCGTCCTCGTGCCACGGCTCCTGGCGGCGGCGAAGCACGCAGGATACGACTGGTTGCTCGCTCCCTGGGGTCCGGATGGCACAGCCCCCGAGACCGTCCACCAGGTGTTCAGTCGACGTTGGTCGTCGTGACCCGAACCGGCGTCGACGGCTCGAAGATGACCGTCGGGGCCTGCTGACCTCGGAGCCCGACCCGACCCCGGTCGACCCACTGTGTTCGTTCCACGCCGGCCGACCGCACGGCGCCGGCGGACGCCAGCAACCTCCCGGGCCGTTGCTTCGCGAGATCGGTGAGACGAGCGGCCTCGTTGACGGCGCGGCCGATGACGGTGAACTCGTACCGCTCCTCGCCGCCGACGTTCCCGGCCACGACGGTCCCGGCCGAGACGCCGATGCCTGCGTCGAGACCGGGGTGGTCGGACCTGACCTCGGCCAGACGGTCGCGCAGCGCCCGCGCGGCACGAAGCGCGCGGGCCTCGTGGTCGGGTTGGAATCCCGGCACGCCGAAGATGCAGAGCGCGCCGTCACCAGCGAACTTGTTGACCCACCCACCCTGTTCGGTCACCGTCTCGACCACGGTCTGGAAGAAGGCGTTGAGGGTGGCGACGACCTCACCCGGTGGGAGGACCTCGGCCATCGCCGTCGAGCCGATGAGGTCGACGAAGATCACGCTGGCCCGACGGGACTCACCGCCGAGGCCGGTGCCTCGCTCGAGTGCCTGCGCTGCGACCTCGTGGCCCACGTGGCGGCTGAACAGATCTTGGAGCTCGGCACGTTCGCGGAGCCCGGATACCATCCGGTTGAAGCCGGCCTGGAGCTGCCCGACCTCGCCGCCGTCGTCGACCGCGAGGTCAGCCTCGAGATCGCCACTGGCGACACGGCCGAGCGCGTCCCGGACCTCGTCGAGTGGCTCGGCGATCGAGTTGGAGGCGACGAGCATGGCGAACAGCCCACCGACGAGGCCCACGGCGGCGAGCACGGCCATCGCCCCCGGGGACAGTCCGGTCTCACGCCACGGCGCCAGGACCAGGCCGAGCAGCGGCACGCCCGAGCCCACGGCCCAGGCCAGGAGCAGGCGAGGACGGATACCGAGGCTCGCCGGACGTGGCGCTGCCTCACCATCGAGTGCGAAGGCGAACAGCGGCCGATAGGTCTGTTCGATGACGAGATACGAGATGGCGCAGACGGCGAGGCCGCCGATGAGCATGATCTGCACGATGTCGAAGATCTCGCGGTCCGCGTAGCTGCTCCTGAGCGAGATGCTGGTGGCCACGAAGCAGGTGGCGAGGACCCAGAGCAGGAACGGACGAGCAGCCATGCGCCACGGTTCGTCGAGCACGCGCTCGCGCTCCTTCGCCGTCGGCAGACGCCCGTCGAGCGCCCACCGCTCGGACTTCTTGAACTTCTTCCCGAACCACAGCCAGGCGACCGGAGCGAGGGTGATCTCGGTGAGCGCGAGGAGCGCGAGATCGTTCAGCCACGGGGTGCCGAAGGCCTGGGAGGCGGGATACAGCTGCTGGAGGTAGCTGAAGACCATCAGCCCACCAGCCGCGTGCAGCAGCGAGAAACGGACGAGAAGCCGCATACGAACGTCGCGGCCGGTGCGTCGCAGTTCGGCCGACGCCTCGGGCGAGAGGACTCGCTCGGAGACTCCGGAAGATGTGGCCATGACGATCAGGTTACGAACCTCGACCACCCACGGTCGTCATCGGAGCGCGGTCAGGGGTCACACCGTGACCATCGTCACCGAACGTCAGGCGACGCGACCCGCGGCCTCGGCGTCGACGAGCCAGATGACCTGCTCGGCCCGGATGTGGCTCGCAGGAACGTCGACGCCCCGCCGGACGGCATCGAATGCCTCCGCCTTCTCCTCGCCGGACACCGTGACGACGACCGTGCGCCCTCGCCCGATGCCTGCATAGGTGAGGGTGAGACGAGGGTGGGGATGGTTGCCCGCCGGATCCTCGTTGGCGACGACCAACCGGCCCGGATCCGCGTGCAGGGCAGGGGAGTGGGGAAACAGGCTGGCCGTGTGGGCATCGCTTCCGAGTCCGAGGTGGATGAGGTCGATCGCGCCGACGCTCGAGAGGAGCAGGTGATACGCGTCGGGACCGTCATCGGCGCGCATCGGGAACAACGCGTGGACGCCTCCCACCGTGGTGAGGAGTGCGTCGGCTGCCAGGCGATAGTTCGAGTCCGGATGCTCCGGCGGCACGCAGCGTTCGTCGCCCCAGTAGATCTCGGTCGCCATCCAGTCGACCGGGGAGTCGCGCCAGGTCGCCAAGAACTCGTAGCACCGACGAGCGGTCTCGCCGCCCGAGAGCGCGAGCGAGAAGCCGCGGTTCGGTCGGGACCGCCACGTGTCTGCAACCACCTCGGCGAAGGCGACGGTGACGTCGTCGACCACGCGGACCTCACCATGCATGGTCAATCCCGGTCGTCGGCCTTCGACTGCAACGTGGCGAGCAGGTCGTCGAACGACTTCTCGAACGCCGCCACGCCCTCCACCTCGAGCACTCGAGCGACGTCGGCCATGTCGACGCCGACTGCGGGCAATGCCTCGAGCGTCGAACGCGCCGTGTCGACATCGGCATCGACCGTCCTTGCCACGGTGCCCCGGTCCTCGAACGCCTCGATCGTGGGCTCGGGCAACGTGTTGACCGTGTCCGGGCCGATCAGCGTGTCGACGTAGAGCGTGTCCGGATAGGCATCGTTCTTCGTGGAGGTCGACGCCCACAGCGGCCGCTGCACCTTGGCGCCCGCGGCGGACAGCCGCTCCCAACGCGGACCCGAGAAGGTGGCGAGAAATCGCTGGTAGGCGATCTGCGCCTGCGCGACGGCGGCGCGACCTCGAAGGGCCAGCGCCTCGTCGGTGCCGATGGCCTCGAGTCGATTGTCGACCTCGGTGTCGACGCGCGAGATGAAGAACGACGCGACACTGGCGATGTCGGACAGATCGTCGTGGCCGGTGTCGAGTCGGGCTTCGAGCCCCGCCAGGTACGCCTCCATGACCTCGTCGTAGCGCTCGAGCGAGAAGATCAGGGTCACGTTGATGCTGCGCCCCTCGCTGATCATCGTCTCGATGGCGGGCACGCCCTCAGCGGTGGCCGGGATCTTCACGAACAGGTTCGGTCGGTCGATGCGCTGGTCGAGCTCGCGGGCGGCCGAGATCGTGCCGCTGGTGTCGCGAGCGAGTCCCGGGTCGACCTCGACGGACACGTAGCCGTCGACGCCGCCGGACTCGTCGTGCACCGGAGCGAGGACTGTCAGTGCTTCGGAGATGTCGTCGGTGACCATGCGCCAGTACGCGTCCTCGACGGATGTGCCTGCGGCGAGCAGATCGCCGAACTGGTCGTCGTAGTCGTCGCTGTCGGCGATCGCCTTCTGGAAGATCGACGGATTGGACGTGATGCCGCGGACGCCGCGGTCGACGTACGCCTGCAGCTCGCCGGAGCGGAGGTAGCCGCGGCGCAGGTTGTCGAGCCACGGTGACTGGCCGGCGGCATGGAGATCGTGCAGTCGGGTCATGAGGCGTCCTTCCCCGCGGCCGACGCAATCAATTTCCGCGCGGTGGTCGCGACGTTGTCTGCGGTGAACCCGAGGCGTTCGAGCACCTCGTCGCCGGGAGCCGACGCGCCGAATCGATCGATGCCGATCATGCCGTCGGCGTAGCGGTCCCAGCCCATCGTGACGCCAGCCTCGACCGACAGCGCCGGGACGTCGTCGGGGAGAACGGACCGTCGGTACGAGGTCGACTGGGCCTCGAACAGATCCCAGGAGGGGAGTGAGACCACCCGAGCGGCGACGCCCTCGGCCGCCAAGGCATCAGCTGCCTCGACACACACGTGCACCTCGGAGCCGGTGGAGACCAACACGACCGCAGGGTCGTCGACGTCGCGGAGCACGTAGCCACCCTTCGCGACGCCCTCGTCCGACGTGCCGTCGAGGATGGGGAGTCCTTGTCGAGACAGGATCATCGCGGTCGGCCCGTCGCCGTTGATGGCGATCTTCCAGGCGGCTGCCGTCTCGTTCGCATCTGCCGGGCGGATCACACGCAGGTCGGGGATCGCCCGCAGGGATGCGACGTGTTCGACCGGCTGGTGGGTCGGCCCGTCCTCGCCGACACCGACGGAGTCGTGGGTGAACGAGTAGATGACCTTCGCGCCGGACAGCGCGGCGAGGCGGATGGCGCCGCGGGCGTAGTCGGAGAACACGAGGAATGTGCCGCCGACGGGGACCACACCCCCATGGAGGGCCATGCCCGTCATCACCGCTGCCATGCCGTGCTCGCGCACGCCGAAGTACAGCTGGCGACCGCCGGGATCGTCAGGACTCATGACGCCGGCGTCGGCGATCTTCGTGCCGGTGTTCCCCGTGAGGTCGGCGCCGCCGCCCAGGAGGCCCGGTACGTCGTCGATCAGTGCTTGCAGCACCTTGCCCGACGCCTGCCGTGTCGCGAGCGTCTCGTCCATCCCGAAGCTGGGGACCGACTGCTCCCAGCCGGGCATGCCCTCGGCATCGAGGCAGCAGTCGAGCGCTGCGCGATCGCCGCCGAACGCAGCGAGACGCTTCTCCCAGGATTCCCGTGCAGATCGTCCGCGCTCACCTGCCGTGCGGTACATGGCCAAGACTTCGTCGGGAACCGTGAACGGCTCGTCCGGCAGTCCCATCGCGGCCTTTGCCTCGGTGATCTCCTCTGCGCCGAACGCCAAGCCGTGCGCCGAAGGTGAGTCGGTCAGCGACGGGGACGGATGGCCGATGTGGCTCCGCAGGATGATGAGCGTCGGCGTGTCGGTGCCCTTGGCTCGGTTGAGCGCGTTCTCGAGCACGTCGAGGTCCTCGGCCGCCTCGCCGATCTCGTCGACGTCCCAGCCGTAGCCACGGAAACGGGACGCGGCGTCGTCGGACAACGACAACTCGGTGATCCCGTCGATGGAGACGTGGTTGTCGTCGTAGACGACGACGAGCTTGCCCAACTGCTGGTGACCGGCGAGCGAGGCAGCTTCGTGGCTCACACCCTCCTGGAGGTCGCCGTCGCCGACGATGACGAATGTGTGGTGGTCGAACAGGTCGAGACCGAACCGGGCTGCCAACCAGCGTTCGGCCAGTGCCATCCCCACCGCGTTGGCCAGGCCCTGGCCGAGGGGACCCGTGGTCACCTCGACGCCGCGGGTGTGGCCGGCCTCGGGGTGGCCGGGTGTCCGCGATCCCCACTGACGGAACTCGCGCAGGTCGTCGAGCGTGAGACCGAAGCCGGTCAGATGGAGCATCGAGTACTGGAGGATGCTCGCATGGCCGGCAGACAGGATGAAGCGATCGCGGTCGGGCCAGTCGGGATCGGCGGCGTC
>JBBSLH010000272.1:0-5479 GCA_038255425.1 Acidimicrobiales bacterium
AGGTCGAGGATCGTCCACGCCAGGATCTTGGCCCCGTCGATCACCGCGCGGTCGCCCATCGGACCGCCCGCAGCGTCGGCGAACGCTGCGGTGTGGATGGGCGTCCCGTCCGGCGCAGCCTGGATCATCGGATGGATCGACGGGACGGCGTAGGAGACGTCGCCCATGTCGGTCGAACCGACCACCGGACCCACGCCCGCATCGTCGGCCATCGCAGGATCGAGGACCGTGCGGCCGACTCGAGCGGCGTTCGCGGTGTACAGGTCGTTCATCGTCGTGATCCCGACCATGTCGGCGTAGGGAGGATCGATCCACTCGATCTCGACCAGGCACCCCGCGGCGGTCGCGCCGGCTTCGAGACAGTCGACGACCCGCTGTTTCAGGGAGTCGAGCCCTGCAGCGCTCGGCGAGCGGACGAACCAGTGTGTCTGCGCTCGGGCCGGCACGATGTTCGGCTTGGCACCGCCGTCGGTGAAGACGCCGTGGACCCGCTCCGTCGGGAGGATGTGTTGGCGCAGCGCGGCCACGCTGTTGTAGCCGAGCACTGCGGCATCGAGTGCGTTGCGCCCTTCGTGCGGGGCCGCTGCAGCATGCGCGGCTGCGCCGGTGTAGGTGGCGAGGCACTGCTGGACGGCGAGCGTCGTCATGTCACGGAGTTCGGCGCCTGCGGGATGGACCATCACCGCGGCGTCGACATCGTCGAAGGCGCCGGCCCGGATCATGAACACCTTGCCGCCGCCACCCTCTTCGGCGGGCGTGCCGAGGATCGACAGGCGACCCCCGCACTCCTCTGCGACCGCTGCTGCCGCCAGACCTGCACCGAGTCCGGCAGCGGCGATGATGTTGTGACCGCAGGCGTGACCGATTCCTGGGAGCGCGTCGTACTCGAGGCAGACGGCGACGTCGGGTCCGGCGGATCCGGCACGGGCGACGAAGGCAGTGTCGAGCCCGAAGGCGTGGCGCTCGGTCTGGAGCGACGCTGCATCGAGTTCGTCGCACAGCAGGTCATGCGCGAACTGCTCCTCGAAGTTGAGTTCCGGATGCCCGTGGATGGCGTGGGACACCGCAACCAGACGGTCGGCACGGCCGTCGATGTCGTCGCTCACTCGCTGCTTCAGTTCGTCGAGGTCCACCGGCGCATCGTAGGAGGTCGAATCTCGGGTGCCGCCTCCGTTCGCAAGCTGGAAGAATCGTCGCATGGACATCACGGTCGAGGAGATCGATCCGGAGCAACCGCAACAGATGTCGGCGTGGCAATCGGTCCGGGCGGAGACCGATGCGGTCGAGCTGAATCCCGACGACCCACCTGCGCCCGTCGACGAACTCCGCACATGGCTGGCCAACCGGACCAAGGAACGACACGTGCGCGCCTGGCTCGCGCTGGTCGATGGCGAACCGGTCGGCGAAGCGGCGTTCGAGTTCGAGGAGGGTGAAGAAAACCGCCACATCGTGTCGAGCGAATGGGTCGCGGTGCGTCCCGCATTCCGACGTCGTGGCATTGCCGACGCGCTTCTTCGGGAAGTGCTCCCCATCGCACGGGCCGGCGGCCGGACCTCGCTGTTGCTGTGGTCCCACGAGCGAGAACCCGACATCGGACGGGTCTACGCGGAACGTCTCGGCCTGTCGGAGGGGACGTCGGAGCGGTGCAGCCGAGTGCGTGTCGCAGACCTCGACGACACATTGGTCGATGCCTGGATCGACGAAGGCCGCGAGCGCGACTCCGGCTACGAGATCGTGCAGTTCGGGGCACGATGTCCGGACGAGCACATGGCGGCCTACGTCATGGCGAACGCGGCCATGATGGACATGCCGACGGACGATCTCGAATGGCAGGTGCCCGACGCCGACGAGGCAGTGCTCCGCTCACGCGAGGACCTGTGGGAAGCGCTCGGCATGACCGTCGCCCGTTCGCTGGCGGTGGCGCCGGACGGCTCGGGAGCCGGGATCTCCGAACTCTTCGTCAACGGATTCCGTCCGACCCTCGCCGACCAGGGCGACACCGGCGTCGTCGCTGCCCATCGGGGACACGGGCTGGGGCGATGGCTCAAGGCCGAGAACCTGCGGTACGCCCAGCGACTCTCCCCCACCTTCGAGACGATCGAGACCTACAACGCACAGTCGAACCCCTGGATGCTCGACATCAACGTCGCCATGGGCTTTCGTCCGCACCTGGTCTGGCGCGGCTTCCAGGGTCCCATCGATGCCGCCCTCGAGGTCCTCACCACCCCCTGACCCCTTCCGTTCTGGTCACCACATCGGCGGTCAGGACGCGCTCATGAGTGACCAGAAGCTCAGGGGTTGGGGTGGCGGAGTACGACCTTGCCGAGTTGGTCGCCGCTGCGCAGGCGTTCGAGCGCTGCGGGGTAGTCGGCGCGGTCGAACACCTCGTCGACGGCGATGGGCAGGCCCTGCTCCACCAGTCGGACGACGTCGTCGAACTCCTCGTACGAGCCCATGGTCGACCCGATGATCTCGATCTGTTTGAAGAAGAGCTTCGGGAGATCGACCTCGACCTTCTGGCCCGACGTCCCTCCGCACACGACGAGGCGTCCACCGGGCACGAGCGACCGGACCGACTGATCCCAGGTCGCCGGTCCCACCGATTCGACGACGACGTCGGCCTTGACCGGCCACGAATCGGCCGCGGAGTCGAAGCCGGCCACGGCGCCGAGCGCGACGGCCTGGTCGATCTTCGTCTGCTGGCGACTGGTCACGTAGACGATGGCGCCCATGGCCTGGGCGAGCGACAGCGCCGCCATCGAGACACCACCGCCGATGCCGACGACCAGGACCGTCTCGCCCGCTGACAACCGGGCCCGGCGGAGCATTCGGTAGGCGGTGAGGGTGGCCAAGGGGAATGCCGCACATTCCTCCCACGACCGCTCGGCTGGCTTCGGCAGGACGTTCCACGCGGGTACGACCACTGCGTCTCCGTGTCCGCCCCACCGCTGCTCACCGACGATCTGGAAGCCCCGGCCCAGCGGCGAATCGTTACCGAGGCGGACCACGGCCTCCAACGGGGCGACGGCGGGGTTGACCACCACCTCGGTCCCGACGGTGGAATGCGCCCCCTCCCCCACTGCGTCGATGACGCCGGCGACATCGCACCCGGGAACGTGGGGCAGCGCCGGCCTGGGGAGCCCGCGGGTGAGCCAGAGGTCCATGTGGTTGAGGGCCGAGGTCACTGGACGGACCCGGACTTCACCGTGCCCTGGCTCCGGCGTCGCGATCTCGCCGAAGCGATAGTCACCGGGTGCGTCGTCGAGGATCCAGGCGTCCATCGTCCGAGTCTGTCAGCGAGTGGAGCGAACGGCTCAGACGACCACAGTGAGTGCGTCGGGCACGACCCGGATGGAGATCGTCTTCGCTGGACCGACGATCTCGCCATCGAGCCAGACCTTGGTGCCCGGAGCGAGGTCGATCTGCGTTCCGGACGTCCGCTCGAGCGAGATGTCCGGGTGCGGGACGTGGGTTCCCGTCTTCAGGCGAGGGAGCGCCTTCCAACGATCACCGAACGACGGGTTCGCGGTGAACACCTCGACCTTGCCGTCGTTGGGATGCGACCTCGGCGCGACGTTCCAGTCGCCCCGATACTGCGCGTTCATCACCATCACGATCGGGCCACGCAGCCACGATCGCCGGGCGACGAGGTGGGCGACGAAGAAGTGCAGCGATCCATCGACCAGGACCTCGCACAGATCGACCGGGAGCTGTTGGGCTTCTTCGCTGTGGAGCCGGTCGTACGAACCCAGGGCGCCGCAGGTCCGGGCCAGGTCACCACCCAGCAGTCCCAGGGTCGGCAACGGTGCGGAGGCCCGCCGAGCCGTGGTGATCACCGCGCGGGCCTCGATGTCGCTGTGCACCAGAACGCCGTCGGCTGGCAGCGGACCTGGCTCGCCCCAGGGTTCGCCCTTGCGGATCGTCATGCTTCGTCTTCGTCCTCGAGTTCGACCGTGGCGGCGACGACGCCCCGTTCGAGTGCACCGACCGCCCGACGCGCCGTGGTTCTCGTCGTGTCATCGGCAGCGAGTTGTGCGATCTGACGGATCAGGTCGACCAGCTGACGGACCGTCCGGACGAAGTCGCCCCCGGTCAGGTCGACATCGCCGTCGTCCAACACCCGGCCGAGCGACTCGCCTGCGCACCATTCATGTGCGAGCCGGGCGAAGTTGTGGTCGCCACCGCGCGACTGCGGCAGACCGACGCGGCGCTCGTCGGATGCGATGCGACCCACGATCGCGTCGATGTCGCGGCAACGGTCATGGACCCGATCCGACGGATAGCTCGGCACTGGAGGAGGTCCGGGTGCTCGGTGTTCGTAGACCAACGCCGAGGCGACCGCTGCGAGCTCCGGCGCGTCGAGCCCGTCGAAACACCCCGTCGCGATCGCTTCGGCCACCACCAGATCCGACTCGTGATACACCCCGGCCAGGAGATCGCCTCGGTCGGTGACCGACCATCCATCGACGTAGCCCAGGTGCTCGAGAACGTCGAGCACGTGGTCGAACTGG
The DNA here is from genome assembly GCA_038255425.1 of Acidimicrobiales bacterium. Classification (GTDB taxonomy): domain Bacteria; phylum Actinomycetota; class Acidimicrobiia; order Acidimicrobiales; family Salinilacustritrichaceae; genus Salinilacustrithrix. Next base: position 4,512 of record JBBSLH010000272.1, read on the forward strand.
ACGCCGAGGGTCCCTGCCTGACGATCGATCCGGTCGCGGAGTTCGTCGACCTCGCGCCGGACGCGATCTGCACGCTCGAGCGCCCGTAGGTGGCTCTCCGCGTCGGGACACGCGGCAACGGGGTGGTCGAGCGCACCGCGGTGGCGCGTCGGGGCAGGCATCGTCGCCCGCTGGAGGCGGAGGGCGACCTCGTGCTGGAAGTCGGCGTCGCCCGGCTGGAACGGATCGGGGACCTCGACCGACGTGAGCACCTCCGGAGGGAGATCGAAGTCCGGCATGCCCACGGTGAACACGTCTCCGCCGGGGGTGAGGACCTTGACCTTGATGCGTTCGCCCGAGCGGTTGGCGACCGAGAGAACCGCCACCCGGGGGTGATCATCCAGCGCGATCACCGCGCCGGGCCGCAGGTCGCCCAGACGAGTCTCGAGGCGGCGGCGTCGTTCTCGTCGCGGCAGGTCGGACTGCGCGAGATCGCGATATTCCTCGACCGAGCCGAGCGCACAACTCGCCTCGGCGAGAAGATCGTCCAGGACCGCCTGGCGCTCGGTGAGACGCCGCTCACTGACCACGACTGCCCGGTCGGTCTGGTACTGGGCGAGCGACTGGTTGAGTACCCGCCGCGCCGTTTCGCGATCGTGACGGCGGATCAGGTTCACGGCCATGTTGTAGGTGGGGCGGAACGCCGATCGCAGCACGAAACTCCGGCTGGCAGCGAGCCCTGCGATCTGCGCGAACGAGATGAACGGTGACCAGAGCACCACAGCGGTCCCGTGCGTGTCGATGCCCCGCCGACCGGCCCGCCCGGTGAGCTGCGTGTACTCCGCCGGAGTCAGGAACTCGCGTGACTCACCGTTGAACTTGGTCATCCGCTCGATGACGACCGATCGGGCCGGCATGTTGATGCCCAACGCGAGGGTCTCGGTCGCGAAGACCACCTTGACCAAGCCTTCAGCGAAGCACGCTTCGAC
>JBBSLH010000273.1:0-5443 GCA_038255425.1 Acidimicrobiales bacterium
CCGGAGCTGTTCGTGTCTGCGGGCCCGAACGCGGTGACGGCCATGCACGACCTCGGCCTGCGGGTCTTCGTCGACCTCAAGCTCCACGACATCCCGTCGACGGTCAATCGCACTGCTCGGGTGCTCGGGTCGCTGGGGATCGACTACGTCACGCTCCACGCGCATGGGGGAGTCGAGATGCTCCGCGCAGGCGTCGAGGGCGCTCGCGAGGGAGCAGAGGCCGCACAGGTCAAGGCGCCGACCACTCTGGCCGTCACGGTGTTGACCTCCGACGACGGCGCACCCGACCACATCCTCGGCAAACACGTCGACTCGGCCATCGCCGGTGGCTGTGCCGGTCTCGTGTGCGCGGTCGCCGACGTCGCCCCAGCACGGGACATGCTGACCACGCTCTTCATCGCGGCGACCGGAATCCGGGCCACGGGGGATCCCACGCACGACCAGCGCCGGATCGCCACCCCCGGGGCCGCATTCGCCGCTGGCGCCGACCTCTTGGTCCTCGGCCGCATCCTCTCCGAAGCCGACGACCCCGAAGCAATTGCCGCTGCCCTCGTCGACAGCGCGCTGTCATAGCTCGCACGGCCAATAGGGTCCAGGGCCGGGCAAGCTAGGGTTCGACCCATGCCGCAGCCCCCCCAGTTGACCCCGGAGCAGCGCCAGGCCGCGCTCAAGAAGGCCGCCGAGGCCCGTCGTGCCCGTGCCGAGCTGAAGGAGCGCCTCAAGATGGGTTCGCTCACGCTCGCAGAACTCCTGACGCAGGCGGAGAACGACGACATGGCCGGGAAGATGAAGGTTCTCGCCGTCCTCGAGTCCCTGCCGGGCGTCGGCAAGGTCAAGTCCCGCCGCACGATGGAGACCTTCGAGATCTCCGACACGCGCCGTGTTCGTGGTCTCGGTGACCAGCAGAAGCGCAAGCTCCTCGAAGAGTTCTCCTGAGTTCGAACCCCAATCGATGAACATCGTCGTCTCCGGTCCAGGTGGGGCCGGAAAGGGAACGGTCGTAGACGCGCTCCTGGCATCGCACGCCGAGATCTGGCTCAGTCGGTCATGGACCACGCGGGCGCGCCGACCCGGCGAGTCGGAGGATGCGTATGTGTTCACCGATCGTGCGGCGTTCGACGCCAACATCGAGGCCGGTGGATTCCTCGAGTGGGTCGACTTCCTCGAGTATCGCCAGGGCACGCCCATCCCGAACCCACCGTCGGGCACCGATGTCCTCTTCGAGATCGACGTCGCCGGTGCCGCCGCCCTCAGAGCAGTCGACCCCACCACGCTGCTGATCTTCATCGACACACCCGACGTCGAGGCACAGCGTGCCCGACTCGAGCAGCGAGGCGATGCTCCTGAGGTGATCGAGGCCCGCCTACGCAAGGGTGACGAGGAACGCGACGCCGCCCGGACCCTGGGAATGCACCACGTCGTCAACGATGTGGTCGAGCGCACGGTGTCGGAGATCGAAGGACTCATGGAGGCGGCGCGAGCCGGTCGTACCCACGGCTGAGGGTTCACGGTTCGCGCAGCCCCACTGCTACCGTGGATCGTTCCGCAACATCTGGGCACACCCTTCGGAGGACCCCATGCCAGGCCGCCACGACACGATGATGAACCCGCCGATCGAGGGCCTCCTCGAGCGGGCCGACTCCAAGTTCCGTCTCGTGACCCTGGCGTCCACCCGGGCTCGCCAGATCAACGCCTACTTCAACGCCGTCGGCAGTGGCGGCCTGGGTTCACAGGTCCCGCCACAGGTGCCGTCCGTCGCCCGCAAGCCCTTGTCGATCGGGTTCGAGGAGATCGCCGCCGACAAGATCCTCCCGGTCTACGGCGAGGCACTGGCGGCCAAGCGCGCCGCCGAAGAAGCGGCTGCCGCCGAGCGTCTCGCCGCGGCGACTGCCGACGAAGGGGAATAGGCCGCACCCGCCGGCCAGCGCACGATGCTCGCCGGGAAGCGCATCGTCCTCGGTGTCACCGGAGGCATCGCGGCATACAAAGCGATCGAGGTCTGCCGTCTGCTGGTCGATGCTGGCGCGCACGTGTCGCCGATCATGACCGAGGGGGCCCTCCACTTCGTCGGTGAGACGACGTTCTCCGCGTTGGCCAGTGAGCCCGTGCAGACGTCGCTGTGGGACGAATCGAGTCCGATCCCGCACACGAATCTCGGACAGGGCGCCGACCTGATCATCGTGGCGCCAGCCACAGCCCGACTGCTGTCGGACTACCGCACGGGTCGTTCCGACGATCTGTTGACGGCCACGCTGATCGCCACGCGTGCACCGGTGGTGCTGGCGCCGGCCATGCACACCGAGATGTGGGAGCACCCGTCGGTCTCGGACAATCTCGAGGTGCTCCGTGCCCGAGGCGTGCACATCGTGCCGCCCGAAGAGGGCCGCCTCGCTGGTGGCGACGTCGGTACCGGCCGCCTGGCCGCTCCTGCGACGATCGTCGCTCGTGCCGAAGAGGTGCTCGCTCAGGCACGACCGACCGGCGACCTCGCCGGACTGAAGGTGCTCGTCACCGCCGGCGGCACGCGCGAACCCATCGATCCGGTCCGATTCATCGGGAACCGATCTTCGGGGAAGCAAGGATTCGCCGTGGCCGAGGAAGCTGCCGCTCGTGGTGCCGAGGTGACCGTCGTCGCCACCGTGCAGCGTCCGGTGTCGGCGGGTATCGAGGTCGTCGCCGTCGAGACTGCGGAAGAGATGCACGACGCGGTCGTGACCCGAGCGCCCGCCAGCGACGTCGTCGTCATGGCCGCAGCCGTTGCCGACTTCCGACCGTCCTCCGTCGCCGACTCGAAGATCAAGAAGGCGAGCGGCATCCCGGAGGTCCGCCTGGAACCGACGGTAGACATCCTCGCGGCCCTCGGATCTTCGAAGCCGGTGGGGCAGACCCTGGTGGGATTCGCGGCTGAGACCGATGCCGTGCGCAAGAATGCCGAGACCAAACTCCGAGCCAAGGGCGCCGATCTCATCATCGCCAACGACGTCTCCGCCCCCGGAGCAGGATTCGAACACGACACCAACGCAGTGGTGATCCTGTCCGCCGCAGGTACCGAAGAGGTACCGCAGGCGGACAAGCGGGTCATCGCCCGCGCGGTGCTCGACGCCGTCATATCGATCAGGAGCAGTCAATGAAAAACTTCACCTTCACGTCTGAGTCGGTCTCCGAAGGCCATCCCGACAAGATGGCCGACCAGATCTCGGACGCGATCCTCGACGAGATCCTGACGAGCGATCCGATGGCCCGCGTTGCCTGCGAGACCATGGTGACCACCGGCATGGCCATCGTCTCCGGCGAGATCACCACCTCGGCCTATGTCGAGATCGCCGACATCGTGCGCCGCACGATCAAGGAGATCGGGTACGACCGCGAGTCGATGGGCTTCGACGGCAACACGTGCGGCGTCATGACGTCGATCGACCCCCAGAGCCCCGACATCGCCCAGGGCGTCGACAAGGCGTTCGAGACTCGCTCCGGCGAGCGCGTCGACGAGATCGACGACCAGGGTGCCGGCGACCAGGGCATGATGTTCGGCTACGCGTGCGACGAGAACGACGCGATGATGCCGACACCCATCCACCTGGCCCATCGCCTGGCCGAGCGCCTGGCCGAGGTCCGCAAGGCCGGGATCCTGCCGTACCTGCGGCCGGACTCCAAGACCCAGGTCACGATCGACTACGTCGACGGCAAGCCCGACAAGCTCACCACCGTCCTGATCTCGACGCAGCACGCGCCGGGCCACGACGCCGAGAGCCTGATCAAGCCCGATCTCATCCAAGAGGTCATCCGCCCGACGCTTCCCGAGCAGTTCGCCGACGACGACTTCAAGGTCCTCGTCAACCCCACCGGGGTGTTCGAACTCGGCGGTCCCCACGCTGACTGTGGCCTCACCGGTCGCAAGATCATCGTCGACACCTACGGCGGCTGGGCCCGCCACGGTGGCGGTGCATTCTCCGGCAAGGACCCGTCCAAGGTCGACCGTTCTGCCGCCTACGCCACCCGCTGGGTCGCCAAGAACCTCGTCGCCGCCGGCGCAGCGAGCCGCTGCGAGGTGCAGGTGGCCTACGCCATCGGTGTCGCGCACCCGGTGTCCATCATGGTCGACACCTTCGGCACCGAGAACGTCGATCCGGCGAAGATCACCGCGGCCGTGCACCAGGTCTTCGACCTCCGCCCCGGTGCCATCCTGCGCGATCTCGACCTCCGTCGGCCGATCTACCGCAAGACGGCCGCCTACGGACACTTCGGCCGTACTGGCGAGCAGGGTGAGTTCCCGTGGGAGAACACCGACCGTGTCGGCGACGTGAAGTCGGCGCTGGGTCTCTAGACGCGGCGGTAGACATCTCCGGGTGAAGCTGTTCGGCGAACCCGAGAACCAGGACCTCGTGGTCCGGGTCCTGCCCGACCAGACGGGTATCACCAAGACCTTCGACTATGTCGTCCCGCCCGAGTGGGCGGGACGGGTCGCGGTGGGGACGCGCGTCCGCGTCGCGCTCGGTCCGCGTCGGGTCGGAGCGTGGGTCGTCGAAGTCGGCGTCGAGCCGCCGCCTGGCGTGGAGCTGAAGCCGATCGCCAAGATCAGCGGGCACGGGCCGAGCGCCGAGATCATCGACCTGGCCCGATGGGCGCGCTGGCGATGGGCGGCGCGGACGCCCGTCCCGCTCCTGCGTACGGCATCTCCCGAACGCATGGTGCCGAGCCTGCCTGCGCCCGGGGTACGGAAGCATCCGGTCCCGCCGCCCGACGACGAGGCGGTCCGCGCGGCGTTCTCCGACGGTCCGACTGTGTTGCGCCTTCCGCCCGCCGCCGACATCGTGCCGGTGGTCCAGGAGGCCGCATCGTTGGGTGACCCGTTGCTTTTGTGCACCAGCCGGTCACAGGCCCGACGGGTGGCGCACCGACTCGTGCGTGCCGGCGTACCGACGGCGCTCCACCCGGACGACTGGGGCCGAGCGGCGGCCGGCGGCGTCGCGGTCGTCGGGACGCGGGCCGCCGTGTGGGCGACGATGCCGTCCCTCGCGACGATCGTGGTCTTCGACGAACACGACGAGGTCCATCAGGAGGAACGCACACCCACGTGGCACCTACGAGACGTCGCGCTCGAGCGGGCGCGTCGTCTCGGCGTTCCGTGCGTCCTCACCTCGCCGATGCCGTCGCTCGAGGCGCTCGATCGAGCCCGCCTCGTCACCATCGAGCGCTCGGTCGAGCGTGACGGATGGCCACGGGTCGTCGTCGCCGATCGACGAGACGAGGACACTGCCCGGAACGCGCTGTTCTCGCCGGCGCTGGTCGACATCGCTCGTTCTGATGCACGGTTGGTGTGCATCCTCAACCAGAAGGGCCGAGCCGCGCTCCTGGCCTGCGCGAAGTGTCGCGATCTGGCCCGTTGTGCCCAGTGCGCGGCGTCGGTCCACCGACCCGGCGATGACGCGCTGGTGTGTCGTCG
>JBBSLH010000274.1:0-5437 GCA_038255425.1 Acidimicrobiales bacterium
ACGACATCCTGAAGGACAAGGCTCCGAACAGCATCCGACTCGGAGTGTGGGCCTTCACGATCGAAGTGATCGTCGGCATCTCGATCGGACTCTTCTCGGCCATCCGCCGCTACTCCCTGGCCGACAAACTCACCACGATTTTCACCGCGATCGCATCGGCCATCCCGGTGTTCGTGTCCGGCTACATCCTGCAGTATTTCTTCGCGGTCGTTCCCGAGAAGTACGGCTGGCCCGAATGGACACAGTTGCGTACGTCGGGCATCTCGGCACCGCGTACCGACGAGACTTGGTTCCTGTTCTTCATCCCGTCGGGTCCGGACCAGTGGCGTTACCTCGTGTTGCCGGCAATCGCTCTCGCCGGCGTGTCGACTGCTCTTGCCGCCCGCATGATGCGCGGCTCCATGCTCGAGGTGCTCGGCGCGGACTACATGCGAACCGCCAAGGCCAAGGGCCTCAACGAACGTCAGGTCATCGGTCGCCACGGCCTCCGCAACGCGATGTTGCCGGTCGTGACGTTGCTCGGACTGGACCTCGGCACCGTGGTCGGCGCAGCAGTGCTCACCGAGACCGTGTTCAACTGGCCCGGCCTCGGCTCGGCCATCGCCGAGGCGGTGGGAGATCGGGACCTACCGGTGGTGCTGGGCCTCACGCTCGCCGTCGTGGTGGTCTACGCCGTCGTGAACTTGGTCGTCGACATCTCCTACGCATGGTTCGATCCGAGAGTTCGTCTCGGCGGAGGGGAGGACGCATGAGCAACCTCGACACCGAGGTCGTCGTCATCTCGCCGGAGTCCACCGTTGCGACGTCGTTGTGGGGCGATGCATGGAAACAGTTCAAGCGCAACAAGCTCGCGCTCGTGGGCCTCGGATTCATCGTGTTGGTCCTCCTGACGGCGATCTTCGCGGACCTCATCGCTCCGTACTCGATCACCGAGCGTGACGTGGGGCGGTCCCGCGAGGGTCCGTCGGGCGATCACTGGTTCGGTACCGACATCATCGGACGTGACCTCTTCAGTCGGGTCGTGTACGGGGCTCGTGTCTCGATGAAGATCGGTCTGGCCGCCACGACGATCGCACTCGCCGTCGGTGTCATCTTCGGTGCGATCGCTGGGTACCTCGGCAACTTCGTCGAGGCGGCGATCATGCGCTTCATCGACGTGTTCCTCGCCATTCCGTACATCATCCTGGCGATTGCGATCGCTACGGTCTTCGGGAAGAGCGAGAATTCGGTGATCATCGTGCTCGGCTTCACCGGATGGCTCGGGGTGGCGCGCATCGTACGAGCATCGTTCCTGCAACTCAAGAAGCAGGAGTACGTGGAAGCTGCGCACGCACTCGGGTTCGGGAGCATCCGGATCATGTTCCGTCACATCCTGCCCAACGCCCTGCAGCCGATCATCGTGTACGGCACTATTGCGATCGGCACGACCATTCTGTCCGAAGCCGCGCTGTCGTTCCTCGGGGTCGGCCCACAGGACCCCACTCCCGCATGGGGGCTGATGGTCGCACAGGGCAGAAGCGACCTTGCGAATGCACCGCACCTGTTGTTCTTCCCCGGTGTGGCGATCGCGCTCACCGTCACTGCGTTCGTGTTCGTCGGTGACGGGCTGCGCGACGCCCTCGACCCGAAGCTGAAGGACCGTTGATGACCGACCAGGTATCACCCGGCGCCCCCGTCGCGACGAAGTTGGAGAGCCGACACGGCTCCGGGAGCGGCGAAGTTCTGTTGTCCGTGCGGAACCTCGAGGCTGTCTTCGAGACCGGTGACGGTGTCGTGCACGCGGTCGACGGCATCAGCTTCGAAGTGCATCGCGGTGAGATCTTCGCAATCGTCGGGGAGTCCGGGTCGGGCAAGTCGGTGTCGGCGATGACGGTGATGGGTCTGCTTCCGACGATCAAAGTGCGGTCGGGGGAGATCCTCTGGAAGGGTGAGAATCTTCTCGACTTCGACGAGAACCGGATGCGCAAGATTCGCGGTGGAGAGATCGCAATGATCTTCCAGGACCCGCTGACGGCTCTCAACCCCGTGCACACCGTTGGTCGACAGGTCGCGGAGATGGCTCGGATCCACGAGAACATCTCCAAGAAGGACGCCATGAAGCGGGCGATCGAGACGCTCGACCTCGTCGGAATCCCGGAGCCAAAGAAGCGGGCCGCCATGCACCCCCACGAGTTCTCGGGCGGCATGCGTCAACGAGCGATGATCGCAATGGCGATCATGTGCAAGCCCGACCTGTTGATTGCCGACGAGCCGACCACGGCACTCGATGTCACCGTCCAGGCGCAGGTGCTCGACGTGCTCGTGGCCATCAAGGACGAGATCGATTCGGGCATCATCCTGATCACCCACGATCTCGGGGTGGTCGCCGGTCTCGCCGACAAGATGATGGTGATGTACGCCGGCAACCAGGTCGAGTTCGGCACCGTCGACCAGATCTTCTACGAGTCCGCGCACCCATACACAGAAGGTCTGCTGAACAGTATCCCGGACCTCGTAGGGGATCACAGCAAACCGTTGATCCCGATCAAAGGTGCACCACCTTCGCTCATCAACCGACCGTCGGGGTGTGCCTTCCATCCTCGGTGTGACTACGCCCGTGTGCCCGGAGTGTGCAGCGAGCAGGAACCGAAGCTGCGCGACGAGGGCCAGGGCCACATGTCCGCGTGCCACTTCACGAGTGCAGATTGGAAGCCCAAGTGAGCACCGAGATCCTGCGAGCGAACGACCTGGTCAAGCACTTTCCGATCAAGGGCGGCGTGTTCAGCCGCACTGTGGCCGAGGTGTCGGCCGTGGCCGGAGTGAACATCTACGTGAACGAGGGCGAGACCCTCGGGCTGGTGGGCGAATCCGGCTGTGGCAAGTCCACGACCGGCCGTCTGCTCCTCCACCTGCTGAAGCCCACGTCGGGCACGGTCGACTTCGAAGGAACCGACCTCAACGATGCAAGCAAATCCGAGATGCTCGAGATCCGTCAGCGGTTGCAGATCGTGTTCCAGGACCCGTATGCGTCGCTGAACCCGCGCCGCACGGTCGGTGAGACCTTGAGCGAGCCGCTCAAGCTGCATCTCGGTCTCGGAAAGGCCGACATCAAGTCACGGATACGGGAACTCCTCGAGGTCGTCGGTTTGTCACCGGAACACACGAACCGGTACCCCCACGAGTTCTCGGGCGGCCAGCGTCAGCGCGTCGGGATCGCGCGTGCACTGGTGCTCGACCCGCGGGTGATCATCCTCGACGAGCCGGTGTCGGCGCTCGACGTGTCGATCCAAGCCGGTGTCGTCAATCTCCTCAAGAAGCTGCAGGACGAGATGGGCATTGCGTACGTCTTCATCGCACACGATCTTTCCGTGGTCCGCCACATCTCCGATCGTGTCGCTGTGATGTACCTCGGCCGGATCGTCGAAGAGGGCGACCGTGAGGCGATCTACGACAACCCGTCGCATCCGTACACGCAGGCGCTGATCTCGGCCGTACCAGTCGCCGACCCCCGTCGGGAACGCGCTCGCCAGCGGATCGTGCTGGAGGGTGACGTCGCGAGTCCGGTGAATCCTCCGTCGGGGTGCCGCTTCCGTACCCGTTGCTGGAAGGCCGAGGCGAAGTGTGCTGAAGAGACTCCGGAACTGATCGACCGCGGTCGGGGCCACCCTGTGGCTTGCCACTTTCCCGACTGAAGTCAGACGGTCACGGGCACCCGGGTCACGGTCCGAGCCGTCATCGGCGTGCGAGTTTGTCGGCGAACCAGTCGAGGATGATCTCGGCGCGCTGGACGCGATGCACCGGCGACCCGGAGCGCGACAGCTCGTGATCCTCGCCGGGGAACCGGTAGAAGTCCACCTCCTTGCCGAGCAGGCGCAGACCCATCCAGAGTTCCTCGGCCTGGCCGATCGGGCAGCGCCAGTCCTCCTCGGAGTGGATCAACAGCATCGGCGTGTCGATGTCGCGGATCTTCTCGATCGGGCTCGACGCCTTGTAGACCTCGACGTCGTCGATGTAGAGCGGGCCGTGCTCGGTGCGGAACGCTGTGCCGATGTCACTGTTCCACTCCTCAGACACGAGGTTGTTCACCGATCGTTCCGAGCAGATGGCGCGGAATCGCTCGCCGTGATTGGCGGCGAGCCAGGTGGCCATGAATCCTCCGTACGAGCCACCGATCATGCCGACGCGGTCGCGGTCGCAGAACGTGTAGCGGTCGAGCGCTCCGTCGATGGTGGCGAGCACGTCGTCCACGTCGACCCCGCCCCAGCCCGATCCCGGCTCGACCGGATGCTGCGGCCCGAGGATCGCCTGGCCCCAGTGGAGGTGGCGGCCGCTCGAGCCGCGCGGGTTGCCGAGGACGACGACGAATCCGGCTGCAGCCTGCATCTGAGCTTCGTCGAAGAAGTACTCGCCGTATTGCGTGTACGGACCGCCGTGCACGTTGAGCAGCACCGGATAGGTCATCGACTCGTCGAAGTCGGCGGGACGCATGATCCAGCAGTCGATCTCATCGCTTCCGTCGAAGGTGGGAACCGCGAACTTCTCCCAGCCGAGCAGTGTCGTGGAGAGCGCACTCCCGACGGTGGTCCGACGCTCGTCTCCGATGTACAACTCCGGGGTCTGGTCGATGGCGGAGCGAACCGTGGCGAGCGTGCCGCCCGCTGCGTCGAAGCCCATCACCGTGATCGGTCCGTTCGTGACCGGCTGCGGATCACAGGCCGCATCGATCGAGATCCGGAACAGGTGGGTGTCTCCGCGATCCTCGGCCATCGCGAGAACGGTGTCGTTGTCCTCCCAGACCGGTGAACGGCCGCCGACGGTGCAGATGAAGGTGCGGTCGAGCGCCTTGGACGCCCAGTCGATGTCCGAGTCGGTCGTGGCGTCCGCGTCGAAGCGCACCGAACCGACGGCGTGGTTGTGCACGAGGGTGTCGGTGTCGCCGTGACCGATGAACGCGACACGGGTTCCGTCAGGGGAGATCGACGGCATCGTGTAGGTGCCGTCGTGGGCGGTCAGACATCGGATGCCATCGGGGTGCTCGTCCGCGTCGAGGGGGATCACGTAGATGTCCTTCGCCAGGTCACGGTCCCACGATTCGTGGCGAGCAGCCGAGGTGACGAGGGCCGTCGAGTCGGGGGTCCAGGCGACACCGCTGTGTTGGAACGCGCCGGGAGTCAGGTTCCGAACCGTGCCGGTTCCATCGGCCGCGACCACGTGAACGTGCCGGGGGCGGTCGAAGATCCAGTTCTCACCGTTGAGACGGGAGAAGAACGTCTCGACCTTGCGCGGCGACTGCCAGGACTCGTCCTTCTTCGTGTACCGCTCGTCCTGGGTGCGACTCGTGAACGCGAGCCAGTGACCGTCGGGTGACCACTCGACGCTGCTGAGGCCGTCGGGCATCGTGCAGACGGTCCGCACCTCGCCGGGACCGTCGACCGGCATCACATGCAACGTCGATTCG
>JBBSLH010000275.1:0-5424 GCA_038255425.1 Acidimicrobiales bacterium
GCGTGGTTGGCCGAACAACTCTGCTGGAGACTGTCCGACGAATACCACGCACCGTTCGTCGAGGGCGGCCACGTGCGCATCTACACCGAGAACGATCTCCGTCGAAAGCTGCGCGCCGCCGGCCTGCGGCCCGGCGACGCACATCACGCGCATGCCCTGCATTCCCCGTACTGGTGGCTCCGCTGTGCGATCGATCCCCAGCACTCCGACGACCATCCACTGGTCAAGGCGTATCACCGACTGCTGGTCTGGGACATCACGGACCGACCGCTGGCCACGCGTCTCACCGAGGCGCTGTTGAATCCGGTCATCGGCAAGAGCCTGATCGTCTACGCGACGAAGCCGGCTCTCGTCGGCGCAGGCGCCACCAGGGCCACTGCTGGGGCGGGCACCGCCGCATGACGCCCGCGGTCGAGGGGCTGATCACCGCCACCGACGTCCACGACACTGCCGGTGCCATCGCGGACTGGCAGCACCCTTCGGGGATGATCCCGTGGTTCCCCGGCGGCCATGCCGACGCGTGGAATCACGTCGAGGCCGCGATGGCCCTCGACGTCGGCGGCCATCGAAGCGAGGCCGAGCGGGCCTACGAGTGGCTCATCGGCCTCCAGCGACCCGACGGCGCCTGGCACCAGTACTACGTCGAGGACGGCGATGGCACCGTCTCGGTCGAACAGGACAAGCTCGACGCCAACGTCTGTGCGTACGTCGCGGCTGGCGTCTACCACCACTTCCTCCGCCACAAGGACACCGGCTTCCTCGAGACCCTGTGGCCGACCGTCGAGGCGGCCATCGACTTCGTGCTCGACCTGCAGACGCCGCGCGGCGAGATCCTGTGGGCACGGCACGCCGACGGCACACCGTGGTCGTTCGCGCTGCTCACCGGCTCGTCGAGCATCTCGCACAGCCTCCGCTGCGCCATCGCCATCGCCCACGAGCTCGGTCACGAGCGGGCCGAGTGGGAGACGTCGAGTGCCGCGCTGGCCCACGTCGTCGCACACGTGCCGGATGCGTTCGCACCCAAGCACCGCTGGGCGATGGACTGGTACTACCCCGTCCTCGCCGGCGCCGTCGGTGGCGCAGTGGGCCGCGAGCACCTCGAGTCTCGATACGAGACCTTCGCCGCAGACGACAAGGGCATCCGCTGCGTGTCCGACCGTCCGTGGATCACCACGGCCGAGACGTGCGAGTGCGCGATGGCCTACATCGCCGTCGGCATGCACGATCGAGCTCGCGAACTGTTCGCTCATGCGCAGACCCAACGTCGAGACGACGGCCACTACTGGACCGGGATCGTGTACCCGCAGGAGGTGCACTTCCCTGCGGACGAGCGGTCGACGTACTCGGCCGCTGCCGTCATCCTCGCCGCCGAAGCCCTCGACGGATCGTCGCCCTCGGCCGCGCTGTTCGCCGACCCCGACTCGGTGCTCCCGACGCCGGCCGATCATCTGCCCGATTGACAGCGACACCGGTCGATCGGGATCCGCGGTGGCTGCGCTGGACGATCGCGATCACGAGCATCCTCCTCGCCGCCTGGTCGCTGCGCATCCTCGCCGGCGGTGAACTGGCGCCGGGCAACGACATCACCGGCCACCTCCAGCGCAGCTCGTTCGGAATCGAGCAGGTCTTCCTCGAAGGCCGGTTCGACGCGTGGTACCCGTCGTCGATGTTGGGCTATCAGCTCTTCCTCTTCTACGGGCCCGGACTCACCGTGCTCATCGGGCTCGCCGATCTCTTGACCCTCGGGTTGGTGAGCGACGCCGGACTGATCAAGGTCGTGCTGGTCGCCGCCTACGTCGTGATGCCCATGGTCACGACCCGACTCGCCCGAGCCCTCGGCGTCCGGCCGGTCACCGCGTTGTGCGCAGGCATGCTGGCGCTCGCGGCGGGTTCCACCCGCGGCGGGGGCATCGACGGGGCATTCGCCACCGGGCTCGCGGCCCAGCAGATCGGCGTGCCGCTGGTGATCTTCGCTCTCGCGCTGATCGTCGAGCGGGTCAACGCCGCCTCGACCACGAACACCCGAGGAGGGCCGCTGCCACTGGCGCTCACCGTGTCGGCCCTGGCGCTCACGCATCCGCTGTCGCTGATCGTGCTCGGCATGCTCACGCCGCTCCTGCTCCTCGCGGTCTGGATCCAGGGCACCTTCGACCGCCGGGGTTGGCGGGTGCTCTTCGTCGCTGCTGCGTGGACGATCGCGCTGTCTGCGTGGTGGTGGCTCCCCGCAGTGCTGAGCAGCGATCTGCGCGGGCCTGTCACCTCGTTCACGCTTCCTGGCGTCTGGGAGCACGTCGAGCTCCTCGTCACGGGCAAGCGCGGCTGGCGCGGCATCGTCGGACCGGTCGCCACGCTGGGAGTGGTGGCGGCGCTCGCCGACGGCATCGTCAACCGCGACCGTCGAGTGCTGTCCCTGGCGGTCATGCCGATCCTGGCCTTCGGTCTGCTGCACGCGACCCATGGCGTCCTCGGCATCTACAGCGATGTGGGTCGCCAACTCCCGAACCGTGGTCTCGTGTTCGTGGCAGTGCTCGCCGCCCCGGCGGCCGCCGTCAACCTCGAGTCGTGGCTCGAGAGCGTGCCCAAGTCGTGGACCCGTCGACTTCCGAGCGTGGCGGCATCGCTGGCGCTGTTCGCGATCCTCGCCGCAGTGACGTTCCGTTCGGTCACGACGCTCGAGATCGGTCCCGTCGACCGGTACCGGCCGACCGACGACCTCCACGAGGTCGCGGCCATCCTCGCTGACGACGTGCCCGACAGTGCCCGCTACGCGTGGATCGACGGCGAGTCCGGCGACCTCGGCGTCCCGGAGCCACAGCGCTGGCTGGCGTGGAAGGCCGCGCGCAGCTCGCTCACCCCGTTCGGACCGGAGTACGCGCCGGGGTCGGGCACGGTCAGCGTGGCATCGAACGGGCCGACGCCGGAGGGCGTGGACAAGTGGATCGACGACGTCCGCCTCCTGGGTGCGACCCACATCGTGACGGGCAATGAGGACAAGGCAGCGCTTCTCGTCGACCACCCCGCCTTGACGTCACTGTTCCGCAGTGAGCGTCTCGCTGTCTGGCGGATCGAACCGGCGCCGGGGAAACCCACCGGTGGGTTGACGATCACCGGGGAGTCAGAGATCGTCGGCTACGAAACCAACCGATACGACGTCGACGTCGTCCGAGACGCGGACGGTCCCGTCGAGTTCGCGCTCGGATACTCGCCCGCGTGGAAGGTTGCGGTTGACGGCAAACGGGTCGAAGCAGAGCAGTCTGACTTCGGACGGCTCCAGGTCGAGATGGTCGCCGGCACACACGACCTGGAGCTCCGATTCGAGGAAGCTCCCGCTGGCCCGATCGGTCGGCTCGTCACGCTGCTGGCGCTGGTCGTCGCGACCGCTTGGTGGTGGAATCAGCGGCGACGGAGGACCCGGAGCGAACCGGTCGCGGACTCCGGCTCGAAGTCACCCGCCACGGCGCGCAGGTAGAGCTCGTAGGGCGGTTGGCCGCCGTCCGCGGGATCGGGGAAGACATCGTGGATGGCGAGCGTGCCGCCGGGAGCGACATGTGGCACCCATCGATCGAAGTCGGCATGCGCCGGCTCGCGACCATGCCCTCCGTCGATGAAGAGGAACGCCAGCGGCATGGTCCAGTGTGCGCCCACCGTCGGCGAGTCACCAACGATCGCGACCACACTGGATTCGAGCCCCGCATCGTGCACTGCCCGGCGAAAGCGCGGCAGCGTGTCGATCCGGCCGACATCGGGGTCGACGAGATCCGGTTCGTGGAACTCCCACCCAGGCTGGTTCTCCTCCGACCCGCGATGGTGATCGAGCGCGAAGAGCACGGTGCCCCGATCGCGAGCAGCGGCGCCGAGATAGATGCTCGACTTGCCGCAGTAGCTGCCGATCTCGAGGAACGGCCCGTCCACCGCCACGCGGGCGGCTGCGTCGAAGAGCGCGAGACCTTCGTCCGGAGGCATGAACCCTCGGGCAGCCTCGGCGGCGGCGAGCGTCTCGGTATCGATGGAGGCGGCTTCCGTGTCAGGCACGGCGCCGGACCCTACGAGGTCGCGCCCGCCATGTCGTCACTGGAGGCCGCTGCCGCAGCTGCGGCGAAGACGACCTCGTCTAGCACGAAGAACTTGGCCACCCACAAGACGCCGAAAGCGCCGATGTTGGCGGCGGAGACCGCGATCGTGGCAGTCGTCATCGAGGACACGACGGCGACGGCGAGCGTCGACAATCCGAGCCCGGCGACCGTGAAACCCCAGAACGGGACGACTTCGCGCCGGAACGAGCTCCGGCCGTCGAGCTGCCAGACCCACGCCCGATTGAGGAAGAACACGGGGATGGCCGCAAGGCTCACGGCGATCGAGTTGGCAGCGATCGCCCCGAGGCCGAGCACCCCGTGGGCGACGATGAGCAGGATCTGCGTGACCGCGACGCCGACGACGGACACCATCGAGTACCGGAATGCGCGCCACCATTCCAGCGTTCCGAGACGAGATTTCACCCATTGCATCGAGACAGCATCGTCGCTTTTCACCGAGAACTGAAATCACCTGGGTCGGACGGCCCATCGGGACCGAACGGTGATCAGCCAAGATGGGCGACATGGACCAACAAGCGCTCGACGGAGTCGTTCGACTCCTCGATCTCGAACCGATCGAGATGAACATGTTCCGCGGCCAGTCCCCGGACGAGGACCGCCAGCGCACGTTCGGTGGCCAGGTGGCAGGGCAGTCGTTGGTGGCGGCCGCCCGCACGGTCGACGACGGCGTGGCGGTCCACTCGCTGCACGCGTACTTCCTCCGGGCCGGCGACCCGGGCACGCCGATCCTCTACGAGGTCGATCGCATCCGCGACGGACGCTCGTTCACCACCCGCCGCGTGGTGGCGATCCAGCACGGCAAGGCCATCTTCCACATGTCGGCGAGCTTCCAGACGCCGGAGGAGGGCTTCGAGCACCAGTTCGACTCCCCTGTCGCCGACACGCCCGACCCGGAGTCGCTCCCCGACTTCCACGCCCGTTATGCACACATGAAGGATGCCCTGGGCGACTGGTACGACCGGCCACGGGCCATCGACATGCGCTGGGTCGACTGGAAGCCGGAGGATCGTCGTTCCGAGCTGCCGCCACGACAGCGAGTGTGGATGCGGGCGGCGGGAACCCTGGGCGACGACCCACTGCTGCACGCGTGCCTGGTCACCTACGCCTCGGACATGTCGCTGCTCGACACGGCGCTGCTTCCCCACGGCACCTGGCACGACCCTGACGTGTTCATGGCGAGCCTCGACCACGCCATGTGGTTCCACCGACCGTTCCGGGCCGACGACTGGATCCTCTACGACCAGGACACGCCGTCGGCATCCGGCGGCCGCGGTCTCGCTCGCGGATTGATGTGGGACGCTGACGGGAACCTGTTGATCTCCGTCGTCCA
>JBBSLH010000276.1:0-5418 GCA_038255425.1 Acidimicrobiales bacterium
TACTTCGGCCAGGCAGCGCTGCTCATCCGCGATCCCTCGGCCATCGACAACCCCTTCTACCGACTGGCGCCGTCGTGGGGCGTACTGCCGCTCGTCGTCCTGGCGACCCTCGCCACCGTCATCGCGTCGCAGGCGCTCATCTCCGGTGCATTCTCGCTCACGATGCAGGCGACACAGCTCGGCTACTCCCCACGCATGCGGATCGTGCACACCTCCGAGTCGGAAGCCGGGCAGGTCTACGTGCCCGCCGTCAACTGGGGCCTGATGGTCGCGTGCGTCGGGCTCGTGATCGGCTTCGGTTCTTCGTCTGCGCTCGCAGCCGCATACGGCGTGGCGGTCACCACGACCATGGTCATCACGACGATCTTGTTGTGGTTCGTCCTACGCGACCGCTTCGGATGGAGTGGCACCTCGGCCACCGCACTGTGCGCCGCCTTCGGTGTCATCGACATGGGCTTCTTCGCCGCCAACGTGCTCAAGATCCCAGCCGGTGGTTGGTTCCCGCTCCTGGTCGGGCTGGCGGTGTTCACCGTGTTGACCACCTGGCGGACAGGACGACGGCTCGTCGGCGCACGCATCCGCGCTGGCGAAGTCCCGCTGGCGACGTTCCTCGACAGCGTCGCCGATCACAACGGCGACGTCGCCAGGGTCCCAGGGACGGCGATCTACCTGTTCTCCAACCCGGCGATGACGCCGCCCGCGCTGATGGCGAACCTCCGACACAACCATGTACTGCACGAAGATCTCGTCGTCGCGTCGATCCGGTTCGTCGACAGGCCGCGGGTCCTGCCCGGACGACGGACGACGGTGACCAGCCTGGGCATGGGAGTCCGCCAGATCGTGGTCGACTATGGCTTCATGGAGGAACCCGACCTCCCAAGCGCTCTGGGCCAGGGACAGTCACGCAAGGAGCACCTCGACGTCGAGCGTGCCACCTGGTTCCTCGGGACCGAGTCGATCGTCGTCACCCGGCGTCCGGGCATGGCGCTGTGGCGTGAGCATCTGTTCCGACTGCTGAGCCGCAACGCGCAGAGCGCGGCCGACTACTTCAACCTGCCGCCGGATCGCACGGTGAGCCTCGGCTCGAAGGTGGACATCTGATGCAGCCGCCTCACGACGCGATCCTGCTGCTCTCGTTCGGTGGGCCAGAAGGGCCGGACGACGTCATGCCCTTCCTCGAGAACGTGACACGGGGACGTAACGTGCCACCCGAACGTCTGGCTGTGGTGGCCGAGCAATACGAGTCGTTCGGCGGGGTGAGCCCCATCAACGAGCAGAACCGGGCGCTGATCGACGCGCTGCGGGGCGAACTCGATCGACGCGGCATCGACCTCCCCATCCACTGGGGAAACCGGAACTGGAAGCCCTACGTCGAGGACACGATGGCCGAACTGGCCGGCGCTGGCCATCGCCGGGTTCTTGCGCTCGCGACCTCTGCGTTCTCGTCGTACTCGGGGTGTCGCCAGTACCTCGAGGACATCGCACGCGCACGCGCCCACGTCGGCGAGGGCGCCCCCGCTGTCGACAAGATCCGCCCGTACTGGAACCACCCCGGCTTCATCGCTGCCGTGACGGACCGTGTCCACGACGCAAACGCCGACGCACCCCCCGACGCTCGGCTGGTGTTCACGGCCCACTCGATCCCGCTGTCGATGGCATCCACGTCCGACTACGAGCTCCAGCTCCGTTCGGTGGCCGCTCGGGTCGCGGGCGACCGGCCATGGGATCTCGTGTTCCAGTCCCGTTCCGGACCACCGCAGGTGCCGTGGCTCGAGCCCGACATCGTCGATCACCTCCACACGCTCGCTGACGACGGGACGACGGCCGTGATCGTCGTTCCCCTCGGGTTCGTCTCCGATCACATGGAGGTGAAGTTCGACCTCGACACCCAGGCCGTAGAAGCCGCCGAATCGCTGGGCATGACCATGGTCCGGGCCTCGACCGTCGGCACCCATCCCCTGTTCATCGCGGGCCTCGCCGACCTCATCGAGCAGTACCTCGACGGCGACGTCCCCGCGTGCGCCGCCGACTGTTGTCCGGCCCCGGCCCCGCGTCTGGTCAGGTGAGTTCGGCGGTGATGGCGGCGAGGAGGTCGTCGAAGTCGTCGAGCGCGGGGAACTGCGGGAACTCGGCGACGACGTTGTCGGGGGCGTGGAACAAGAAGCCGGCGTCGGCCTCGGACAGCATGGTGGTGTCGTTGTACGAGTCGCCGGCGGCGATGACCTTGTAGTCGAGCGAGTGGAACGCCTCGACCGACTTGCGCTTCTGGTCCTGCTGACGAAGTCGGTAGTCGACGATGCGGTCGTCCTCGACCACGAGTCGATGGCAGAACACCGTCGGCATGCCGAGGTGGACCATGAGCGGCGCCGCGAACTGCTCGAACGTGTCGGAGAGGATGATGACCTGCGTCCGTCGACGCAGTTCGTCGAGGAAGTCCCGAGCACCGGGGAGCGGGCCGAGCCCGTCGATCACGTTGGCGACCGTCGACATCGTGAGGCCGTGCTCGTCCATGACGTCGAGGCGATGGCGCATCAACACGTCGTAGTCGGGTTCGTCTCGTGTGGTCCGGCGCAGCGCATCAACGCCGGTCCGCTCGGCGACCGCGATCCAGATCTCGGGCACCAACACGCCCTCGAGGTCGAGGGTCACCAGGGTCTGCTTCGGGGTCACCGCTAGAGTCTGCCCTGTTCTCAGACGTCCGCCGGACGGGTAAGGGCCCCAGGTGACCGACGTGGATGACGATGCTCCCGCCGGCCTGCTCGCCGGCCGTTTCCGACTCCAGTCGGTTCTCGGACGCGGCGGCATGGCGACGGTCTGGTCGGCGCACGACACCCGCCTCGGCCGCACCGTCGCCGTCAAGATCCTCCATGACGGCCTGTCACCAGAAGATGCGGCCCGCATCGAACGAGAAGCCAGGGCCGCCGCCCGCATCGCCGACAGCCGCGTCGTCACCGTGCTGGATCTCGACCACGACGAGGACGGGACCCCGTTCCTGGTGTTCGAGGCGCTGAGCGGTCGGACCCTGGCCGATGAAGTGCGCGAAGGCGGCGCTCTCCCGACGTCGAGAGCCGAACGACTCGCCGACGATCTGTTCGGAGCGTTGGGCGCAGCACACGAGTGCGGCGTGCTCCACCGCGACATCAAGCCGTCCAACGTGCTCGTCGACGGCCCGGGGTTCCGGATCACCGACTTCGGCATCGCCAGCGTCGACGACGAGACCGCGACCAGTGGCGACCTGATCGGCACCCTCGGCTACCTGGCGCCGGAGCGTTTCGACGGTGCAGCGGCGACGCCGCAGAGTGACGTCTTCTCGGCGGCCGTGGTCCTCTACGAGGCCGTCACCGGACGTCAGCCGTTCCGAGCGCCGACCGCGACCGAGACGATCGACCGGCTGCGCAGCGGGACCCACGATCCCCTACCGGACTCCACCCCAGCCCGCCTGCGCGAGATGATCGATGCCGGTCTCGACCCCGACCCGTCGAGGCGGCCCAAGGACGCGCGGGCGTTCGAGACCGGGAACGTGGTCCCTGAAGCCGACGAAGCTCCCACCTCGATCGATGCCGACCTGACAGAACGTCTCGATGTGACCGAGCACCTCGCTCCGCCTTCCACGTCGGCCGTGACGGTGCCCGCTCCCCAACCCGAACGAGAGCCAGGGCCGGGCCTGCGCGAGCGCGTCGACGACTTGCTCGAACGTCCGGCTGTGGCGGCTGCGGTACAGCGGGCCAAGCGTCCCCAGACGATCTTCATCGGTGTCGCCGTACTGCTCCTCGTGCTCGTTCTTTTCGCCGCCACCCGAGACGGGGACGGAGCCGACAACGACGCGCCGGGCACCGAGGATCCTGCCCAGTTGTTCGACCAGCAGCTCGATCGGATCGAGGAGATCGGATGAGGACCCGTACCGCAATGGCCTGCACAGCGATCGCCTTCACGAGCCTCGCCGCGTGCGGCAGTGGCGAGAGCGCCATCGACGAGCGCGTCGACGCCGTCCGCACGGCAGTCGACGCCGGAGATCGCCCCGGGGCCGAAAAGGCGCTCGACGAGCTGGCGTTCGTCGCCGGGGCCGCGGCCGGCGACGGAGCGATCAGCGAGGCCGAGAGCGAGGAGATCGCTGTCCTCATCGAGTCGAACCGTCAACTCCTCGACCAGGTCATCCCGACGACGACGGCACCAACGACCTCGACGACAACGACGACCGAGGCGGAACCCGAACCGAAGCCCGAGCCCGAGCCCGAGGGCAAGAAGAAGGGCAAGGGCGACGACGACAAAGACGACGATTGACTCGTCGCCCGCTGCACGTCATGCCGTCGCCTGCGGGTTCGGCACCGGCGGCTCAGGGTGGCCAGGGGCCGGAGGTGCGGGAGTCGGGTCGGGGCTCGGTCCCGGAGTCGGCACCGGCGGCCGCGGGTCCGGCGGCTGAGGACCCGGTCCGGGAACCGGCTCAGGAAGCGGAGTCGGCGGACGATTCGGATCGGGTGCGGGCATCGGATCCGGCTGCGTCGGATCGGGAGCGCTGAAGGTGGGCTGAGTCATGGGGAATTCCTTCCCGTGCCGGGTGCGGGACAGACCACGACCTCAGACGGAGTACGAGACTCCGGTCAGTTCCTCGGAGACCGACCACAGCCGCTCCCAGTCATCCTCCCGAACCGCGTGCGGTGCCGGCATGACGACCTCGGGGGCACCGCGCATCTCGCGGTAGCCACTGGAGCCGTAGTAGAGGCTGCCGACGGCATCCGGATCGGTCGCTGCCCGGAGGCTCGGAAGAGCACCCTCGGCCGCGGAGTTCAGGACCAGCGACCCGAGCGCACGCGAGAACTGCTTCAGACCCGGCAAGGACATGCCTGGGATGTGCCTGGCCAACTCGGTCGTCGAGACACCTGGATGGGCAGCGAGACAGACCGTCTCGACGTCGGCAGTGCGCAACCTTCGGTCCAATTCGAACGTGAAGAGCAGATTGGCGAGCTTCGACTGCGCATACGAGGCCATGCGGCTGTACGAACGCTCCCACTGGAGATCGTCCCACTGCATACGGCCGTCGCGGTGCGCGATGCTCGACACGTTGACGATCCGTGACCCCGACGTGTCGGTCAGCGCGCCGAGCACGAGCCCGGTGTAGGCGAAGTGCCCGAGGTGGTTCGTGCCGAACTGGAGTTCGAAACCGTCGGCGGTGGTCGACTTCGGCGGGATCATCACGCCGGCGTTGTTGATCAGCAGGTCGATGCGGGGCCAGCGTTCGAGTGTCTCGGTCGCGGCGGTGCGGACCGCGGCGAGATCTCCCAGGTCGAGGGCCAGTACCTCGACCGACCCGTTCCTGGTGCGGGCTTCGATCGCTCGCTTCGCGTCAGCGGCTTTCGACGGGGTCCGACAGGCGAGCACCACGGTTGCACCCGCGTGCGCGAGTTCGACAGCGGTCTCGAA
>JBBSLH010000277.1:0-5407 GCA_038255425.1 Acidimicrobiales bacterium
ATCCGGCGACCGGCTATCAGGTCTTCACCGCCCGGTACCTGCTCGACCGTGGGACCTGTTGCGATTCCCTCTGCCGCCACTGCCCCTACCGAAACGCGACTCCGGAGACACCATGACCGTTCGTATCGACCTCGATGAGCATGGCGTGTTGCTGGTCACGCTCGACCGACCCGAGCGCAAGAACGCGTTCGACGGCGAGCAATGGGACGCCGCAGCAGGTGCGCTCGACGATGCTCGGGCCGACGGGCGCGTCGCAGCGGTCGTCATCACGGGCGCCGGTGGCGACTTCTCCGCCGGCGTCGACCTGTCGGCGTTCGGCGAGCAGAAGGAGCGAGCCGACGGCTTCTCCTCCGACTACGAGGCGTTCATGCACACGTTGCTCGCGTTCGACAAGCCACTGCTCGCGGCGGTCGACGGCGCTGCCATCGGCATCGGCGCCACGCTCCCCCTCCACTGCGATGTCGTGTACGTCGGTGGCGCCCTACGGATGCGCTTCCCGTTCGTGTCCCTCGGCCTCGTGCCCGAAGGCGCAGCGAGCGTGATGCTCGAACGGGTCGTGGGAACTCGGGTCGCTGGTGAACTCCTGCTCGCGGCCGAGTGGATCGACGGTTCGGCCGCGGTCGATCACGGACTCGCGACCGCCATGCACCCGAGCGAGTCGTTGCTCGACGTCACCCTCGCCCGAGCGAGAGACCTGGCCAAGTGGCCGGTCTCCGCCCTCCAGGGCACGAAGCAGACGCTGCTGGCATCACGTCACGACGAGGTCGTCGCCGCCATCGGCCGAGAGATGGCCGGGATGATGGACCTGGCGATGTCGCCGGAGAACATCGAGGCCGTCACCGCGTTCATGGAGAAGCGCGACCCGGACTTCGCGCAGTTCCGCGCCTGAGGCCTCAGCCCAGCTTCGAGTAGTCGACCGACCACCACTGCTCGGGCGTCATGGAGAACTTGAGCGCTTGGTCCTCGGTCGACTCGACATAGGTGTCGCCCATGTCCGGGCCGAAGTACCGGTGCGCCATCGGGCGACTGTCCGCTTCGACGTCGGCAGCCTTCACCGACGTGATCGGACCCTCGACGCTGACGTATCGATAGAAGGGCGGATCCTCGTCCTGGGCGACGAGGCTGAATCGGTTGGCGGCCTGGAGCAGTCGGCCCTTCACCGACTCCGCTGTCGTCAGCACCCACAGGTTGCCGCCCGGTTGGTAGTCGTACCAGATGGGCACCGCGAGCGGCGGTCCGTCAGACCGTTCGATGGCGATCACCCCGACGTGGAGATCAGCCAGGAACTTCTCTCGTTCGTCGACGCTCATTGCAAGACCCATGTCCCGAGCATCCCACGGATGGCGACATCGGCGCTCGCGTAGCCTCGAAGGAACACCGACGCCAGCAAGGGGACGCATCATGAGCAAGCTCACCGACGATCCACGCATCGACCCGAGGATCAAGGCGGTGATGGGCGCCTTCCCCGACATGGCCCAGTCGGACGCACCCTCACGCGAGGTGATGGTGAAGGAGGCCAACACGGACGAGGCCGTCGCCATGCGCACCGAACTGAAGTCCATGCTCGACCTCGTCGACGACGAGTCGGTCGCGCCGTCTGCCGGACTCGCCATCTCGACGCACGAGTTCACGTCGAGTCCTGACGGCAACACGGTGAAGGTGCAGTACATCAGGCCCGACACCGACGAGGTCCTCCCGTGCGTGTATTACATCCACGGGGGTGGGATGGCGTCGATGTCGGCGTTCGACGGCATGTACCGGGCCTGGGGCAAGATCATCGCGGCCCAGGGCGTCGCGGTCGCGATGGTCGACTTCCGCAACTGCGTCGAACCCTCGTCCGCACCCGAGGTCGAACCATTCCCCGCCGGTCTGAACGACTGCGTGTCGGGCCTGAAGTGGACGATCGAGCACGCGAGCACGTTGAAGATCGATCCGGCCCACTTGATCGTCGCGGGCGAGAGCGGCGGCGGCAACCTGACGCTCGCGACCGGGCTGAAGCTCAAGCAGGACGGCGACCTCGGGCTGATCCGGGGCCTGTACGCAATGTGTCCGTACATCGCCGGCGAGTGGCCCCAGGACCGCTATCCGTCATCGATCGAGAACAACGGCATCCTCCTCGACCTGCACAACAACCAGGGACGCGTGGGTTACGGGATCGAGGCGTTCGACGCCGGCAACCCGCTGGCATGGCCAGGCCTCGCCGCTGAAGCCGACGTCGAGGGGCTTGTTCCCACCGTGATCAGCGTCAACGAGTGCGACCCGCTGCGCGACGAAGGGATCGAGTTCTACCGCCTGCTCGTGCGCGCAGGTGTGCCCGCGCGATGCCGTCAGGTGATGGGCACCATTCACGGGACGGAGATCTTCGCCATCGCGTGCCCGGACATCAGTCGAGAGACCGCCGCGAGCATCGCGCAGTTCTGTCGCGACGCCTGAAGCGTCCAGGTCCGCTCAGGACCGGAGGTGGTCGGTGATCTCCAGCGCGCCCTTCAGGCGTCCCATCATGTCGTCGTCGAAGTTCGCGTAGACGAGGTCTGCACCCGCGAAGCGGTGGACCTCGGCGACGAGCGAGTCCTCGATGATCTCGCTCGCCAGCACGGCGATGGTCGCGGTCCCCGGCTTCACGGCGTCGCGGAACCAGGCCACCCAGTCGTCCGAGATCCCGAGATCGACGAGCTTGGCGGTCAGCGCGCCGGCGCCGGCGCCGATCGCCGCGCCAGCGACCCAGCCGACGGGACCACCGAGCACCAGACCGAACAGACCGGTCCACATGCCGCCGGACATGGCCGAGCGACCGGGTTGGGGGTCGATGGTCTCGCGAACCACGGTCTTGCCGTCGTCGTCCTTGGTCACGAGTACGGCGTCCTCGAGCACCAGTTGCTTCCTGGCGGCCATGCCCTGGAGCGCCGTCAGGAACTCCTGCGCACGGAAGAGGTCGGGAAACGAGATGCCGACCAACGTCTGGGGGACGAGGGAGGCATCGGACGCGTTGGGGGTGCTGTCGTCGGTCACGATCGACAGCCTTGCACCTCAGCCGTCGATCGCGGACCGCAGCCAGTCGCGATGCATCACGCCGACCTCGGGATCGTCCGACGGCTCGACCTCACCGAAGGTGACCTGACGCTGATGGATGCGCGCCATGATCAGCCCGTACCGCAGTGCGGCGAAGACCTTCCAGAAGTGTCCATCGGTGATCGTGACGCCGGTCCGGGCCTCGTACGTCTCGACCAGGTCGTCCATCTGCATGAACCCCGGGATCCCGGGCAGACCCATCTGTACGGCAACGTCCTGGAAGAAGTCGTGGATGTAGCTCATCCAGCCGACGTCCGCGCCACGGGGTGCGATCGACGCCATCTCCCAGTCGAGCACTGCAGCAGGTCGGAAGCCGTCGTAGATGACGTTGCCGATCCGTGAGTCTCCCCAACTGAGCACGGGAGTTCCTCCGTTGTCGGCCGGCCAGTTGTCGTCGATCCATCCGAACGCGTCGTCGATCACGGGAATGGATGCCGGGAGGTCGAGCCAGCGGTAGTAGTCGCGCCAGTCGTCGACGTGCTGTCGCAGCGCCGACGGACCCTGGGGGTCGTGGCCGAGGAAGCTCGTGTCGATGTCGCCGACGTCCACTCCGTGGATCCCCGCGATGGCCCAGACGGTGTCGTCTTGGAGCGCGACGCGCTCGGCGGACGAGGCCTCGAGCACCCAGCCCTCGAACGTGTACGGCAGGTTGTCGCGCGGAACCTGACCTTCGACGCGGCGCATGACGAAGAACGGCGAGCCGATCACGGTGTCGTCGGGCTCGTTCCAGAGGCACTCCGGCACAGGCGTATCGGACCGTTCGGCAACCAACTGCATGACCCGGAACTGCATGTCGAGGTCATAGGTGCGGAACACCGGGACGTCAGCTTCCGCGGGCGCAACGCGCGCGACCAACGGGTGGTCCTCGCCGTCCCACCGTGCGTCGAACAGCAGAGTCTCGCTCGACATCCCGTTGCCATCCGGGCGTTCGAACGACGTGATGGTCGCGCCGGGCTGCTGCTGTGCGATCCAACCATCGAGCGCCGCTCGCAGCGCGTCGGCGTCTCGGCTGGAGACGGTGATGTCGTGTTGCTCCACCGCCGCATCTTGCCCCATCCGCCGAGGACCGGTTCTGAACGAGCTCCGTTGTGGGTACCGATGTCGGCCATGTCCGGCAACCGCGTCGGCGGGCTCGATCGTCTCCGTGGCGCCGCACTGGTGGCCATGCTGATCCACCATCTCTCGGATTGGTTCGGCGATGGCGCTCGGGAGGTGCTTCCGGGCTGGCCGGGGTTCGCGATCACCGACGTCGCAGCGCCTGCGTTCACCGTCGCGCTGGGCGCCTCGGTCCCACTCCTGGTCGAGAGCCGGCGGCGTCGCGGCGTCGGGGACGCCTCCGTGGCGTTGACCGCGCTGCGCCGATACGGGCTGTTGATCCCACTCGGCGTTGCCCTTCGCTGGGCGGTCGGATTCGACCTGGGTCGGCTCGGAGTCCTCGAGACCCTCGGCGTGTGCGCGCTGGCCGTTGCCGCGCTCGCCCCGACGGTCCGGCCGTCGGTCCGCTTCCTCACCGCGGGTTTTGTCCTGGCGATCGCACCGATCGTCGAACGCTCCGCCGACGGTCGAGGCGACTGGTTCTCGACCCACATGCTGACGGGGACGTTCCCGCTCGTTGCCTACCTCGGCTTCGCGCTGACCGGGGCGGCGCTCGTGCCCGTCATGAAGCGAGCCGACCATCGCCGCATCGTGGCGGCGTGCGCACTGCCGGCATCGATGGCCGCACTCGTCATGCTCGTCGCGGGCAACCCGCCCGACCGCTACCCCGGCGACGAGAGCTTCCTCGTGCCGGGTCTGGCAGCGACGCTGCTGCTCTATCTCGTCGTCACCAGCCCACGTCTCCCGTCGGCGATGGCCTCGACGGTCGAGCGCGCCGGTGCACACACGCTCGGCGTCTTCGTCGGCCACTACGCCGTGTACGCGCTCCTCGACCAGACCGGCACGCTGCACTCGCTCGCCGCCGCCCCGGCCGTCGCGTCTGCACTGCTCACCACGGCTGTAGCGGTCAGCATCGCACCGCTCGTTCCGACCCTGCCGTGGTCACCGCGAACCGGTGCCCGTCACATCTCGGTGTGAGTGACCGGCTCCTCGCCCATCCACACACGGAGCGTGTTCTTGAGCTTGATCTGCTGGATGAAGATGTCGTGCTCGGGGTTCAGCGCGTCGTCCTGCACCATCGGCGCCTTGAAGTAGAAGCTCATCCACTCCTGCACGCCGGACTCACCGGCGCGGGCTGCGAGGTCGAAGAAGAGCGCCAGGTCGAGCACCAGCGGGGCGGCCAGGATCGAGTCGCGGCAGAGGAAGTTGACCTTGATCTGCATCGGGTAGCCCATCCACCCGA
>JBBSLH010000278.1:0-5402 GCA_038255425.1 Acidimicrobiales bacterium
CGCCATCGATCGACTGGATCTCGCCTTCGATGGTGTAGCTCTTCCCCACGCGGACCGGCTTGTCGAATGCCGTCGCCGTCTTGGTGGTGACCGCGAACTTCCCGGCCACGGCAATCGTCGCCCACGATTGCACCTCGTCGAGCACCGCGAGGATCACCCCACCGTGGATGTAGGTCGGGGCACCCGAGAACGCATTCGACAGCTCGAACGCCGCCGTCACCAGGTTGCGCTCGTCATCGTGGAAGAACGGGATCTGGAGACCCAGTTCGTTCTTCGGCTCGCACACGAAACAGTTCGAGGAGAACCCCCACTGCTCGTTGGTCAATCGATTGAGGGCCATCTGCTCCTGCTTCTGGTGGTAAAGCGCTCGACTACTTCCCGCTCGAACCAAACCCCCCGAGGTCCCGTTCGCTTCCCGGGAGTTCATCGACGACCGCGAACTCGGCCACCGCCACCGGCCGGATCACGAGTTGGGCGATCCGGTCGCCACGCTCGACTCGATAGTCCGTGGCGGGATCGGTGTTCACGAGGATCACCTTCAACTCGTCGCGATAGCCGGAGTCGATGAGGCCGGGACTGTTGAGCACCGTCACGCCGTGGCGCAACGCAAGTCCGGATCGGGGCTGCACGAAGCCAGCCCACCCGGTCGGTAGCGCGATCGCGACGCCCGTCGGGATGAGTACGCGTCCCCCTCGAGCCGCGATCGTTGCCGGCTCCCGCGCGTAGAGGTCGGCTCCGGCGTCGCCCGCGTGCGCATAGGCGGGCAGGGGTGTGTCGGGGTCGAGCTGACGGATCGGGATCTCGACGCCCGGGTCAGGATGAGCCACGGCGACACAGTAGGAGCACTACGGTCGCCGTCGATGCTCGCCTGGATGGACCTGGAGATGACCGGACTCGATCCGGCTCGCCACGTCATCGTCGAGATCGCCACGATCATCACCGACGACGACCTCGAGATCGTCGCCGAGGGACCCGATCTCGTCGTGCACGCGACCGACGCCGAACTGGCCGAGATGGACGACTTCGTGCTCGCGATGCACACCGATTCGGGCCTGCTCGACACCATCCGCTCGTCGCAGCTTTCGCTCCCCGACGCGGGCGCCCAGACGTTGGCATTCCTGCGCGAGCACCTGACCGAGGAGCGGGCCGTCCCGTTGTGCGGCAACTCGATCGGCACCGATCGGCGATTCCTCGCCACCTACCTGCCCGAGATCGAGGACTACCTCCACTACCGGAGCGTCGACGTGTCGACCATCAAGGAACTGGGCCGGCGCTGGTCCCCTCAGGTCATCAGAGGAGCACCGGTCAAGGCCGGCTCGCATCGGGCACTCGACGACATCCGTGAGTCGATCGAAGAACTCCGGTACTACCGCCGAACGATGTTCGTCGATCCCCCAGTCGACGACGCTGCGGCCGATGCCGTCAACGGCGCCACGGCTGACGAGTCGGCACCCGACGTCCCCGCCAGCTGACCCGGCCTCGCATCGCTGCCACCACGCTGCGGGCGAAGACCGCCAAGAACAACACGACTGACATCGGGAAGGCAGCGGCGACCCACGCACTGAACCGTCCGACCTGACGAGCCATCCACCAGAACTGGGCGGCCACCAACGCGTAGATCCCGACGGCGACGGCGAATCCGGCGCCGTCTCGTTCCAGTGCGGTGCGGACCGGCGACACCGATGCCTGGACCAGCAGGGTGAGCCACGCCGCCACGAGCAACGTCGTGGCGACGCGGACACCGCGCACGCCCGCCGCCAGGTTCTTGGTGAACCCTTCGCCCAGCTGCGCCAAGCCCTGCGGATACATCCGGAGCGACGCGAGGGCTCCCCCGCCGAGAACGGTCACCGGGCGGTCGTGCTCCCGGTACCGCGCCGCCAACGCAACATCGTCCACGATCGACGCCCGGACCGACTCGTGACGGCCGACGAGGTCGTAGTCGGTCCGATTGGTGGCCAACACCGGACCGAACGCTCCCCGGGCACCACGGCGACGACCCAAGGGCGTCGCCGCATCCGTCCCGGCCACAGCCACGATGTTGAAGATCGCGGCCAACGCTTCGACGGGCCGCTCGGGTCGATGGAACGGCTGCACGCTCACGAGTCCGCCGACGCGATCGAGCGCATCCACCACTGCCCAGAGGCCACCGGCGGCAAAGCGGACGTCAGCATCGACGAAGACCAACCGAGCACCCGTCGCCGCAGTCGCGCCCTGCGCACACGCCCATGCCTTCCCGGTCCATCCTTCGGGCAGAGCCGCCGACCGGATGACCCGCGCACCGCTCGACGCAGCGACTTCGGCCGTACCGTCGGAAGAATGGTCGTCGACGACGAGGACCTCGATGTCGTCGGGAAGGCTCCGCAGCAGATGCGGGACCGTCTCGGATTCGTCTCTGGCCGGGATGACGACCGAGACGTCGTCGTGGTCCGCAGCGGCGGTGCGCGACCTCCGTCCGGTCAGGACCGGCACCGACCACAGGAGCCAGCAACCGATCAGCAACCGGACCAGCACGAGGACGACATCGACGCTGCTCATCCGGCGGCTCTTGACCGAGCGGTCAAGTAGGGTCGACCGCAAGGAGGCGAATCATGGTGACCCGGCAGGAACAACAGGACGCATCGACCGAAGTGGTCGAGGTCGCCCCGGACATCCTCCGTATGCAGCTGCCCATCTCGCTGCCCGGGCTCGGTCACGTGAACACCTACGCCCTGTGCGACGACCGCGGCATCGCCGTGGTCGACCCCGGACTGCCGGGCAAGGCGTCGTGGAACGCGCTCGTCGACCGGTTGGGCAAGGCCGGCTACGGGGTGAAGGACGTCCACACCGTCATCGTGACCCACAGCCACCCCGATCACTTCGGCGGCGCAGGCATCCTTCGGCACGAGGCCGGCGCCGACGTGCTCACCCACGCGGCGTTCCGTACCTGGCTCGATCCCGACGAGGGTGACGACGCCGGCCCAGACGAACTCCCTGACGGTGTCTTGGAAGGTCCGGTGGATGGCGACGACACGCCGGCGACTCGCGCAGGCACGAAACCGTGGGAGATCGAACAGCCCTGGGGCGGCGGCACCTTCAAGCCGCCGCTCGACCGCCGCCTGAAGATGGGCTTGATGAAGACGGTGGGTCGGCGCTGGATGAAGGCGCCCGAGCCCAGCCATCGCGTCGAGCAGGACGACGTCGTCACCTTCGCTCGTCGCGAGTGGGTCGCCGTCCACACCCCTGGACACACGAACGACCACCTGTGCCTCTACTCCCCGGCCGACGGCATCGTCCTGTCGGGCGACCATGTGCTGCCCACGATCACGCCGCACATCAGCGGCCTCGTCGCCGGCGCCGATCCGCTCGCACAGTTCTTCGCCAGCCTCGACCGCGTCGCGGCCCTGGGCGACCTGTCGCTCGCGCTCCCGGCCCACGGTCTCGAGTTCACCGACGTCGCAGGACGCTGCCAGGAGATCAAGGATCACCACGACGAGCGACTCCAGAAGTTGCGCGACGCGTCGACCGCCACCGGCGAGGCCAGCGTCGTCGAACTCTCGCACCACCTGTTCAAAGAACGGTCGTGGGGCCGCATGGCCGAGTCCGAGACCTACGCCCACCTCGAGCACCTCCGTCTCGCCGGCGAGATGACCTCGCGTCGCGTCGGCGACGACCTGCACTTCTCCCTGGTCCCGGAACCCGCACCGAAATCCGTCCAAGCGCCTGCCGATCGCTAGACCCGGCGAACGCGGGCGCTCGAACGGGTGTCCCCGTCGACCACGATCCAGACGTCGAACCCGTCGTCGACGTCGACGACGGCCACCGTTGGTGCGTCGCCGGGGTCGATCGGTCCGGGATGTTCGAGCGTCACTCGCAGCGGCGCTCGGAGGTCCCGCTGCAGTGCCAGCGCCTCCTCGACGGGGATCCAGGACACCGCGTTGTTGACGTGGCCCATGAGATCGAAGTCGGTGAGACGGAGCGGGAACGGCGTCGTCTCCGTGTCGGCGACCATCGCGTCGTGGTGGAGTCGAGCCCGTACCTTTCGTCCCCGTGCGGCCTCGCCGTAGAGCGAGTCGAACCGCTCGGGCAACCGTGCCGGCCGACCTTCGGCGTCGAGATGGACCCACAGCACGGCGGCATCGACGCGCCCGCCGGTGTCGCCCTCGATGCGGACCCGCCGCTCGGCCCACCGCCCACCGATGCCCGAGCACCAGGTCGAGACAGTGACCATGTCGCGGAAGACGGGGAACGACGTGATGCCCATGTCGACCCGGCGGACCACCCACGGTTCGTCGGGCGGGAAGCCAGCGTCGGTCGTGTCCTCGTCGCTCACGTCCTGGAGCATCCGAGCCAGTGCATCGAGCCGAGCCCGACCCTTGGGCGACGCATCCGCGAGGTGCACACGACGTCGATGCGTGTGGATCCGACCAACGGCAGGCGGCTCGATCTTCAGCGGATCTCCGGTTGGTGCGCCCGTGGGGATGTCGGCCATCGCGACATGGTGCCGGAAACGTTGCAGATTCTTTTCGTTATTCCGTTGACGGATGTGTCGCGGACGTGGTGCCATGACAGACATCAACCGCAGGGGCGCATCCCACGCGGCTCGACACGACTCCCAAAAGAGGTGACACCGATGCTCACGACCAACGCCCGCTTCACCGCATTCCTGAACGACGCAGCGCAGGACCCGACCACCGGTGTCACGCGCGCTCGGACCTGTGACGCGGCAACCGTGGTCACGGCACCGGCGTATCTCGCGCTCGCCACCATTGCGTCGACCCCGTCGCACGTGTGGTCCGAGTTCGGTCGCAAGCCGATGACCAATGTCCGCTTCCACGATCGATGGCCTCTGTACTCCACATCCTGACTCCAGAGTCAGGACGCAAGGACCGCAGAGGCCGCCGGATCGAAATCCGGCGGCCTTTCTTGTTCTCCGGCCACTGATCTCCCACCCAGTTCTCCACCCAGTCACATCCACCGACTCACATCCAGCACACGAGCACAGAAGGGAGCGAGCCATGCTCGCTCGACTCGAGACACCAATCCTCGAAGACACAGACATCGAAACCACCGTCGACCTCCTCGGCGCCGGCCTCGACACCAGCGACCGTCCGGTGCTCGACCTCGCCCTCGAGGTCGACACGTCCTTCTGGGCGGATGCCGCGTGCGCCGAGGACAACGGGACCCTTGCGCATCTGTTCTTCTCCGAGGAGCTGCTCGACATCGCCGCCGCGAAGCGCATCTGCGCCACGTGCCCGGTCATGGAGCAGTGTCTCGAGGGAGCCCTGGCTCGCAAGGAGCCCCTCGGCGTCTGGGGTGGCCAACTGTTCCAGAGCGGCAAGATCCTGCTGGCCAAGCGCCGCCGGGGTCGTCCGCCCAAGAACCCTCGGCCCGAGGACGAGTTCGTCCACGTCGAGGTCCCCGAG
>JBBSLH010000279.1:0-5390 GCA_038255425.1 Acidimicrobiales bacterium
GATCTTGCGGAGGAACGGGAACCGGTGCTCACGGATGCCGATCATCCGCAGTCGGCCGATCTCGTCGCGGTGCACGGCATCGATGAGTCGGGTGACCGGTGGCATGTAGCGGTACTCGAGTCCGACCCACACCACGCCTTGCCGGCCTGCTGCTGCATCGATGACCTCGCGACAGTGCTCGAGCGTCGTGCACAGCGGCTTCTCGACCAACACGTGGAGGTCGGTCTTCAGGACGTCGAGCAACACGGCGTGGTGCGTCATGTTGGGCGACGCGATGACGACGGCGTCACACAGTCCGGATGCCAGGAGCTCGCCGTGGTCGGAGAACTCCGCGAACGTCACGTGATCCGGGGCGGCACTGCGCGCCCAGTCGCGTGACCCTTCGTGGGGATCGGCGATCGCAGTGACCTCGACCCCCGGGACGTGGGCGAGGTTCAGGAGGTGTTCGATCCCCATCATCCCCGAGCCGATGATCCCGTACCGCAGCGCGTCACCCATCGTGTGCGACCCTACCCACCATGGAATCGTTGGTTGACGGGAGCGCCCGCACGATCCGGGGCATCGAGACACCGGTCGGCGCCCTGGCGTTCGGCTGCTGGCGATTCACCCACGACGACGTCGACCACGCCCACAGCGTCCTCGAGACCGCACTCGACGCCGGCATGAACCTCCTCGACACCGCCGACGTCTACGGCCTCGACTGGGGCGGCTCGGGGTTCGGTGAGAACGAGGCGCTCCTCGGACGAGTGCTGGCGAAGACACCCAGGCTCCGCGAGCGGATCGTCCTGGCGACGAAGGGTGGCATCGCTCCTCCGGTTCCGTACGACACGTCTCCCGCCGGCCTCCGGGCGGCGTGCGAGGCCTCGCTCCGACGGCTCCAGGTCGAGACGATCGACCTGTACCAAGTGCATCGCCCCGACCTCTTCGCACATCCGGCCGACGTCGCCCGGACGCTCCTCGATCTCCGGGCCGAAGGCAAGATCCGTGCCATCGGCGTCTCGAACCACACCGCTGCACAACACGCTGCGCTGGAAGCGCACCTCGGTGAACCGTTGGCGACGAGCCAGCCCGAGTTCTCCGTCGAGGAACTCGGGCCGATCCGGGACGGGATCTTCGACCACTGCATGGCGACCGGGACCCAGCCATTGGCGTGGTCGCCGCTCGCCGGTGGACGACTCGCCACCGGCGACGGTGGGACCGCAGCCGTACTGGCCGCACTCGACCGACTCGCCGAACGGGAAGGGAAGACTCGAGCCGACGTCGCCACCGCGTTCGTGCTCGCACATCCATCACGCCCGATCGCCGTGCTCGGGACTCAGCGACCACAGCGCCTCATCGCCTCTCGCCGAGCGTTGGACGTCCACCTCGACCGCACCGACGTCTACGAACTGATCGTCGCCTCCGACGGCGTGCCCTTGCCGTGACCCGACCCGATGCCCCCGAGATCTCCTGGTTCGGCGCGCTCTGCGACGACGACTACGAGTTCCTCGGGGCACCCGACCCAACGCTGCAGTCTTCCTGGCCACACTGCAGGGACATCACGCTCGCCGCCGACCGCAATGGCTTCGACAACATCCTCCTGCCGTCGGGCTACGCGTTGGGCATCGACTCGATCGCGTTCGCTGGGGCGATTGCTCCACTGGTCGAACGCATGCGTCTGCTGGTGGCGGTCCGGTGCGGCGAATTCGTCGTCGCACAACTCGCCCGCCAACTCGCCACGCTCGACCACCTGCTCGATGGTCGGCTCACCATCAACATCATCAGCAGCGACCTCCCCGGCGAGTCGGTGGAGAGTGGCCCGCGGTACCAGCGAACCCGCGAGTACATGGCGGTCCTGCGATCGTTGCTCGACGGCGAGTCGGTCGACTTCCACGGCGGGTTCGTGGACCTGACGATCGACGCCCCACGGATCGCCCGCGAAGGGCGCGGCTGTCCACCCTTCTACTTCGGCGGCTTCTCCCCCGACGCCAAGCAGACGGCCGCCGAACACGCCGACGTGTTCCTCACGTGGCCGGACACCGTCGAATCCGTCGGCGACACCGTCAACGAGATGACGGCGCTCGCCGCGGCAGAGCAGCGGACGTTGCAGTACGGACTGCGGACGCACGTCATCGTCCGCGAGACGGAAGGGCAGGCCATGGACGCCGCTCGCGCCCTCGTCTCGAAACTCGACGACGAGATCGGGGCCACCATCCGAGCGCGATCGCTGGACACCACGTCCGCCGGCGTCAACCGCCAGACCGAGTTGCGGGACGATGCCGACGACGACGGCTTCGCCGAGGCCAACCTCTGGACCGGCATCGGACGCGCACGATCCGGCGCCGGTGCAGCGATCGTGGGCGATCCGGATCAGGTCCGGGCGAAGCTCGACGCCTACCGAGCGGTCGGCATCGACGCCTTCATCCTGTCGGGCTACCCGCACGTCGACGAGTGCGAGCGGTTCGCCCGCCTCGTGCTCGACGACTATCCGCACGCACCGCTCGGGGTGTGACGCTCAGGGCTCGAGCGTGCCGCTGCGGAAGTGTCTGCGACACAGGAGTTCATAGGTGACCACGTCGCCGAACAGCGGCTTCTCGTCCGGCCCCCGAGTGTCGCCGACCACGATGGTGTCGCCCTCGCGGACCAGTTCGCCGTTCACGAGGCGAGCGTTGTTCATGGCACGCGCACCGCACCAGCAACGCGCCTCGACATGCAGTTCGACCCGCTCGTCGGCGACCTCGAACATGCGGCGGGTCCCGTCGAAGAGCACGCCACGGAAGTCGGTCAGCAATCCGAAGGCATAGACGTCGACGTCGAGCTCGTCGACTATTCGCGCCAGTTGGTCGACTTGTTCGACCTCGTAGAACTGGACTTCGTCACACACGACGTAGTCGAGGCGTCCGTGCTCGTCGACGAACCGCTCCGCCAGGGCACAGAGATCGAGTTCCGGCGTGACCTCGCTGGCCTGTACCGAGACGCCGAGTCGGCTCGAGACACGCGCCCCCTCTCGGTCGAAGAGCGACAACAGCATCCCCCGACGCGACCGCTTCGAGAGGTTGTGGTGGATCTGGAGCGCAAGCGTGCTCTTGCCCGAACCCATCGTCCCGTAGGAGAACCGCAGCAATCCCATGGAGCCGTCAGGCGGGTGACGCGACGAACACCGGGATGACGCGCTCGGTGTTCTCCTGGTATTCGGCGTAGGACGGATAGACCGCCACCGCTCGATCCCACCACTCGGAGCGCTCGTCGCCCTCGACCTCGCGAGCGACCGCATCGAACGGCTGCGGGCCGTCCTGGAGCATCAGCGCGGACGGGTCTGACTTGATGTTGTGGTACCAGCCCGGGTTCGTCGGAGCACCCCCGACCGAAGCAACCAGGGCGTAGTCGCCCTCGTGCTCGACGCGCATCAGGGCCAGTTTGCGGATCTTGCCCGACTTGTGACCGCGGGTGGTCACGATGACGATCGGGATGCCCGTGTCCCACAGGGTGTTGGCCTCAGTTCCGCCGGAACGTTCGTAGGCCTCGACCTGTTCTCGGACCCAGTCCCAGGCGCTCGGCTCGTATTCACCCTCGAGTGTCATGACGTCACCATAGGCAGAGCGAGCCGGCGGTGATCCGCGTACGGTGTGGCCATGCGGGTCCTGATCTGCGATGACGAGCCGAACATCCGCCTGCTGTATCGCATGGAGTTCGAGGACAGCGGGGCCGAAGTGACCGAAGCCGTCGACGGCGATGACTGCATCGAGCGCGTCTCCCAGATCTGCCCGGACCTGATCGTTCTCGACCTGTTCATGCCCAATCGCGACGGCCTCTCCGCTCTACCCGAGCTGAAGCGACGCTGCCCGGATTCTCGTGTTCTCGTCGTCAGCGCTCACGCCGCGGAGGACACGTTCACCCGTAGTCGAGCCCGGGGCGCCACTGCGTGTTTCGAGAAGGTCAGCTTCGCGAGCCGGATCCCCCGCCTGGTCGAGCGGTACGGCGGCGCTGCGTGACCAACGCTCGATGAGGCTGCGCCGTCGCGGCCTCCCCGACGATGCCGAAGACCTGATCAGCAGAGAGGTCGCGCACTGGCACCGTCTCGACGAGGACGAACGCGACCGCCTGCTCGCCACGACCGAATGGTTGCTTCGCCGCAAGACCTGGGAAGCGGCGCGCGGCTTCGCTCTCGACGACACCATCCGCGTCGTCATCGCCGCGCAAGCCGCGCTCTTGATACTCGGGTTGTCGACCGACCACTACCACCTGGTCACGAGCATCATCGTCCATCCGGCTGGCATGACGACGCACGGCGAGCGGTCCGGGCCGGTGCGCGGCACGGTCACCGACTCGATCATGCCGATCCACGGCCTCGCCCAGGATCGGCGAGGGCCCGTCCTGATCTCGTGGAACCAAGCCATCGCTGGCGCCCGCCATCCAGAACGCGGCCACAACGTCGTGCTGCACGAGTTCGCCCACAAGATCGACATGCTCGACGGGATCATCGACGGGACACCTCCGCTCGACCGGCCAGACCGACGGCAGTGGATCCGCACCTGCACCGAGGTCTACGAAGCGGTTCGAGCCGGCGAGCCACGACCGCCGCTGCGCGTCTACGGGGGCACCAATCCGGCGGAGTTCTTCGCGGTCGCGACCGAAGCGTTCTTCGACCGTGCCGTCGAGCTCCGCCAGAACGAGCCGGCCCTGTACGACGTCCTCGGCGCGTTCTACAACCAAGACCCGGCGGATCGTTGACGCCGTCGTCCATCATGTGTCGATGACGAATCCACTGGTGGCCGCGCTGGACCTCGAGCCGCACCCTGAGGGTGGGTGGTTCCGGGAGGTGTGGCGGTCACGAGTCGATGTCGAGACACCCGACGGTCGAGTGCGGGCCACCGCGACATCGATCCACTTCCTGCTCCACGAAGGCGAGTCGTCGGCGTGGCACCGCGTGGCCTCGGAGGAGATCTGGCTCGCACATCTCGGGTCGGTCACCGTCGAACTCGGCGGCAACGGCGGCGTGCCGGTGCCGGCGAGTCAGGCCACCGTCGGCGTCGACGTCTCCGTCGGTCAACGTCTGCAGGTCGTCGTCCCTGCCGGGACCTGGCAGCGCACGCTCCCCGGCCCGGGCGACGCGCTCGTCAGCTGCCTGGTGTCACCCGGGTTCGACTTCGAGGACTTCGAACTCCTCGACTGACCTCCGTCAGCGCACGGGGTCGCCGTAGAGGAGTTGCTTGTGTGCGGCGATCACATTCCGATCCTTGTCGGCGAGCGATGCTGCGACCTCGATCGCGCGATCGAGCACGGCCTCCTCGGCTGCCGTCTCGTGGACGATGCCGCCCGCGAGCGCGTCCGCAGCGTCGTAGCGCTTCCCGGTCAGTGCGGCGTCCGCCAGCGTGTGACGTGGGAGGTGCGCGTCGAGCGTCGCGAACATC
>JBBSLH010000280.1:0-5357 GCA_038255425.1 Acidimicrobiales bacterium
CGTCGCGGTCGCGGACCGGCCGAGGGATCGTGGTCAGTGCCCGGCGGCAGGGTCGAACACGGCGAGCTCATCGCCGAGGCCGCGGTACGTGAACTCCGCGAGGAGACCGGGCTCGAGGGCGTGTGCGGCGAGTTGGTCGGCATCGTCGAACGATTCATCGACGACGCGCACTTCGTCATCCTCGATCACCGGGTGACCGTGCTCGACCCCGAGGCCCCAGCGACCGCCGGCGACGATGCCGCCGAGGTCGCGTGGGTGCCTTTGCACGAGGTCGCTGAGTGGAAGCTCATCGACGGACTGGCCGAGTTCCTGCACGATCATCAGATCATCGACACGATCACCTGATGCCCGGCACCTGATGCCCGGCACCTGACGTTCAGGAGCGTCAGCGGCCCTTCCAGTTGGGCTTGCGCTTCTCGATGAATGCAGTGAGACCCTCGCCGGTGTCCTCGCTGGACATGACCTCGCCCATCGCCCGGCCGGAGTCGGCGAAGGCCTCCTCGTCGGAGGCATACGACTTGAGAGCGATCTCGCGGCTCTTGCGGACGGCAAGGGGAGCGTTCTCGCTGATCTGGGCGGCGAACTCGAGTGCGACGTCGACGGCCTTGCCACTCTCGGCCAGGCGGTTGACGAAGCCGACGTCGTAGGCGCGCTGTGCGCTGATCGGATCGCCGGTGAGCAGCATCTCCATGGCCAGGTTCTTGGGCATCGCCTCGGGAAGGCGGAAGAGCGCGCCTGCGGCGGCGACCAGGTTCCGCTTGACCTCGGGAACGCCGAACTTCGCATCGGTCGAGGCCACGACGAGGTCGCAGGACAGGACGATCTCGCAGCCACCGGCGTAGGCCGGGCCGTTCATCGCGACGATGATCGGCTTGGTGCGCTTCTTCGACGTGATGCCGCCGAACCCGCCGGTGGGCGTGGCGAGACGTGCTGCGTCGCCCGAGCTGATGGCCTTGAGGTCGGCACCTGCGCAGAAGACGTCGCCGACGTGCGTGAGCACGCCGATCCAGAGGTCGTCGTCGGCCTCGAGCTTGTCGATGGCAGCTTCGATGCCCTCGGCGACGTCGCCGTTGACGGCGTTCTTGGCCTCGGGACGGTTGATGGTGATCAGGGCGACATTGCCCCGCGTCTCGTAGTCGATCATGGCGGCGACCCTACTGCCGACGGTTGTGGCAACGCCCATTGCCTGTCGTGGATCACACAGCCGTCACGAGGGCGGTATGGTGCCGCCGTGTCCACCGAGACTGGTGACGAGGCGAGCCGTCTGCAGTGCCCCTTCTGTGAGGCATACGAGATCGACCGTCTCTACCTGGCTTCGCTGCGGATCGACTCGTGCGTGTGCGCCTCGTGCGGCGCCCGCTGGGACGAGGACACGTCGACCGGTGAATTCCGGGGTCGCCAGAGCCACGCCCGCACGTCGCGGACGAACTCCAGCTAGCCAGCGTCGGGAGTCGGGGCCTCGGGAGTCGGGGGCGCCGTGTCCGGGGCCTCCGGCGTGTCAGCAGCGGCCGCAGGCGCGACGTCGGACTCTTCGGGGTTCTCGGCCGTGCGCTCGGGTGTCTCGACCGGTGCTTCGGTCGGCGTCTCGGCAGCGCCGTCGGGCGCTGGAGCCGGTTCGTCCGTAGTTGCCACGGCCAGCGTCTCCGGCTTCGGCGGACGAGGCTTCTTGCGTTTGCGCGGCCGCTTCTCGGCCTCGATGCCGAAGATCTGGGCGATGTCGGGAAGTCGCGCCGCGTGGCGCTTGATGATGGTCGTGAGTTCGGCGGTGACCTTGGTCGGCAGCGAGGCGGGGACGACCTGCATACGAACCGGCGAGTGCGCCAGCGCGTCGAGCATGTAGCCCCACCGGTCGGGCGACATCTCCGCCGTCATCCCGGCGTTCGCAGCCTCGACCAGACGCATCGCGACCGGGGCGGGCAGCGGAGCACCAGCCTTGGGTGGTCGTGACGACAGGTGTAGGGCTCGCACGACGCGGTCGTCGTCGAGGAGTTCGATGATCTCGTCGATCCACGCCTGGTGATCGGCATCGAGCCGAACGGCGAGCGCTTCGCGCAGCTGCGCAGCGAGTGCTCGGGTCTCTTCGTCCTTGGCCGCGCCATCGGCAGCGGTCACGACGGAGCGCAGGTCTCTGACGTCGACGGAAGAGGCTTGATCGAGAGCGGCCTCGGCGCGATCACGCCACTCGGCGACGCGGACCTTGGCGAGGAGTTCTTCGGCGAGTGCGACCATCCGCGTCTCGTCGATCTGCGGCTTGCCTTCGGTCTCGAGCTGAGTGTTCTGCGTCGCCACTGCCTGGCGAACCGCCTGCAAGCCACCCTTGATGACCTCTTGTGCAACCGGCTTCTGTTCTTCGGGCAGACCCGCGACGACCTCGTCTCGATGGGCACGGCCGGCCTTCAGGCGCGGCGGCTTCGGCTTGGGAGGCAACTTCGGCTTGGCCGGTGTGCGAGGTCGATCGCCGCCACGGTTTCCACCATCGCCACGACTGTCGTCTCGACCCTTGCTGTCACCGCG
This sequence comes from Acidimicrobiales bacterium, assembly GCA_038255425.1. Taxonomy (GTDB): domain Bacteria; phylum Actinomycetota; class Acidimicrobiia; order Acidimicrobiales; family Salinilacustritrichaceae; genus Salinilacustrithrix. The sequence goes on from JBBSLH010000280.1 coordinate 2,515, forward strand.
TGGCTTCCGGTCGCGGTTGCCGCGGCCCTTGCGATCTCCATCGCGCTTGGACTTCGGAGCCAACTGCTGCGTGACGAGCGGCTCGTCCTCGCGGGCGAGCAGTTGGAGCGTCTCGGTCTGCTTCTTCGGCGCCTTCGCTGGTATGACGGCGAGGATGGTGATGCCCTCGAGTTCGAAGTCAGCGTCGACCTTGAACTGCGCACCGACGGCGGAGTCTGCGGGGAAGAGCGACGCGTCGACCACACCCTTGGGCTGCCGCGCTCCGGCGGCCCTCCAGGTGAAGGTCGCATCGTCGCGGCGACTGGTGAGTTCGATCTCGATGCGGGTGGCCATAGCGGCACGCCAGGGTATCGGACCACCGGAGAAGCGGACGATTGACGCCGTGGTGGCAGTGTCCAGGAGCGAATCTGACGGTGTGTCAGAATTGCTGCATGGGACGAGGGGCGGGCATGGTCGAGCTGATCTCCGATCGAGGAGAGCCGCAAGCGGTCGCTGGTCCACCGCTGCCTCTGGGCGAGCGGATCGAGCTGCCCGGTCGTGGCGCGACGTTCGTGCGCTGTATCGCCGGTCCTGCAGACGGCCCCACCGTCCTCCTCGTTCACGGGTGGCTCGCGAGCGGGGGATTGAACTGGTTCCAGACGTTCGACGATCTCCGTGGCTCATACGGCGTCGTCGCGCCCGACCTTCGTGGCCACGGTCGCGGGATTCGTTCGCGGCGCCGGTTCCGCTTGGCCGACTGCGCCGACGATCTCGCCGCGATCATCGACCATCTGCAGTGCGGCCCGGTCATCGCCGTCGGCTATTCGATGGGCGGACCGGTCGCGCAGTTGCTGTGGCAGCGACATCGGGACAAGGTCGCAGGCCTCGTCTTCGTCGCAACGTCGTCGAGTTTCGTCGCCGGCACGCGCGAGCGATTCATCTTCACCTCGGCGATGGCTGCGGCCGCGGGAGGCACCCGAGCAGGACAACAGGTGACGCGGCTGCCGATCCGGGCGATCCGCGAGCGGATACCGACCGACGCGCCAGGGCGACCAGCGTCGATGGGTCGGTGGGCCGCGGCGGAGATGCGGCGACACAACGCCCGGACGATCCTCGAGGCAGGCCAGGCCGTCGGCAACTACAACGCGCGGAAGTGGGTTGGCGACATCGACGTGCCCACCAGCTGCGTGGTGACGACGAGAGACCTGGCGATCCGACCCGCGGAGCAGGGCCGCCTGGCCTTCGCGATTCCCGGTGCGACGGTCCACCGGCTCGAGGATGGTCACGCCGCGTGCGCACGTCCGGGTTTCGGCACCTTCGTCCGCACGGCGGTCGACGACGTCGCCGGTCGTCTGCCCTGACGATGACCGGACCGCTCGAAGGCATCCGCATCGTCGAGTTGAACGGTCTCGGTCCCGCGCCCTTCGCTGCGATGGCGCTGGCCGATCTCGGCGCAGACGTCGTCCGGGTCGCTCGACCGGGCGCCGGTGGCGATGGGCTGATGGGCCGATTCGACGTCCTCAATCGAAATCGTGACTGCATCGAACTCGACCTCAAGTCTCCTGTCGACCTCGAGGCCCTGACCGGGCTCCTCGATGTCGCGGACGGCTTCATCGAAGGGTTCCGACCCGGCGTGTGCGAACGCCTGGGGCTCGGTCCCGACGTTCTGCTCGAGCGCAATCCACGACTCGTGTACGGCCGGATGACCGGATGGGGTCAAGACGGTCCACTCGCGCAGACCGCCGGTCACGACATCACCTATGCGGCGACCGCCGGAGCGCTCGCCCACATCGGCCGACGCGATCAGCCTCCGACCCCGCCTCTGAACCTCGTGGCCGATTTCGGTGGGGGCGGCATGCTCCTTGCGTTCGGCATGCTCGCTGCCATCGTGTCGGCCCGCGAGTCCGGTCGGGGTCAGGTGGTCGATGCGGCGATGGTCGACGGCGTGGCGATGCTGATGGGCGCATTGCTCGGCGCGCGAGAAAGCGGCTTCTGGTCCGACGAGAGAGGCACCAACCTCCTCGACTCCGGCGCTCCGTTCTACGACTGCTACGAGTGCGCCGACGGCGCGTTCGTGGCTGTCGGCGCCATCGAGGCTCCGTTCTACGCCGCACTCCTCGAAGGACTCGAGGTTCTCGCATCCGATCTTCCCGATCAGAACGATGAAGCACGCTGGCCGGAGCTCCGTGCAGTGCTCGAGGCGAGATTCCTCACTCGGTCCCGCGACGACTGGACGCGGCGGTTCGAGGGGACCGACGCCTGCGTCGCGCCCGTGCTGACCATGGGGGAGATCGGCGACCATCCGCAGCTGCGAGCTCGCGAGACGGTGATCGTGGTGGACGGCGCACTCCAGCCGGCACCGGCGCCGAGGTTCTCAGCCACGCCCGCGGCTGCCCCGCGGGTCGCAGCAGCTCCCGTCACCGTGAGCGCGGTGCGGGATCGGTGGGAACTCCGCTCAGGCTGAGGCGTGGAGCTCGTGCTCCTCCGCATAGGGATCGCACATCTTGCACGGTGCGAGCCCTCCGTCGGACGTGACCGGCCGGAGGTCGCCCTTGCCGACGACCACAGCGCAGTCGACCCGATGTGCCATCGCGCCGCGAGCGGTTGCGACCAACTCGACGTCGTCGTCGATCACGGTTCGACCATTGCTGGAGGACGCGCCGACGGCGATCGTCTCCTGGAGCTTGGCGATCGCCTCGAGGAGCGCAGCCGATCCTGCTCGCGTCTCCTTGACCAGTTCGGTCAACCAGTGTGCGAAATAGAAGAACGCTCCCAGGAACACCAGGCCGAGGCCGAAGAGGCCGCCCGAGATCAGGTACGGGATCTGCTCGAAGAGATTGGGCGTTCGTGAGGCGCCCACCCAG
>JBBSLH010000281.1:0-5336 GCA_038255425.1 Acidimicrobiales bacterium
GGCCGCGTCGGCCAGGAGCGGGTCGAGTGGTCCGTAACCGAGCGTGTCGGCGACCATCTCCGCGACGAACCGACGTCGTTCGAGCGGTGTGACCGAGATGTCCTCACGCTGGAGGATCTTGTCGAGCGCCGTGCGGAGTTCCTTCTCCCGCTCCTCGGCGTCGAGTTCCTTGATCTTGTCGGCGATCTCGTCGAGGATCAGCCGCCGGACCTTCTTCTTGGTGTCGTCCCACGGCGAACCGTCCTTCGACCGCGACGGCTTGGCTCGCCGCGCGGGAGCATCGTCGGAACTGGATGCAGCTGCCGCGGCAGCGGTGTCCTTGCCCTCCTCTTCTTCGAGGGCGGCGAGCTTCTCGGACAGTTTCACGATCGTGAACCCCCTGGTTGGGTCACTCTTGGCGGTGGATCACCGTGACCGAGATGTCGGTCACTTGCGGAAGAACCGGCGGATGCCGGCTCGCTTCTGTTGAATCTCTGAGTCGAGCTGCGTCTGCAGGGCGTCGGGCAGGACGAGCTTCATTCCCTGCGCCATGAGCCGTGAGATCTCGGCCTCGGGCGACGCCGCCATGACAGGCATGCCGAGGTTGATGGAGCGGCTGACCTCTTTGGCGTAGGGGAGGATCGACTCGAACCCCTGCGGGAAGAGCTTGGTGACCTGATCGATGTCGATCCCGACGTCCTCCTCGGCCTTGTTGAGCACGAGTCGGAGGTCGCCGGTGTCGATCTTGAGGCGCTCGAGGGTGCTCAGGAACACGCTCATGTTGCGGACGCTCGGCAGGTCGAGGGTGGCCATGACGTAGAGGAGGTCGGACAGGTCGAACGCGACGAGGACGGTCTCGGCGAGGGCCGGTGGCGTGTCGACGAGGACGTAGTCGAACCGGTTCCTGACCGCCTCGAGGATGCGGGTGACGTCGGGCGGGCTGATGCGATCGGCCTCGCTCGGGTCGCGGGGTGCGGCGAGCACGTGCACGCCGGTGTCGTGGACGACCGTGTACTCCTCGATGTGCGCCGTCAGGTCGCTCTCGTCGGCGTCCTCGCGCTGGAGGGCGTCGAAGATGGTGTACTTCGGCCGGAGACGCAGCGCGGTGGAGACCTCCCCGAACTGCAGGTCGAGATCAACGATGCAGACCCGCTTGCCCATCCAGTTGTGCAGGAACCAGGCCAGGTTCGTCGCATAGAACGTCTTGCCACAGCCGCCGGTCGCAGAGGCGATCGTGTACACGATGCCCGGCCGATCCTGTTCCGGCACCGGAGCGTCAGCCACGGCGATCGTGGTCGCCGGCGCCTGTTGCTCGACGATCACGGGTGCAGGTGGATCGGGGACGAGCGCGGCGGCACGTTCCAATGATTCGACCAGGTCGGCGTCTTCGACCGGGAGCTGGAGGAGATCGATGGCTCCGGTGCGGACGATGTCGCGGAGCGATGCGTCCGGTCGTCGCGAGAACGCGAGGACCATTCGCATCTCGGGCAGTTCCTCGGCGATGATCCGCAGGCGGGCGAGGCCGGAACGGGTGCCCAGACTCGGTCCGGCGACGAGCAACTCGAAGGGACCTTCCTCCTCGAGCATCTCGCCCACGGCACCGATGCGCGTGCACGCAGTGATCTTCGGTGCTTCCGAGAACTGATCGGAGAGCCCGCGGATCTGCTCGGCGAGTCCATCGCCTCGGTCGAGAACGAGGATCTTCGTCACTCGGTTGATCCTCCCGGTGCTGGGGCGTTCATCACGACTGCGGTGCCGCGCTGGCGGCGCTGACGGGACCGTTCACGGTGTCGCCACCGACGCCCGGTGTGTCGCCGACATTGGGTGCGTCGTCGGCGGTGAGGCTGAGGTAGATCTGCGCGAAGGAGGTGAGTTGGACCACGCGCTCGACATCGGTCGGGCGAAGGGCGAGGAGGTAGGTGAGCGGCCGGTTCGACTCCGCCCGGGCACCGGTCGCCGCGGTGTCGTCAGCGTTCGCCGCCGTCTGGGCCGCGGTCGGCTGTTGGTCGCTCACGCCGAGGACCAACACGTTGGTCAGCGCCAACTCCGACCGGGGAATTGCAATGGGGCCACCGTCGGAGCTCGTGGTCAGGCCACCGTCGCTGACACTGCCCGGGACGCCGTAGACCCCATACACGTTCACGGTGTCGCCCGGCGCGATGTATCCCGCGCCACCCGGCGTGTATTCGACGGTGACGGCCAGTCCGTCGTACCCCTCCGGGATCTGGACGTTGCTCAACGAGCGGGTCGTGAGCTGGGCAGTCGTGATGACGTCGCCCTTGCTGACGCCCACGGCGAAGATCTGGTTGTCGAGGCCGGAGGCGGACGGAACAGCGTCCGGCGGCTTGGTGGCCGTGGACACCTGCTTCGTCTCGATCAGGCCCTGTTCGATCACGTCCGAGCCGAGCGTGTTCGGTGCGATGTCATCGCTGGCGACCAGCACGGTCACCTCCGCGACGTCGCCCTTGCCGCTGGTGCTGCTCCCGCCGCCGTCATCGTCGTTCAGGACGAGATATGCGATCGCGCCGCCGACGATGAAGAAGGCAATCCCGAACAGGATGATGAGATTGGATCGTTGGCGCACTGGTTCCTCCGTTTGGCGGCCCGCTGGATCAGCCCCTCGCCTCCGGAGACCGCGAGAACTCGCGGCGACCGGTTGCGGTGAGCAAGTTAGCGGCCGAGTGTCGCGGGTGTAGGCGGTCGCTTCTGAGAATGGGAAGGCTGCAACGATTGTCGTTCCTGTCCCTTTTGGGGAACATAGCCCGGAGGTGTCATTTCCTGCCTGACGTGTGGACTAGTCCGTTCTGGGCAGCGCGACCCGGCGCGGGCTGCACCAGTAGGTTCCTGGCGTGCTCAGTCTCGGACTCACCGGTGGTATCGGGTCGGGAAAGTCGACGGTCTCATCGATGTTGGAGGAGCGTGGAGCCGCCGTCGTCGATGCCGATCGGATCGTGCGCGAGCTCCAGGCGCCCGGGGAGCCCGTCTTCGAAGCGATGGTCGAAGCCTTCGGCTCCGCCATCGTGGCGGCAGACGGCACGCTCGACCGCCAGGCGGTCGCCGACATCGTCTTCGGCGACGACGACGCCCTGAAGACACTGAACTCGATCGTGCATCCGGCTGTCGGAGCAGCGATCGCGGCACGACTCGTCGATCTGGCGGAGACCGACGATGTCGTGATCATGGACATCCCGCTGCTGGTCGAGAGCGGCCGCGACGACATGGCTGCGGTGATTGTCGTCGACGTCGACCCGGATCTCGCTGTCGCTCGGTTGATCGAACACCGCGGGTTCAGCGAGACGGACGCGAGAGCCCGGATGGCTCGTCAGGTCAGCCGGGAGGACCGCCTCGCAAAGGCCGATGTCGTGCTCGACAACTCCGGCACCGTCGACGACCTCCGTGCCCAGGTCGAGGACCTGTGGGGACGGATCGAGTCCGGCGAGTTCACGGACGCACCGTGACCGATCGGTCGGTCACGGCACGTCGATAGCGTCACGACATGACGGAATTCCGCATGGTGGCCGACTACAAGCCGGCCGGCGACCAACCGCAGGCGATCGCGCAGCTGACCGAGGGCATCCTGGCCGGCGAGCGCCAGCAGACGCTGTTGGGCATCACGGGTTCCGGCAAGAGCGCCACCATCGGCTGGACCATCGAGCAGGTACAGCGGCCTACCCTGGTGATCGCACCGAACAAGTCGCTGGCCGCCCAGCTCGCGAGCGAGTTCCGGGAGTTCTTCCCCGACAACAAGGTCGAGTACTTCGTCAGCTACTACGACTACTACCAGCCCGAGGCGTACATGCCGTCGAGCGACACGTACATCGAGAAGGACTCCTCGGTGAACGACGACATCGACCGGCTCCGACATGCGTCGACCTCGGCGTTACTCACCCGTCGCGACGTGATCGTCGTCGCGTCGGTGTCGTGCATCTATGGCCTCGGTTCGCCTGAGGACTACCGCGACAACCTGCTCTACCTGAAGGTCGGCGAGGAGTACGACCAGCGGAATGTCCTCCGCAAGCTGGTCGACATGCAGTACGACCGCAACGATGCAAACCTCGTCCGCGGCAACTTCCGGGTGCGCGGCGACACGCTCGAGCTGCACCCCGCCTACGACGAGGATCCGGTTCGCATCACGTTCTTCGGCGACGAGATCGAGGAGATCACCGTCGTCGACTCGCTGACCGGTGAGAAGGTGGGCGAGCACGAGGATCTGGCCGTGTACCCCGCCACTCACTACGTCGCGGGGGAGGACCGTCTGGCGAAGGCGGTGGTCCGGATCGAGGCCGAGCTCCAGGAACGGCTCGCGTACTTCGAGAAGGAGAACAAACTCCTCGAGGCCCAGCGCCTTCGCATGCGCACCCAATACGACCTCGAGATGATGCAGGAGGTCGGGTACTGCAACGGCATCGAGAACTACTCGGCGCCGATCGACGGGCGCGCGCCGGGAGAGACACCGAACACCCTGCTCGACTTCTTCCCCGACGACTTCCTGGTCGTGATCGATGAATCGCACGTCGCCGTACCCCAGCTCCACGGGCAGTACGAGGGTGACCGCAGCCGGAAGGAGATCTTGATCGACCACGGATTCCGGCTCCCGTCTGCGGCAGACAACCGTCCGCTGCAGTTCGACGAGTTCACCGAGCGGGTCAACCAGGTCGTGTACGTGTCGGCGACCCCGTCTGCGTATGAACGACGGGAGAGCTCGCGCATCGTCGAACAGGTCGTGCGCCCCACCGGTCTCGTCGATCCCGAGGTCGTGGTCAAGCCCACCAAGGGACAGATCGACGACATCATGGAGCAGATCAGCCTGCGGATCGAGCAGGACGAGCGGGTGTTGATCACGACGCTCACCAAGAAGATGTCCGAGGACCTGTCGGAGTATCTCCTCGAACAAGGCGTCCGCTGCCGGTATCTCCACTCCAACATCGACACCATCGAACGCATCGAGATCCTGCGTGCGCTGCGGCTCGGCGAGTTCGACGTGCTCGTTGGCATCAACCTGCTCCGCGAGGGTCTCGACCTGCCCGAGGTGTCCCTCGTGGCGATCCTCGACGCGGACAAGGAGGGGTTCCTCCGGTCGGAGACGTCGCTCATCCAGACCATGGGCCGAGCCGCTCGAAACGTGAACGGCAAGGTGATCATGTACGCCGACAAGGTCACCGACTCGATGAACCGAGCGATCGGTGAGGTCCAGCGCCGTCGTCAACTCCAGCTCGAGTACAACGAGGAACATGGGATCGATCCCCAGACGATCCGCAAGGGCGTGACCGACATCCTCACGTTCCTGCGGGGCGGCGACGGGACGGCACCGGTGCCCGACAAGGACAATCGGAAGCGGACCGCGGCAGAGCGTCAGA
>JBBSLH010000282.1:0-5332 GCA_038255425.1 Acidimicrobiales bacterium
CCACGGTTCCTCTCTCGTTCGACCCGTCGAGGGGAGCACGCTCGACACCAACGCTCCGACTCCTCGACGACGGCCCGTTCGGTCCCGGCGACCGGTTCCGCGTCGAGGTCACCGGCCTCGACGCGGACACCTTTGTCGACCTGTCGGTCGGTTGTTCGATGGACACCGGGGAGTGTCTCTCGCAGGGTGGATCACAAGCTGCAGATGGCCAGGCCGTCGTGGAGCTCCTCGTCGCCCCCAACAGTGGCGAGTGCGCGAGCGGGTGCCCGATCTTCGGTTCGACGTACTCGCTCGACGAACGTGGACCGTCGCCCTCGTCCGGACCGCCGCCGCTGTTCCCTGAACCGATCATGGTCGCGATCACCGGGTGACCGACGCGATCTGGCAAACTGACGAACCCTGCGTGAGCCGACGCGGGGCGCCGTTCGAGGAGAGCCAGTGACGTTCAAGATCAACGATCGAGTGGTCTATCCCCACCATGGTGCTGCCGTGGTCGAGGGCAAAGAGGTCATGGAGACGTTCGGCGAGGAGAAGGAGTTCCTCGTCCTGCGCATGACCCATGGCGACCTCATGCTGAAGGTCCCGTCCGACCGGGCCGAGGAGATCGGCATGCGCTACCCGATCTCGGTCGAGGACGTCGAGGACGTGTTCGAGGTCCTGGCCAAGAAGGACGTCCGTGAGCCCACCAACTGGTCACGACGCTTCAAGAACCACCAGGAGAAGCTCAAGTCGGGCGACGTCTACCAGGTGGCCGAGGTCGTCCGGAACCTCGCACTGCGCGAGGCCGACAAGGGCCTGTCCGCCGGCGAGAAGTCGATGTTCGTCAAGGCACGTCAGGTGCTGGTGTCAGAGTTGGCGTTCGCGCTCGACATCGACGAGGACGCGGCCCTCGATCGGCTCGAGAAGACGCTCGCCTGACCGTGACACCGACCAGCGCCACTGATGTGGTGGGCTGGAAGCCGTGAGCGAAGGCGACGACACGCCGGCAGAGTCCGATCTGATCCGCCGCCTCCGTCTGCGCGCCGAGGAGTTGCGCGCTGGCGACGTCTCTGCCGAGCCAGAGCCAGAACCGGACGACGAGCACGACGATCCCTTCGCCGGCTGGGCCGACCTGAGCCCGACCGTCGATCCCGACAGCCGCGACCTCCTCACCCAATGGGCCGACGAGGAGCACATCCAGACCGAGCACCCGGACCGGAACTGGACCCCGCTCGTCATCGCGATCGTCGTGCTGATCATCGTGGGGATCCTCGCCCTCGGCGTCCGCTTCGCTCTCGGGGGCGACTCCGACGACGTCACGTCCGACGCGCGAGGTGACGGCTCCGAAGCACCGTCGGTAACCGACGCCGACCCGCCGACGCTCGACGACCTCACGGCCGACGTCACCGTGCCACCCGGGCCGGCCGAGGGTCTGAGCATCGCCGACAAGGGCGTGACCATCGTCGAGGACCGCTTCGACACGGCACGCCGTGAAGGCACGTTCGCCGTCATCATCGACAATCCGCACGCCGAGTGGCTCGCCCAGGGCGTCCAGGTCGACGTCAAGTTGCTGGACGAAGCGGGCAACGACGTCGGCAACGACTCGGCGTTCCTCGAGGTCATCCTTCCTGGCCAGAAGGTCGCGGTCGGTGCGCTGTTCTTCGATGCTCCGACCGTGCCCGTCGTCGACCTCGACGTCACGCTCGACGTCGCCCGCTGGCGCGAGACCGGCGGCTTCGACGGCAGCTTCGCCGTGGGCGAGGTCCTCACCGAGGAAGCGGAGTTCAGCGGTGTCCGCACCACCTTCCCGCTTCGGTCCGATTTCCCCGAACCGCTCACCGACACCGGGGTCACCGCCGTGTACCGGGGGCCGGACGGCCGCATCGTCGGCGGGTCGGACACCTACGTCGACCTGCTCGAACCAGGCGTCGACACGCCGGTCGAGATCAGCCTCCTCGCCAACATCCCGCTGGAGAACATCACCGCCACCGAGATCTACCCGGCAGCAGGCTTCGGCTTCGTTCCCGACCAGTAGTACATTCCTCGTCTCCCGAAACACGGGCGTATAGCTCAGTTGGCTAGAGCGCACGCTTCACACGCGTGAGGTCACAGGTTCGAGTCCTGTTACGCCCACTCAGGTCAGGAGTTCGACCTCCGCACCGACGACCCGGTAGGTGTCGAGTGCCCGGCGGTCGCGGCTGGCGAGAACCAGCTCGTGCGACCGCGCCGCCTCGGCGATGAGCGCGTCGTACACGGCACCGCCCTCGATGCCCTTGCGTGCAAGCGCTGTGGTCAGCGCGACGGTCGCAGCAGGCTCCAGGAATCGAGTGTGCGTGAAGTTCGCATTCAGCAGTGACGCCACGGTCGCTCCGTCTCGACGGTTGGCGCCGGGGAGTCTGGTCAACACCGAGTAGGTCTCGAACCACGCGTGGCCGGCAAGACCGAGTGGTCGGTCCGCAAGCGCATCCCACGTCGACGCATGCGCCTCGTGGTCAGCGAGCACGAGCGCGATCGCCGCACTTGTGTCGACGAGCGTGATCGGCACCTCAGCCATCGGCGGACGTTCGGCGGTCTGCATCTCGCAGCTCGAGCACCGCAGCGTCGTCGATCACCGCACCCGACGCGGGGATCACGAGGCGCTCACCGACTTGGAGCAATGTCGACTCGACCACGGGCACGATGCGAACACCGGCGCCGTCGCGGACGATCTCGACCGGGCCAGCGACGAATCCCAGCTCTTCGCGTAGGTGCTTCGGAATCACCACTCGGCCGGCACTGTCAATGGCACTGGTCATACCATCAGGCTACCATCCGTGCCATGACGACTCATGGGCCACGACTGGGCGGTGTGGGGATCGGCGTGTCCGATCTCGCCGCTGCCACCGCCTTCTACTGCGACGTGTTCGGGATGTCGAAGCTCGTCGACCTCGAGCTCGAGACGATGGACGAAGCCATCCTCACCGCCGACGGAAGTCACGTGGCGCTGATCCTGATGTGCCACACCGACGGCGTCGAGCGCGACCTCACGAACACCGGCGGCAAGATCGTCGTCAACGTGCCCGACCCAGCCGCCACCATCGCCCTCGCCATCGAGCACGGCGGTGCGCAGATGCGTGCACCGGAACCCAACGAGATGATGGGTGGCAAGCACATCGGGTTCGTCACCGACCCCGACGGTCAGGTCATCGAACTGATCGAGTCCTGATCAGGCTCGGTAGTTACGGAGCTCGACGCGGTTGCCGTCCGGGTCCTGGAGATAGACCGAGTAGCCCTCGCCTCGTGCGCCGGAGAGATCGAACGGTCCGTCGGTCGGGTTGATGGTCCCGTCGGCGATCAACGCGTCGATGTCGTCGTCGATCACCAGGCAGAAGTGGTCGGCGTTCTCGCCCGATCGGGGGATCTCGATCAGATCGATGATGAACCCGTCGTGCACGCGGACGCTCACGAACAACGCCTCGCCGGCCTCCCATTCGGCCAGGCGGACGGTTTCGAGCCCGAGCACGCCCGCATAGAACTCCAGCGATCGGCGGACGTCGGCCACATTGAGGACGATGTGATCGATCTCGGTGACTCGCATCGAGTCAGTATCCCGCGTCGACGTCGACGATCCCGACCAGTTCTTCGCCCGCGATGAACCGACGCACGTTGTCCCGGACCCGAGCGCTCAGGAGTGGGACGGCCATCTCCGGCGTGTTCCCCACGTGGGGCGAGATGAAGCAGTTGGCCAGCGACCAGAGCGGGTGGCCGTCTGGCAACGGCTCCGGGTCGGTCACGTCGAGGCCAGCGCCACCGATCGTTCCCTCCGACAGGACTCGGACCAGGTCGTCGGTCACCACATGTTCACCGCGGGCGACGTTCACGAGCCACGCATGCTCCGCCATCAGGCGCAGCCGTTGCTCGTCGAACAGGCCCGCCGTCTCATCGGTCAGCGGGAGCGCGAGCACCACCACGTCGGCCGACGGAAGCAGGGCATCGAGATCGTCGAGTGTGGGTGCGACGCTGCGTCGGACGACCGTGACGTCGGCACCGAACGGTTCGAGCAGCCGGACCAGCGACTGAGCGATGCCGCCACCGCCGACGATGATCACCGTGCCACCGATGAGGTTGCGGCCCTCGGGCGGTTCCCACGTCGTCGCCGATGCATAGGTGGCCATTCCCCGCAGCCCCATCAGCGCGAACGTCAGCGCCTGTTCGGCCACAGGATCGGCGTAGACCCCCTTGCCGCACGTCCAGATCCGGTCATGATCGAGAACCGGCACGTACGGCTCGATCCCGGCCCACGGCAGCTGCACCCAACGAATGTCAGGGTGCTCGTCGAGGAGCGTCCGCAGCCCGTCCGGCCGCTTGGGATCGGTCCACACCACGGCGTCGATCGGACCCTCGGCGGCCTCGGTGACGACCGTCGCGCCCCCGGCCTCGATGGCATCGGCCAGCCACGTCCGGCGGGGACCGATGAGGATGCGAGTCACGGGTCACAACGGTACGTCGGGAAGCAAACCGACGCCCTCCCCACTGCGCCGGCGCCGAACCGGTTGCGGACGTCGTCGAGCACGTGGTCGAGGCGGCGGTGATCGTGGCCGTCGAGGTCGAGCCCCAGTTGCACGGCGTCAGCGCTCGACAGGTCGCCGACCGAGATACCGAGCAGCGTGCATCCGGCGGTCTCCAGATGCGCCCACCGCTCCCCCAGCAGGTCGCGACCGGCGTCGAGGAACTCGTCGGTCCGGTCGGTGGGCTGCACCAGGGTCCGTGAACGGGTCTGTCGCGACATGTCATCCATCCGGAACCGCAACGTCATTGTCCGACCGACCCGCTTCCCCGCACGAAGCCGCTCGGTCACACGCTCGACCAGCGACAGCAGGATGCCGTCGAGTTCGTCTCTCGACCGCGTGCCGCGCCCGAGCGCGCGTTGCGATCCGACCGACGACCGGCGGCGACCGGTGATCACCGTGCGCGGATCGTGGTTGTGCGAGAGCGAGTGCAGGTGGCGTCCGGTGCCGGGGCCGAGCATCGAGACCAAGGCGGACTCGGGGAGGTCGGCGACGTCGCCCACCGTGTGGAGCCCTCGGGATCGGAGCTTGTCAGCGGTGACCGGACCGACGCCCCACAACCGACGCACGTCGAGCGGGTGCAGGAACTCGAGTTCCCGATCAGGATCGACGACCAACAGCCCGTCCGGCTTGCCGACGCCGCTGGCCACCTTGGCGAGGAACTTCGTCCTGGCCACGCCGACCGTGATGGCGAGGCCGACCTCGGCTGCCACGCGCTCTCGCAACCGCTGCGCGATGTCGCGAGGTGTGCCGGCCGTGCGACGGAGGCCGTGGACGTCGAGGAACGCCTCGTCGATCGAGATTCC
>JBBSLH010000283.1:0-5331 GCA_038255425.1 Acidimicrobiales bacterium
AAGGAACAGCTCGCGGGCCTGCAGTCCGGGCTACGGGACATGGCCTCCGAACTTCCCGCCACTCACGGCGAGATCGCCGCTGTCGCTGAGGCGGCCGGCCAGCTGGGCGTGAAGGTCGGCGACATCGAATCCTTCACGAGGGTCATGGTCGATCTCGGTGAGACCACGAACCTGACTGCTGATGAGGCAGCAACGTCGCTTGCCCGGATCTCGAACATCATGGGCACGTCCGGCGCGGACATCGAGCGCATGGGTTCCACGATCGTCGAGCTCGGCAACAACTCCGCCACCACGGAAGCCGAGATTGTGGAGCTGGGGACACGCCTCGCCGCCGCAGGGAAGATCGCCGGGCTGTCCGAGGCGGACGTGTTCGCGTTCGCGTCGACCCTCACCTCGGTTGGTGTCGAAGCCGAGGCCGGTGGCACTGCTCTTTCGAAGGTGTTCACGTCGATCCGTGACGCTGTCCTGGACGGCAGCGAGAACCTCGACACATTCGCCGAAGTGGCTGGTGTCACCGCCGATGACTTCTCGACCGCGTTCCGTGACGACGCGTCGGGTGCGATCGCCATGTTCATCGAGGGTCTCGGCCGCATGAATGACTCTGGCCAGTCGACGACTGGTGTGTTCAAGGAACTGGAGCTGACCGACCAACGGCTCATGCGGGCCTTGTTGTCGACCGCGTCTGCTGGTGATCTCCTCACCGACCAACTTGGGATGTCGTCGGCAGCGTGGGAAGAGAACACGGCCCTGCAGACCGAAGCCGAGAAGCGGTACGCAACCACCGCCGCCCAGGTCGAGATTCTGCGAAACAAGGCTGTCGATCTCGGCATCGATCTTGGTGGCGTGCTGCTCCCGGCGCTCAACGGTGGTGTGGAGATCACGGGCGACATGATCGACGCGTTCTCTCAGCTCCCGGGCCCGATGCAGACTTCGGCGGTCGCGCTCGCAGCGGTCGCGGCCGCGGGACTTGGTGTCGTGGGAGCGATGGGCACGATCGGCCCGAAGGTACGCGAGGGCCGCGAAGCCCTCAGTTCGATGGGCGAAGCCGGCAAGTTCGCGAATCAGCAGCTCGGTCGCATCGGACGGTTCGCGTTGCGGGCCGGAGCGTACGCAGCAGCGTTCGTGATCATCGGGCAGTCCCTGTCGAAGATGACCGATGTCGGCCAGCCAGAGAACCTGACGGCGTGGCGCGAGGAACTCGAGATCCTGGCCCGGACCGGCGCTGGGTTCGACTTCGGGGAAATCGTCACGGCGCTCGACGAGATCGCAGACCCGTCGATCGGTGAGAACATCGGCTCGACCACGTCCCGAGTCGTCGGGTTCGTCGGTGCATTCGCCGGGATCGAGGGAACAGCAGAACGGAACGAGAACCGGATCCGCGAGTTCGATCAGGTCTTGTCCGACATGGTTTCTGGCGGCCAGGTTGACCTGGCAGCCACAGCATTCGAGCACCTGAAGACCGCTGCCGATGATCAGGGCATCGCTCTCGGTGAGGTCGAATCCGCCTTCCCCGGCTACACCAGGGCGCTCGAGCTCGCAGGAGCGAAGGCCGCTGACGGCGAGGGCGCGGTCGACGAACTCACCGACGGCCTCTCGGAGCAAGAACAACAGATTCAGGAAACGGTGGACGCGTGGAGCGACCTCGCAGACGCTCTGTCTGCCCAGTTCGATCCGTTGTTCGCCGCCCAGGACGCGACCCTGAACCTCGCCGAGGCTCAACAGGCCGCTGCTGATGCTGCCGCCGAGTTCGGTGCTGACTCGATGGAGGCCGCCGCAGCGAACCGCGAGGTCGTCCGCGCTGCACTCGAGAACGAACAGGCCCAGATCGAACTGCGCGCGGCGATCGAGAGCGGATCCGTTTCCGTAGACGATGCCAGGGCAACAATGCAGGGCTGGGTCGATCAGGGAATCATCACTCAGGCCCAGGCCGACCGGAACATCGCCGAGTTCGAGCTTCTCGCCGCATCAGCGAACGCCATCCCTGACGTCGTCCGCATCAATGTGCAGGCGAACACGTCGGCCGCTTTGCAGCGTCTGAACGAGCTTGATGCCCGTGCTCGTGCCGTCGGCCGGAACGTGCTCCTGAACAGTTCGATCGCTGCTCGTGAGCGATACGGCGCAGCGACCGGCGGGCTTGTTCCTCAGCATCTCGCCGCCGGGGGATCGGTGGCGTATCTCGCTGCTGGTGGAGGTTCGTTGTTCCGGCCGATGGGCACGGACACGGTCCCGGCGATGCTCACTCCTGGCGAGTTCGTGCAACAGAAGTCGGCGGTCGACAAGTACGGCGTCGGGTTCATGCAGTCCGTGAATGAGGGCAGCTTCGTCGCCAACGAGTACACCGGGATCCGATCCGGGGGATTCGGTGGCGGCGGCGGAACGACGGTCATCAACCGGTATGCGATCCATGCCTCGTCGATCTCGGCGACCGAGGTCGCGCACACGGTGCGCGACGCGATCGAGACGATCCGCCGGGACGGAATCTGATGACCGCCCCGACGGTCGCAGTGTTCGTCGGCTACGGGTCGACGTGGCAGACGCCGAACGCGTCGATCTCGTGGACCGACGAAAGCTGCCGGGTCAACGATCGACGCCAGCTGGTGTCGAGCATGCGTGGCGCGACGTCGGCTCATGGGAAGGCTGGGGCGGGAACGATCCACCTGACTTTCAACAACAAGGACCGGGAGCTCGATCCGCTCAACACGGCCGGCCCGCACTTCGGTGACCTGGTCCCCGGTGTTCCGATCAAGGTCGAGATCGCCGGTGTCGAGGTGGCTCGGGGATTCGTGAAGTCGTGGCCGCAGCATCCCGATGGGGCAACGTTCACGACCGTGCCGGTGCAGTGCCTCGATGGGTTCCAGAACCTGTCGAGGGCGCCGATCCCGTCGTCGGTCCTCGAGTACGAGATCGCACAGGACGACCCCGCCGCCTACTGGCGCCTCGATGAGGAGTCAGGCTCGACGCAGTTCGTGGACAGCGTCGGCGACGCCGGCGGCCAGTACGACAACGTGAACACCTTTCGCGGTGGTGTGGTCCCGGCGTTCAAGTCGTCGCCGCACTTTGATCGGCTCGGCGACTCCCGTGGGTTCGTCGCCAACTCGCCGCTGATCTCCGGGTTCCCGTTCACGTTCATGACCGCCATGCAGATGGACGCCGAGGTGGTCGGGGACCATGGGCTCCTCTACGGCGCCAACGACTTCTCGCTGTCCACCTACTTCACCGTCGCGGTGAACAACCCGCCAGCCGAGGGTCAACTCACAGCCGTGTTCGCAGTCAATGGGGCGTTCCCTGGGTATGCGTATGCGGGAGAACCCCGAATCGACGACGGCAAGGCCCACTACGTCCAGGTCGTGTTCCCGAATGGGAACCCGTCGTCGTGGCGGTTCTTCATCGATGGTGTCGAGACAGCGAATCCGGTGCCGTTCGGGTCGACGGTGACGTGGCCTGGCTACCGGAAGTGGGCTCTCGGGAACACCGTCGCCAACCGTGCCGGCGACTACGGCCTCAACGGCGACATGAACGGCGCCGCCCTCATCGACGCCGACCTGTCTGCCCGTGCTGCCGCGTACGCATCGGCAGCGCTTGCACCGTGGGCGGAGGATCGCAGCGGCGAACGCCTCGAGCGCCTGGCGACGATCGTCGGATGGCCTGCTGATCTTCTCGACATCGCTCCTGGCCAGTCGTTCGTCGGTCCCGCACTGTTCGATGAGTCCGATTCCGCCCTCTCGTACTTCCAGCTCCTCGAGGCCACCGAAGACGGACGCCTGTTCGTCGCCCGCGACGGCAACCTCACGTTCCACGACCGCTTCTGGCCCTACACCGCCGCAGCCGGGAGTGTCAGCCAGTTCACCTTCACGGATGAGCCGGGCGGTGCGGGCTACGCCGACTTCGTGATCGACCCGTACGCCATCGAGCTCGTCCTCAATGCGTTCAACTACGCCCGCCGCAACGGCGGCAACATTCGCGGCCAGGACGACGCGAGCGTCAACGGCGAGATCGGTTACCGCGAGGATTCACAGACCGGCTTGCTCCTCGGCACCGACAACGAGGTCCGACAGCGCGGTCAGTGGACCCTGCTGACCCGGTCCACGCCGCTCCCGCAGGTCGACAAGATCCGGATCCCGCTCCACACGTACTCGCCGACAGACCAGGCCGCTGTTCTCGCGCTCGACCTCGGTCATCGGGTCTCAGCGTCTCGCACCCCGCAAGGGGTCGGTGATCCGATCGAACTCGACTTCGTCGTGTCCGGCATCCAGATCACCGCCGGCGTCGCCGAATGCTGGGTCGAGCTGTACGTCTCTCCGGCGGTCAGCGACGAGATCAGCCTGTTCGCCCTCGGAACGTCGACCCTTGGAGGTTCTGATGTCCTCGCCTACTGACCATGAACTGGCGGGCGCCGACTACCGCGACGCCAAGGCGTCTGTTGGTCCGCATCGCCGAGTCCTGGCCGACGCAGAACTCGCCCGGGCCGATTGGCTCCGCCGTCACCGAGCCGTCCCCGCGGGCGACCTGTACGACGCGACGACCGGCGATCCGATCGCCCCCGAACTGGTGGCCCTGTCCGATGCGATCGCTGCTGCAGCGGCGGACGTCGATTGGTGCCGTGCGCTCGTTCTCGCCTGCGGCGAAGTCGTCAAGGGCGTCTCGTTCGAAGATGCGGTCACTGATCCTGCGACGATTCGTGAGGCCCGTGCCCGAGCCGAGGAGCGTCTCCTGGGTGAAAGCGGGCGCCGATGAGTTACGTCGACCTTGCGACAATCCAGACCACTGACCCCGGCGACATCCTCACCGCAGCGTGGTGTGACCAGACTCGAGACAACCAGGAGTTCTTCATCGACCCGCCGGCGTGCGCGGTCTACAACTCGACAACGCAGGCTCTGAGCTCGTCGACCCAGACGGCGCTGAACGCCAACTCGGAGACATTCGACAATGACTCGATGCACTCGACATCGACGAACACGTCGCGCATCACGATCCAGACGGCGGGCCGCTATCTGTTGTCTGGGACGATCCTGTTCCAAGCGCACGCCTCGGGCGCTCGGTCGGTTGGGTTCTACGTCAACGGCGCGACATCGCTGATTGCGACGAGCTCACTGAGTATCGGCGGATCGTTGGACTTCGGGCTCAGTGGCGTGCGTGTGGCCGTGCTCGACGTTGGCGATTACGTGCAGTGTCGCGGATGGCAGAACAGCGGCGGCAACCTCAACGCCACGTTGCAGGAGTTCTCCGCTTTCTTCATGACCCGTTGACCAATCGGAGGCAATTCATGACCTTCTACGCGTTCGCTCGTCTGCTGCTCGTCGTGTTGGCGATCATCGCCCTGCTGTTGCTATT
>JBBSLH010000284.1:0-5298 GCA_038255425.1 Acidimicrobiales bacterium
GCGAGGTATGCGGCCTGCGACATGTCGACGTTGCGGATCGAGATGCCGAAGTAGGTCCGGGCCGCGGCCTCGGCGCCATAGGCACCGCGACCGAAGTACACCGTGTTGAGGTACCGCTGGAGGATCTCGTTCTTGTCGAACTCGCGCTCGAGCTTGACCGCGAGCACGGCCTCCTTGAGCTTGCGGGTGATGGTCCGTTCGGAGCTGAGGAATGCGTTCTTGGCGTACTGCTGAGTGATGGTCGAGCCACCCTGCGGGGCGCCACTGCCCCGGACCTCCTGGTAGATCGCACGGGCGATGCCGACCGGGTCGATGCCGGCGTGGCTGTAGAAGTTGCGGTCCTCCGCCGCGAGCACGGCGTCGATGAACGTCTGCGGGATCTGGTCGATCGGGAGCGAGACGCGGTCTTCTTCTCCGGCCAGCTTGGCCATGGCATTGTCCGGGCCACAGTCGTCGGTGACGTCGTTGGCACAGACGAACGTGGACTGGAGGAGGGGATCCTCGTCAGGGAGTTCGACCTGACCGAGCACGAACCCGGCCCCGGAGAGGAGCGCCACGAACACGAGCGCGCTCAAGAACAGGCTGCGGCGGAATCGCCACAGGATGCTGCGTCGTGCCGGTTTGCTCCGGCCCGCCGTGATCGTCGACTTCTTCTTCGTCCCCGACTTCTGGGGCGAGGACTTCTTCTTCGACGACGTCGACTTCTTCTTCGGGCGGGACTTCGCTGACGGCTTCGTGGGTCGGGCTGCCATGGGAAGGTGCTGCCGCAGTGTCACGGCGGCCGGTGATCCTACTGGCGCCCTGCCGCAAACCTCCTGGCAGGGGCAGTGAGAGCGCGACCATCACCACGAGGGCCGAGGCGGCCGCAGCGCCGACGCCGACCGCATGATCCGGGAGCGCGATGGCCGACCAACCCCAGAGCGGGACGATGCCGAACGCGATCGCCGCGACGACGAGAAGTCGGTCGGCCCAAACGACCGGGAGCGCGCGATCGGACGTCGCACCAGCGCAGGCGGCGAGGAGCAGCACGACGGCTGCGGCACCGGCCGCGGCATGCACCGGTTCGGTCGCCGCGCCGAACACCACGAGTGACGCAGTGACCCCGGGCAGAGCGCCGACGAGGGCGACCGGGTGGCCGGACGCCGTCGCGAGCACGCCACCGGCGGCGAGGAGGATCCCCGCGCTCCCGGCATCGGGGAGGTCTTGCGTGAGGACCACCACACCGGCTCCGATCACCGCGAGCGGGAGTCGCCACTGAGGTCCGGTCCCCGATCGGAACGGAACCAGCGCCACCGCGGCGAGTGCACCGAGTGCGGCACCCGCGAAGCCGATGCGGTCGATGTCGTCGGTCCTCGGAGCAACGCCCACGATCACGTACACGCCCAGCACCAATGCCGGCAGGAGCGGCGCGGCGAGCGGTCGGACCGACTCGGCGGTCCGCAGCGCCACCAGCAACACCAGCCCGAGGCCAGCGACGGCCACGAGCGCGCCGTTGTCGGCGTCGTCGAGCATCACGCCGACGGCGACAGCGACGGCCCCGATGGTCGACAACGCGATGGCGCCGCGACGAGTGTCGACACCGCCGACCACGACCAAGAAGGCGAGACCGACGAGGGCCGCGGCGAGGGAACGATCGGGCAGGACGAGGCCGTCGATGCCCGCGGCCGACCCGAACAAGGCAAGACCGGTGAGTGCCGTCGACCGTCCGAGGAGCCCGCGCGGCGATGTCGACGCACCGACGAAGGCGACCCCCGCCGCGGCGACGGCGACCGTCTGCGTCGCCACGATGCGACCCCACGTCGGCGGCTCGCTGGCCGAGGCGATCACGACCCAACCGAGCGCGACGAGGCCGCTCGTCACCGGGACGACGGCGTCCGCGATCCGACGCGCCTCGTCGCCCGAGAGACGCGACAGCGGGGCGAGCGCGACCGCCGCCAGCAGCGGCACGACCAGTACGGCACCGAGCAGGAGCGTCATGTCGGCCACGCCGCGAGGACCACGGCGGCCACACCCGACACCACGGCGACCACCGCTCTGGCGCGGGCCAGTCGCGGACTGCCGTCCGTGCGCATCAACACGAAGGCCAGGAGCGCGGCGACCGTCGTCACCGCGACGCGATGGACGATGTCGCCGCCCGGCCCTGCGCCCACGGCGATGGCTGCGGCCATGGCGCCGCCGGCGAGCGCAACCACGCATCGATGGAGACCCGTGCGGTCGTCTCGTGTCCGGAGCGACAACACGACAGCGCTGGCCGCGACCCACGCCGATGCTGCCGCTGTCGTCGGGCCGATCGTGCCGGCGCTCCCGAGCACGCTCTGGATGCCAGCGATGTCGTCGAATGTCACGGTCGAGAAGCGGACTGCGACGGAAGCAGTCGCGAGGAGCGCCGCTGCGAGCGTCCAACGACTGGCCGCAGCGATGGCCAGCAGCACCGCGCCCACCACCATCGACCCGGTCGAGGTGAGCGCGAGAACGGCGGCACCGGCAGCGGCGCCGGACTCGAGCACTCCCGCCGGCACGCCCGCCGCCCTCGTGGCAGCGGGAGCAGTCACCGGCCTCGTTGCCCCTGGACGGGGAACGTCTGGACCAGGTGGTTCCACCCGCAATCGGCGCACACCTCGACGACGTAGCAGGTGCATTCAGTGGTGGTGCGGCGCACCTTGTCCATGTCGGCGCGGTCCTCGACGGCATAGCCCGACTTGGGCAGGTGCGGCCCGAACGCATAGGTCACGAGGACCAACAGGCAGTGCTCGCAGATCGGGCAGACCTCGGAGGTCTTCCGAGCGATGTTGGCCGCCGCCCGGCGGAGCTCGGGATGGGCGTCGCACACTTCGTGCTTGGCCAGACGACCCTTCTTGAACTCGTTGACCAACGCCAGCCGTGCCATGCGGTAGTCGACGGCGCCCAGACTCGGATCGGCATCGGCACCGCGTATCGAGGCACCGGGGTTGAAGGACATCGAGCCCGAGGGTAGCGACTCCCGGATCAGCCCAATGTCCGGCCCATGTCTGGCCCCATGACCGACCCATGTCCGGCCGGGGATCGCGACGACGGGCAGACTGGGCTCATGGCTTGGACCCCGTTCACCGTGGCTGCACCGACCGGGAGCGCACTCCCCGACGACACCGTGACCTACGGACCGTGCATCCCGCGTGAGGACACGCTGCGGCTGTTGGGAGACGTGTCCGGCAAGCGGGTGCTCGACCTCGGCTGCGGTGCTGGTACCAACGCCGTGGCGCTCGCCCGGGCCGGAGCTCGCATCATCGCCGTCGACGAGTCGGCCGAGCAGGTGGGCCATGCTCGCGCCGCCGTCGACGCGGCCGATCTCCGGGTCGAGCTCCACCACGCCTCGCTGGCCGAGTTGGCGTTCCTCCGTGCCGACACGATCGATGCCGTCGTCAGCGTCGCGTCGCTGGCCCGCGTCCCCGACATCGGGCGGGTGTTCCGCCAGCTGCACCGGGTGCTGCGGACCGAACACGCCTTCGTGATCGCCCTCCCTCATCCCGCATTCATGCAACTCGACCCAGGACTGCTCGACGGGATGCGGGTCCGGCATTCAGCCTTCGAATTCGAGCCGTTCCCTGTGGACGATCCACGTCACGGCATGGTCAACCGGTCGACGAGCATGCTGTTCGTCGAGCTCGGCCGGGCCGGGTTCCGGGTCGACACGGTGCTCGAGCCTGCACCGACCGACCAGGGCGGGCCGCACTGGTCACCCGCCATGGCGAGCGTGCCGGCGACGCTGATCCTCCGCGCTCGCAAGGAAGGCATCTAGACGCTCGATCTGCCACGAACGCGATCGGTTCATGCGCCGACTGCCCTGCACCGCACCAGGGGTCGTCGGGTGGCTCGACTGGTCTTCCACCGGACGAGGGCCTGACCGCTTCGCCAGACTTCGACGCCGGATTGCACCCAGGTCTGGTCACCGATGCCGCTCTCCGCACCACGATCGACCACACCTGCACCCATCGCCCGGACCGGGCAAACGGTGGCGGCGCGGGTGGTGGTCCGGGCGGCAACTGTCGTCTCGCAGCAGTTCCTGACCGCACCAGCAGCTCCAGACCCGGACCGGGCAGCTGCGCAGTCAGTCGGGGTTGCGGTCGGCCCACCAGGCGAGGAGACGACGTTCGGCCTCGTCATCGCCGAGCGGGCCCTCTTCCATACGGGCTTCGAGCAGGAAGTCCATGGCTTCGCCGACGGTGCGTGACGGCTCGATGCCGAGGAGCTCCATGACCCGTGCGCCGTCGAGGTCGGGACGGATCGAGTCGAGCTCTTCCTGCTCGCGCAGGCGATCGATGCGCTCCTCGAGCCGATCCATGCGGCGCGACAACATCTCTGCCTTGCGCTGGTTGCGAGTCGTGCAGTCGCACCGGGTCAACTCGTTGAGGCGGGGCAGCAGGTCGCCGGCGTCGCGGACGTAGCGACGAACGGCGGCGTCGGTCCAGGCATCGTCGCCGTAGCCGTGGAACCGCAAGTGCAGGAACACCAGCTTCGAGACGTCGTCGATCATCTCGTTCGAGAACTTCAAGGCCTTCATCCGCTTGCGGGTCATGCGAGCGCCGACCACCTCGTGATGATGGAAGCTCACCCCGTGCTTGCCGATGTCTCGCGTCGCCGGCTTGCCGACGTCATGGAAGAGGGCGGCGAGGCGCAGGACCAGTTCGGGCGAGGTGTTGTTGACGACCGCGATCGTGTGGGCGAGCACGTCCTTGTGGCGGTGGATCGGGTCCTGTTCGACCTGCATCTCGGGCAGTTCGGGGAAGAACTCGTGTGCCAGCCCGGTGTCGCACAAGAACCACAGACCGATCGAGCAGTCGTCGAGGACGACGAGCCGGCACAGTTCGTCACGAATGCGTTCGGCCGAGACGATCGAGAGTCGCTCGGCCATCTTCTCGACCGCGAGCACCAGGTCGGGGTCCGGCGTGAGGTCGTAGCGGTTCAGGAACCGAGCCGCCCGCAGCATGCGCAACGGGTCGTCACCGAAGGACTCCTCGGGCGAGAGCGGCGTGCGCAGCACCTTGTTGACGAGGAGGTCGGCCATACCGTCGAAGGGATCGACGAGCGTTGCGTCCGGGAGCGAGAGCGCCATGGCGTTGACCGTGAAGTCACGCCGCGAGAGATCAGCTTCGATGCCCACCTCCGAAGACCCGGTGGCGAACTCGACCTCGGGCTTGCGCGAGTCGGGTGAGTAGGCCTCGGCGCGATGGGTCGTTATCTCGTGAGGAATCCCACCGATGCGACAGCCGATGGTCCCGAACCGCTTGCCCTGCGTCCACACCGCTTCGACCCCGTCGAAGC
>JBBSLH010000285.1:0-5281 GCA_038255425.1 Acidimicrobiales bacterium
CGTCGTGCTCACTGCCTACAGCCCGAGCGTGTTCCGCGAGAAGGTCCTCCACAAGTCCTGACCCGTCCTCCGGCGGGCGACGGGTCCCCGGTGTGACGGACGCCTCGTCACTATTTCGCGACGTTTTCGACATCAAAACGTAACATGAGCGCTCACGAACACGAGCCTCGGCGCAGATTCCCCTGCGCCGACCCGCCGTGCGGACCGATCCCGGTTCCCGCTGCCAAGGAGCGTCATGGCCCCCCACCCCGAATCCCCATTCCGTCGCGGGCGCGTGCCCCGTGATCTCGTCCGCCGGATCGCCGCGCTGCTGGTTGCCGCAGTCGTGATCGGCGGCACCCCGCTCGTCGCAAGAGCACTCGACAACGAGATCGCTCCGGCGGTATCGGGTGACCTCGACCCGTCGAGTGCGCAGCTCGAGCGTCGCCCCGCCGAAGACGAGCGGGCGGCCACCCCTGCCACCCCGGCCCCCGAGACCGACGAAGCTGCAACGATCGCCGCCGCAGTCGCTGCCGCTGTCGACGCCAACCGGTCGCCCGATGTCGAGCTGGCCGATGCCGATGCCGATGCCGATGCCGATGCCGACGTCCACGGTACGGTCGAACTCGTCCCTGTGCCGACCGACACGCCGCCGGTGGTGACGTTTCCTCCTGGCCCCGCGGGGAGCGAATGGGAGGCACTGCGTCGGTGTGAGTCGAACGGCGACTATTCGATCACCAACCCGTCGGGCAAGTACCGCGGTGCGTACCAGTTCGATCGGCCGACGTGGAACTCCGTCGCCGAGCGCCACGCTCCCGGCCTCGTCGACGTCGATCCGGCCGCGGCATCACCGGCCGACCAGGACGCCATGGCCTACGCGCTCTACAGCGAGCGCGGTGCTGCTCCCTGGCCGCAATGTGGCCGTCACCTGTCCTGATCCACTGTCGGGTATCGGCGCTCGATGGTGGTGGTGGTCGGCGGCTGCTCGAGATGTCAAACTTCGTGGATGGATTCCTCCGACGTCCTCCGATTGGCTGATGGTGCACCCGAGTCCGAGGTCGGCCCCGGTGACAGCATCATCCGCTTCGGGGAAGCGAACCCGGCGCTGTGTGTGCTCGTCTCCGGGGCGCTCGAGGTCCGGCGCAACGGCGTTGCGATTGCCAGACTCTCCGAGCCCGGAGCGATCGTCGGCGAGATGAGCCTGCTGCTCGGAACCCCGGCATCTGCTGATGTCATCGCCGTCGAGGCGAGCGTGGTCCGTCGGATCGACGATGCCGAGCGTTTGTTTCGTGACGTCCCCGAATTCGGACGCCACCTGGCTGTCACCCTGGCCAGGCGGCTGCACCGGGTCACGACGTTCCTCGGGGATCTCGAAGAACAGTTCGCCGATCAACCGGGCACGCTCGGGTTGGTGCCCACCGTGCTGAAGGGTCTGCTCTCCCAGGAACAACGTGAGGTCGACCTCGGTTCCGACCGGGAGCCCGACTCCCCCTACTGAGGGAGCGACGCGGTGAGCGGAATCGTTTCGCTCCCCTCGAAGCTCCACCACATCACCTCGTCGGCGTCGGTGTCGACGATCAGGTGGGCCGGAACGGGACCGGGCTGTCGTCCTGCGTTGCACACCAGCGTGGTGCCGATGCGGTCGTACCACGAGCCGTCGGGATGGAACGGGGATTCGTGGACGTGCCCCGTGAGCACGAGTTCGGGGCGGTGCTCGTCGATCAACCGGTTCAGCACGTCGTCGCCGTAGTGGCGGCGCCCCGACCATGACGTCGGCGATGCGTCGGGCGGGGAGTGGTACACCCAGATCCAGCGGCCACCGTCGGGGCGTTTTGCGGACTGTTCGTGCAGTTGCGATTCGAGTTCGGCCTGCGTGACCGGACCCTCCCACCAGCCACACACCGACACGAGGTCGTCGCCGACCTTCGTCGAGGCTCCATCGGTCACCACCCGGGCGTCGAGGTCGTCGAGCCACGCGGCGGCCTTCTCACCGTGGTCGCGGCGGCTCGACAGGTCGTGGTTGCCGGAGTTCGCGATGATCGTCGTGTGGTCGGCGAGCGAATTGAAGTAGGCGGACAACAACGCGATCTGGGCGTGGACATCGGCGTGGCCCGCCACGTCGAGGTGGTCGCCGGCAAGGACGACCGCGTCGAAGTCCGGCGCCTGCTCGGCGATCCAGTCGAGTTGCGTCAGCCCGTAGTGGAGGTCGGACGACACGAGTATGCGCACCACCCGACAGTAGCGAAGTCGCCAGATCCTGATCACACCTAGGCCCCGATCACGCCGACCGCACGACGCGTCGCGCAAGAACCGCCGCCAGCGACTCGCTTCTCGGCGCGTCGTGCGGGAACCCGGGCTCGGTCAGAGGTCGATGATTTCCTCGAAGACGTCGCCGAGTCGGTCCGAGAGGCGCTTCCTGCGCTGCTTCTTGCTGGGTCGGTCGTCCCGCGACCGGTTGCGGTCGGCCAGCGACGAATCAGCAGCTTCGCCCCCCGGTCGGCGTGCGCCGGTGTCACGACCGAGCCGCTCGAGTTCTCCCCGGTCGAGCCAGACACCGCGGCAGCGGGGGCAGATGTCGAGTTCGATGCCGGCGTGGAAGGTGATGTCGAGCACGGTGTCGAGACAGAGGGGGCAGTGCATGTGGCGGGATCGGCTTCCTCAGAGTTCGTTGATCTCGCGGCGTGCGAGTTCGAGGGAACGCAGGTCGATGTCGAGTCGTTCGAGGTGTTCGGAGAGGTCGTCCGCCGGCTGTGTGTCGAGGCTGCCGCTGTGGACGGCTCGGACCGCGAGCAGCTCCACGTCGGCGACGGTGGTCAGGAGATGTTCGCTGATCCGGTCGCGTCGATTGGCCATGTCGTTCACGGCTTCGTAGCGGTGCCGCAACGTCTCGATTCGTCGGTCGAGGACGGCGCGGTCGACGCCGGGCCCGACGCCCTGACGGTCGCGCAGGGCTGTTTTGAGCTGGGCTGCGGTCTGTTCGACTCCGAGTTGGGCCATTGATGCGTCGAGTCGCTTCTGTGCGGAATGGGTCTCGGCGAGCGAACGCTCGAGGTCACGGAGCCGATCGTCGAGCCAGGGTGGTTGTGGTTGCGATCGGATCAGTTCGACGGCGTCGTCGAAGCGCGACTGCCATTGCGGGGGTGGTGCGGTTTCGGTTCGCTGTCGTCGTCTGAGCATCAGAAATCGAAGAGTTCACTGAGCAGTGACTCGCGCTTGCGTCGTTTGCGACCACTCCCGGAGTAGCGGCGGTCGTCATCTCGATCATCGTCGTTGTCGTAGCGTCCGCGGTCATTGGATCGATCACGGTCGCGATCGTCGCGATCACGGTCGCGATCGTCGCGGCGCTCCTCGGAACGGTCGGGTTCGCGGCGGGGCGGGGTTGCGTCGCGTTCGATGATCTTGTCGAGTTCGCCCCGGTCCAACCAGACGCCGCGACAGGTCGGGCAGTAGTCGATCTCCACGCCGGAGCGTTCGGTCATGACGAGGGTGCTGTCGGGGCAGGTCGGGCAGTTCACGGTGTCTCCAGTTTGGTCGATGGGCTTGAGATGTTCGTCGATCCCGCGGATGGCGAGCGGGGCCTCAGGATCCGGCAGCCAGAGCGGGGGTACCAGCGAGGAGTGCAGCGATGCGTGCCTCGGTGGGCGGGTGGGTGAGGAAGAGGTTCGCGAACTGCACGTCGCGTCCGGTCAGTGGGTTCACGATGTAGGCCGTGGCCTGGGCCGGAGCGACATCCATCGGTACCGCCCGTGCGGCACGGTCGAGCTTGGCGAGCGCAGACGCCAGCGGACGAGGATCTCCGACGAGTTCGGCGCCCAGTCGATCGGCCTCGAACTCACGTGACCTCGACAGCGCCATCTGCATCACGCTCGCCGCGACCGGGGCGACGAGGGCGAGCATGATGACGACCAGCGGGTTCGGTGCGTCGTCGTCGTCTGAACCGCCTCCGAACATCGAGGCGAACATGGCGAGGTTCGCCAACATCGAGATGCCGGTCGCGACGGCGGCGGCGATCGAGCCGATCAGGATGTCTCGGTGGCGCACGTGTGCGACCTCGTGAGCCACCACCCCACGAACTTCGTCACGGTCGAGCGCTGCGAGCAGACCCTGGGTCACGCACACCACGGCGGTGTGCTCGTTGCGACCCGTTGCGAATGCGTTGGGCTGAGCGTCCGGTGACAAGAACAGCCGGGGTGTGACCATCCCCGCGCGCTCGGCGAGCACGGCCAGATCCGATTGCAACCAATCCAGCTGACCCGGCATCACCTCCTGGGCCCGCGCGGATCGCACAGCGAGACGGTCGGAGAACCAGTACGAACTTCCGACCAGGCCGAAACCGAATACGGCACCGATCACGATGCCGGTCGGGCCGGCCAACACCGAGCCGATCAAGATGAAAAAACCGGCGAGGCCGGCAAGGAGTGTGAAGGTCTTCAGTGAGTTCTTGAACACGAGGTCGTCCTTTCAGCACACGACAAAATCGACGTTGCTGAAAGTCTCCCCGCCCGATCTCTCGGACTGGCCACGCCGGCCCCGTTGACGGGACGTCTTGACGACTGGCCTCGAGGGGTACTCCCCTTCAGTGAAGACGATGATACCGGTCGTACATCGCCCCGCACATGAACGACCGGCGATTTCGTCCGTGTTCGATGAGACCGATCAGGGTCCGACGACCCGTGCAGGGATCCAAATTCCGCAACGGCGACGACCCCGAGGACTGGCTTCAGTTCGGTCCCGGCGGTGCCGATGGCTGTGAGGAGAGCTGGTTCGCCGATGCACGGGCGGACGACGTTCAGCTTCGCTCGTGCCGACCCTGAGAACGTGATCCGACCATGGCCCCATCACAGAAGGTCACCGTGGACATCGACGCCATTCCGCTCGCGGTCGCGCTGATCGGCGTCGACGCGCAGGTCGCGGCCGCGAACAGCCGGCTGGTCTCGATGATCGGGCGCGACCCGTCGGGACAGGCGCTCCTCGGGTTCGTCGACGAACGAGACCGCGTCGATCTGGGCCATCTGCTCGCCCGACCGGGCGGCATCGGCCGAATCGAACTCCGCCTCTGCGCTCGCGCGCCGATGAACGCGGTCGTGAGGATGGTGCCGGCGGATGGCGGACTCCGACTCGCATTCTTCGAGCCGACCGCGGACGACGGCCCACTCGGCGACATCGCAACCCAGGCGTTCGAGGTGCTGGGCCAGGGCATCGTGATCGGTGACGGAACGCGCATCCTCGCGGCCACACCGAGCGCAGCCCGATTGTTCGGCCGCTCCGTCGAGGAGCTCCTCGAGATCGGCTCGTTGTTCTC
>JBBSLH010000286.1:0-5258 GCA_038255425.1 Acidimicrobiales bacterium
GTGGAGGGCGGGACGCAGTCCCGGCGTGCACCATCAGGCGTCGTCGAGGAGTTCTTCGGGTTGGATCAGCTCGCCGGCGGCGGCCAACGCGCTCGACAGGCCGACGGCTCGGCCGTAGACCGCGGTGAAGAACGCCTCGCTCACGTGATCCTGTCCCGGAAGCGGCGGACGTCCGAGCGATCGGACGACTGCAGCGGGATCTTCCGTGATCCGGATGTCGCTCGTCGGTTCCGGGAGCTTGGACGTGTCGCCCCAGTACTCGGAGACTGCCTTGCCCTTGTTCCGACGTTTGCGATTGCGGCGCCGACCGGTGTTCTGTCCACCCTGGCCGCCTTGGCCACCCTTGCCGCCGTTGTTCTGACCGTTGGGTGCGTTCACTGGTCGTCTCCGTCGTCGGTGAGGAGGAGGTCGGGATCGATCCCGAGGGCCGCCTGGAGTTGCTCGGCGTCGAGATCGCCGATCGAGCTGGACTTGGGCAACACGAGGTCGGCGATCTGGCGCTTGCCGGCGACGACCTCCTCGACTCGTTCGTCGACCGTGCCCGGACAGACCAGACGGTGGGCGATGACCGTGTTCTTCTGACCGATGCGCCAGACCCGGTCTCGGGCCTGGTCCTCGACGGCCGGGTTCCACCAGCGGTCATAGAGGACGACGTGGTTGGCCGACGTGAGGTTGAGCCCGGTGCCGCCCGCCTTGAGCGAGAGCACCATGGCGCCGGCGCCTTCGCCTGCCTGGAACTCGGACACCAGCTTGTCGCGGGCGCCACGTGCGAGGCCGCCGTGGTAGCAGTGGATCGGGATGCCGTTTCGCTCCGTGAGGTAGTGCGCCAGCTTCTCGCCCCAACTCGCGAAGTGGGTGAAGATGAGCAGTCGCTCCCCCGACTCGAACACAGACTCGACGATCTCGTTGAGGCGGGCGAGCTTGCCGGACCGACCGTCGAGCGGCCCGTTTTCCTTCGTGTACGCGTCCGGGTGGTTGCAGATCTGCTTGAGGGCAGTGATCGCCGCCAGGACCGCGCCCTTCTTCTTCGGCGTTCCCTCCTGATCGGCCGTGTCGATGACCAGGCGATCGAGCACCGCTTGGTAGAGACCGATCTGTTCGGCCGTCATCGCGCAGTGGTCGAGCTCGTCGATCCGATCGGGAAGCTCAGCGGCGATGGCGGGTTCGGACTTGGTACGACGGAACACGAGGATGCCGTTGAGAGCGCGCAATGCGCTCTCGGCGCCGTCTTTCCCCGTACCGCTCGGCGACAACTGGGCGATGAAATGCGCTCGGGTCCCGACGAGTCCCGGGTTGCAGTAGTCGATGATCGACCAGAGATCGCCGAGGCCGTTCTCGATCGGGGTGCCGGTCAGGGCGATGCGGCTCCGTGCCTCGATACGACGGAGTTGCTGGGACACCTCGGCCGCGGGATTCTTGATGGCCTGCGCCTCGTCGAGCACGACCTTGCCCCACTCGACCTTCGACAGGGCGTCGACGTCGCGCACCGCAGTGCCGTACGTGGTGATCACGAGATCGGCCCGACCGGACATCTTGGCGATGCCGGCGGCGCTGGTTCGGTTCTGTCCGTGATGGACCACGACCCGCAGGGCGCCGGTGAAGCGGCGGGCCTCTGCGGCCCAGTTGCCGACGACGGCCGGCGGCGCGATGACCAGCGTGGGACCGTGGGACGTGGTCTCGGTCACGTGCGCGAGGATCGTGGGCGTCTTGCCCAGCCCCATGTCGAGCGCGAGACAGCCACCCAGGCCAGCGTCGTCGAGGAAACGCAGCCAGGCGACGGCCTCGGCCTGGTAGCTGCGCAGGTCGCCGGCGAAACCCGCCGGCGTCTTGACGTCGTCTTCGGAGATCCGTGACGCGCTGCGCAGCAGATCGGCCGCCCAGCCACCACCGGACAGCGTGATGCCACCCGCCAACGGTGAGCCTTCGAGGCCGAGTGCCTGGCGCAGCATGTCGGCGCCGGTGAGCTGGGTCTGGTCGGCCCGTTCGGCCAACGCAGCCGCGGCTTCTCGCAGGTCGGCCTTGTCGAGTTCGACCCACTTGTCGCCCGACCTGATCAGCGGGCGAGCTTCGCGAGCGAGACGTTGGATCTGCTCGGCGGTCAACTCGACGTCGTCGAAGACGACCGACCAGCTGACATTGGCGAGTTGCTGTGCTCCCACGACCGACTCGTGCGCCTCGTCGGCGGTGAGGCGCAGAGTAGGCGTGGGCTTGTTGCGGGAGAGCGCGGGGACGCGGACGTCGAAACCGGCGGCGGTGAGGATGTCGCCGGTCTTGCTCATGAGCTGCCATGCCTCGTCCTGGCTGAGGATGACCTCGCCACGGCGACGGCCGCCGGGGCGACTGAGCTCGGGGAACAACCGCTCGACCCTGGCGAGTTGCTCCTTCATCTCGCGTGCGCGGGTGTTCGACGCATTGACCATGGCGACTTCGACCGGCTCGAGGACGTCGTCGACGCCGGGGCCCAACACCTTGCAATGCCATGCGTCGCCGTCATCGGGCGGATCGAGCGCGATGGTGAGCGCGAACTTTGCGGTGCCGGTGACGGGTGCAGACCACTGGTCGAGTCGTCGGACCAGCTCCGCTCCGGCGCGAGTCGGGGCATCGAACGGCGAACCGTCGAGCTTCGCGAGCACTGCCTCGGCGACGTCGCTGCGAGACCGTGGGTCCGGCGGCGCAGCGGGCACCTCGAGGCGCTCGGCGGCCATTCGACAGATCGTGCCGACGATGTCGGCGAGGAGCGACTGGGTGAAGGCCCGTCCGTCCTGACGGTTGCCGGCGGTCGCCGCGGCACCGGGACGGACAGCGGCGAGGTCGCCGATCGTCTCCGGATCGATGAGTGCCGGCTCCCAACGGACCTCGAATGTCGAGATGTCTCGGCCGCCATCGTCGCGCTTGCGCACCTTGCGCAGCCGCGGAACCATGCGACCCTGCGCGGTGAGACGGACGGCGAGCGCTGTGGTGAGGCCCATCCACGGAACCGTTGCGCCGAGGCCGGCATCGTCGGCCGAGGCACGCTGAGCGACGAGCCAACCCAGCGTCGAACCCAGTGGTGCTGCCACGCTGTCGGCCTTCGATCCATCGATCAGACGGATGGGGCGGTGCTCCTCCCACGGGATCGAGCCACCGCCAGCTGCCTGGAGCCGTTCGCGCAACTCTGTTGCGGAAGCCGACGCTGCGTCGCGGCCGCCCGCCCAGGCGATGATCATCCCGGGCTCCCACGAGAGCTGGAGTTCGGTCACCCCTGCCGCTTGCGGGGCCTGCGGTGCCTGCCGCTGCGGGGCAGCATTGCCGCCGCCAGCGACCTCGTCTTCGCTCGGCGGTCCGAGCAGTTCGGTGAGAACGGCGTCGATGCGATGCGCTTCGCGATCGAAGTCCTCGATGATGACGAATCGCTCGGGTGTCCGCACGCTCCGCTTCGTGTCGTCGATCACGCGATCAGCGCGGTCGAGGAAGCGGTACAGGACGCGTACCCAGTCCGTCTGGAACCGGTGCAACAACGCCGTCTGGGCTTCGGTGGCGCGGTCATCGAGGTGCGCCTGGACGATTTCTTCGAAATCGGCGGGCAGATGGGCCGCAGTCATGGTCATGGCGGTGATCGTGTGCTCCGTTCGGGTTCGGCGCAGCCGAGGCACCGACGACCATCGTCGGGACCGGCCCCACCGCACATCGCCGTTGTGCCGATCCCTCGGGATTGGTTCCCGTCGGATCGGAGCCCACGCCTCAGCGGCGGTCGTTCCGGGTGGTCGGCAGCCGGTCGGAACGGGTCACCCCGAGCGCTCGGACACGCAGGACGCGTTCGAGAGTCGGGGCAATCGGCTGATGACCAGTGTACCCGGATCAGAGGTACTGCGGAAGCTTCCCGGCGATCTCTTCTGGTGTGACCGGCGGAGCGAACCGGGCCACGACGGCACCGGAGCGGTCGACCAGGAACTTCTCGAAGTTCCAGGTGATGTCGGACGAGTCGCCTTCGCCCGGTTGCTCGGACTTCAGCAGCGTGTACAGCTCGCACGCATCGTCGCCGTTCACGACGGTCTTCGAGAACATCGGGAACGTGACGTCATACGTCGACGTGGCGAACTCGAGAATCTCGGCGTCCGTCCCGGGTTCCTGGCCGGCGAACTGGTTGCAGGGCACACCGAGAACAGTGAAACCAGAGTCCTTGTTGTCTTCATGAAGCGCACGCAGACCTGCGTACTGGGGCGTCAGCCCTCACTCACTTGCGACGTTGACCACGAGGCAGACCGTGTCCTTGAACTTCTCGAAGGACACCTGCTCCCCCGTGATCGAGTTCATCTCGATCTCGTGGAATGCGCTCATGGCTCGCATCGTAGGCAAATCCACCCAGCCACCGCGCCCACCCACCCGTTCTGGTCAGCGCTTGCGGCCGAGGTAGCGGTCGAGTTGGCGACGTTCCTTCTTCGTGGGTCGACCGGCGCCCTCATCCCGGACGCCTTGAGGCGTGAACTGCGTCCGCTCGGGCGGTGGCGGGCTGTGATCGACGAAGCAGTCGACGGCGACGGCCGCTCCGACGCGCTTGTCGATGAGCTCGGTGGCCTCGACGATACGCAGGCGGTCCCCGACGCGCGCCTCCACTCGGTCGCCGACGACGACCTTGTGGGACGGCTTGACCGACCGGCCATTGACCTCGACATGGCCGCCGGTACACGCCTTGGATGCGAGCGACCGGGTCTTGAAGACCCGGACTGCCCACAACCAACGGTCGACGCGTACCTCGTCTATGCCGCGCTCTTTTCCAGGATGTGCACGCCGCAGGCGGAACCGAGCCCGATGACATGAGCGAGGCCCACCTTGGCTCCTTCGATCTGGCGGTCTCCCGCTTCACCACGCAGGTGGTGGCAGACCTCCCAGATGTTGGCGATGCCGGTCGCCGAGATGGGATGGCCCTTGGACTGGAGACCGCCGGACACGTTGACCGGCTTCGAACCGTCGCGCCATGGCGCGCCGGATTCGAAGAAGTCGACGGCGCCGCCGGGCTCACACAGCTCGAGGTTGTCGTAGTGCACGAGTTCTGCGGTGGCGAAGCAGTCGTGCAGTTCGACCAGGTCGAGGTCATCGGGCGAGACGCCGGCCTGCTCGTAGGCCTGTCGGGCCGCGACCCGCGTCAGCGTGTTCACGTCGGGAAGGACCTGGCACGCCTCCTGCCAGGGATCGGACGTGAGGATCGAGGCCGAGACCTTGACCGCACGACGCTGTTGTTCCTTCGAGAGCGTCTTGAGCTTCGCGGCGGACACGACCAC
>JBBSLH010000287.1:0-5250 GCA_038255425.1 Acidimicrobiales bacterium
CGCCGAAGCCACCGAGCCCGACCATCTCGAGCGCGGCCTCGACCTTGGGGCCCTTGCGGTCGGCTCGTGGCAGGCCGAACGCCACGTTACCGGCGACGGTGAGATGCGGAAACAGCGCCCAGTCCTGGAACACCATCCCGATCCGCCGTCGCTCGGCCGCCAGGTTCGTCCCCTCGCCGGCGACGAGGCGATCACCGATCTCGATCTCCCCCGTGCCCTGCTCGAGCCCGGCGATGGTCCGCAGGAGCGTCGTCTTGCCGCAACCTGACGGGCCGAGGAGCGCCGTGACCTGACCGGCGGTCACCTCGATGTCGACGCCGTGCAACACCTCGGTCCCGTCGAAACCGACGGACAGCCCACGGACGCTGATGCCGGACATCAGACCGCCCGATCGACGTCGAGGGACAGCTGATCGAGATCGACGGGGTCGTCGAAGAAGTCCGGGAGCGGGCGCTCGTGCACCACGGCCAACCGCTTGGTGGACCGGGTCAGGGCGACATAGAGGGCGCGGAGCCCCTGCGCCTCCTCGTCGACGATCGCTGCGGGTTCGACCACCACCGACGAGTCGAGCTCGAGTCCCTTGACCATGCTCACGGGCACCACGGTGACCGGCTCGTTCAAGCCCTGACGGGTGGCCTTGCCGTGGGGAACGCCGGCGGCGTCGAGCGCGATGGACACGGCCTCGAGCATCGTCGACGGAACGATCACCGCGAGGGACCCGGGCTCGATGATGTCGCGCTCCGAGCGCGCGACCTCGGCGACTCGCTCGGCCAGGGCGCCGATGGTCGAGCGCTCGATCAACGGCTCGTCGCCGCCCTCTCGAACCGACCGTGGCGGTGACAGCTGCGGTGCAGCCACGCGGAGCACCCGCGCCGCCAGCTCCATGTTCTTCGATGGGATGCGATAGCCGACGGTCAGCTCGCTCCGGCGCACACCACGACGGGTCGGGAGATGGCTGATGATCTCGTCCCAGTTCTCGTGCGCCCATGCCCCGGTTGCCTGCGCGATGTCGCCGACGATGGTGAGCGAGCCGTTGAGAGAACGACGAGAGATCATCCGCAGCTGCATCGGCGACAGGTCCTGGACCTCGTCGACGACGATGTGGCCGTAGGTGCGGATGCTCTCGTCAACGCCCTTGCGCTTCTTGCGCGGGCCGAGCAGCTCGCGAGCTTCGTCGAGCAACGGGACGTCGTTGCGGCTGAACACGACCGTCTCGCCCAGCGGCGTGCGCGGTCGGTGGAGGAGTTCCTGCTCCTGCGGGCTGAGCCACTTCCGACCCGCCAGTTCGATGAGTGCGGGCGACCCGAACAGATCATGCAGCAGTTGACCGGGACTCAGGAGTGGCCACATCCACTCGAACGCTTCGACGACGGCAGGCATGTCGCTCAGTTGGTCGCGGACGTCGTCCGCACCCACCGGGATGCGGGCCGAGTCGGCCAGGGCCTCGAAGACCTCGCGCTCGACGAACTTCCGGCCGGCGTTGTGCAGGCGGTAGCGGCGGTGCGCATCGCGGACGATCCGTTCGCTGACCTCGACCGTGAGCATCAGTGTCTGCGCGCCCATCCCGACGCGGAGATCGGCGCGCAGCTTCCGCTGGCGGTCGGCCACAGCCTTGCGAATGACCTCGGACATCCGGCTGTCGCCCTTGATCCGGGCGACGGGAGCACGGTCGGTGTCTCGGATCGTCTCGCGATCGACGAGGTCGTCGAGGACGCAGAGTTCGACGCCGGCCTCGCCGAGTGACGGGAGCACCTGATCGATGTAGCCGAGGAAGACCCGGTTCGGTCCGATGACCAGGACGCCCTGGCCGTCGAGTGGGAAGCGGTGGGTGTAGAGCAGGTAGGCGGCTCGGTGCAGCGCCACGACGGTCTTGCCGGTACCAGGCCCGCCTTGGACCACGAGCAGCCCCGACAGTGCCGACCGGATGATCTCGTCCTGCTCGCCCTGGATCGTGCCGACGATGTCGCCGAGCTTTCCCGCCCGGTTCGTCTCCAATGCGTTGATCAGGGCACCGTGTCCCTGGATGCGGTCGTCGTCGACCAGCGTGATGCCACCGTCCTCGCCGTGCACCGCATCGCCGAACAGCTCGTCCTCGAGGTTGAGCAGCGTGCGCGCCCGCGACGTGAAGTGCCGCCGCCGTACCAGCCCCATGGGATGGGGGCCAGTGGCCCGGTAGAACGCCTCGGCGATCGGTGCTCGCCAGTCGACGACGACGGGCTCCTGTTGCTCGTCGGCCACGCTCATCCGACCGATGTAGTACGTGTCGCTCTCGTGTTCTGCGTCGGTGTCGATCCGACCGAAGACCAGCGAATGATCACCCAGGTCGAGCTGATGGAGCCGATTGGCGATGTTCCCCTCGATCATCTCCCGTTCCCAGCGAGCCTGTTCGGTCCCGCCCTTGCCCACCTCGACCATCGAACGGAGCGACCGGGCGCGTTCTCGAGCCGCGTCGAGGCACTCGTGGGCATGATCGACGTAGGCCTGCTCCGAAGCCAGTTCGGGATGTGACGTCAACGACGTTGCACCTTCCGATGGAACATCTGGGAAAAAGCGATTCGAGGGATCGAACAGCCTACCTGGGACGATCTATGCGTCGGGCACGTTCGTCAGGAGGAACGCGAACACGAGCGCCTCGTCCTTCCATGCGTCGTAGCGACCCGATGGTCCGCCGTGCCCAGCCCCCATCTCGGTCTTGCACAGGAACGGCCCGGCGCCGTCGATGCCGTCGGTCTCGTCGCGGAGGCGAGCGACCCATTTCGCCGGTTCCCAGAAGCCGACACGCGGGTCGTGGAGGCCCCCGGTCGCCAGCACCGGCGGCAGCGCGACCGCGGGGATGTTCTCGTAGGGGCTGTAGCCGGCCATCACGTCGAAGATCTCCTGCGACTCGACCGGATTGCCCCATTCCTCCCACTCGATCACGGTCAGGGGCAGGGACGGGTCGAGGATGGTGTTGAGCGCGTCGACGAACGGCACCTCGGCGACGACTGCGGCCCACAGGTCCGGCGCGCGGTTCAGGGCTGCGCCGACCAGGAGTCCGCCGGCCGAGCCGCCGCGAATCGCGATGCCGTCCGGTGCAGCGAGCCCGTCGGCGATCAGTGCGTGGCCGGCGGCGATCAGGTCGTCGAAGGTGTTGGCCTTGGCTGCGAGCTTTCCGTCCTCGTACCAACGTCGACCCATCTCGCCGCCGCCGCGTACGTGCGCGATCGCGAACGCCCAGCCACGTTCGAGCAACGACAGGCGCGCCGACGAGAAGGTGGGGTCGATCGAGATCTCGTACGAGCCGTACCCGTAGAGCAGGACCGGTCCGGGACCCTGGCGGTCACGTCGGTGGACGATGCTCACCGGGATCTCGGTGCCGTCGTCGGCAGTGGCCCACAGCCGACGCGACACGTAGTCGGCCGGGTCGTAGCCACCGAGGACGGGCTGCACCTTCCGGACGTGGCGCTCGTCGGTCTCCAGATCGAGGTCGATGACGGTGGCCGGTGTCACCAGCGACGTGTAGGTGAACCGGAGCTGTGGCCAGTCCATGTCGTCGTTCGAACCGGCGTGGACGGTCGACACGTCCTCGCTCTGGTCGACCAGGAACTCGTCGCCCGTCGACAGTCGTCGGACGCGCAGCCTGGTCATGGCCTCGGTCCGCTCGGACACCAAGAGATGGTCGCGGAGGACGTCGACGTCTTCGATGCGCACGCCCGGCGTGTGGGCGATCGCGTCGATCCACGAGGAGGGATCGCTGCCGATCGCCTCGTCCGCAACAGTTGCGATGCGGAAATCGAGCGCGCCGTCGTTGGTCAGGACGAAGAAGGACCCGTTCGCGTGTTCGACCGACGCCTCGACACCCTGTCGCCGAGGCACGAGGACGGAGAAGCCGGCATCGACGTCGCCGGCGGGGCAGACACGGACCTCGCTCGTGATCTTCGAACCCATCTCGAGCACCAGGAACTCACGGTCCTTCGTCGTGTCGATCGAGCAGAAGAACCGCTCGTCGTCCTCGCGGTGGACCAACACGTCGTCGGTCGCCGGGGTGCCCAGCGTGTGCTGCCAGATCTCGTGCGGGCGCATCGCATCGTCGGGTCGCGTGTAGAAGAAA
Source organism: Acidimicrobiales bacterium (assembly GCA_038255425.1). Lineage (GTDB taxonomy): Bacteria > Actinomycetota > Acidimicrobiia > Acidimicrobiales > Salinilacustritrichaceae > Salinilacustrithrix. Next base: position 4,091 of record JBBSLH010000287.1, read on the forward strand.
TGCCGACCATCGCTCGACCAGGCCGAGCCGTAGTACACGCCCTCGACGACGTCCGGGAGGTCGTCGCCGCTCGCCAGATCGCGAAAGCGCAGCTCGTACTGCTCGGACCCGTTTCGGTCGGCGGCCCACGCCATGACCTGCGTCGAGTCGCAGAGGTCGAGGACGCCGAGCGCGAAGTAGTCGCTCTCCCCTGCCTCGACGTTCGCGTCGAGCATCACCTGCTCGCTCGCCTTCACCACCGCGTCGTCCGGGTCGGGTGGGTCGGTCACACCGGACGCGGCGTCGACGCGGCAGTACACCGGGTACTGCTGCCCCTCGATCGTCCGCCCGTAGTACCAACGACCCTGGCGATGGCTGGGCACCGAGAGGTCGGTCTCCTGCACCCTGCCCTTGATCTCCTCGAACAGGGTCTGTTGGAGGTCGGCGGTGTGGCCCAACATCGCGTCGACGTACGCATTCTCGGCTTCGAGGTGGGCGATGACGTCGGGGTCGGTGCGGGTGACGTCACACAGCCATCCGTACTCGTCCACGGCGGTCCGGCCGTGCCGCTCACGCGTGACGGGCCGGCGCTCGGGTGTGGGGGGCGAGGGCGGGGCAGCGGGCATCGTTCGACGCTACGCGACAAGCTCACGAGGTGCGACGCTCCATCGACGACTACCCGTTCTCCGAGGCCGACCTCCCGTCCGATGCCGACGAACTCGACATCCAGCGGATCTCTTGGGGCGTGGCCATCTCCGACGACTACGAGGACGCCGAGCCCCGGGTCGTGCTCACGGTCGAGGAGGTGGGGAGTCCGGGAACCGGTCTCATCGCCCACCTCTCGGCCGATGTCGCACGGCGCCTCCGCCTCGCCCTGCGCGACGCCTTGGTCGAAGTCGGCCAAGACGCCGGACGCTGACACTCCTCCGGCGCAGCGCCACCGACACCGCCACCGCGATCGGGGGAGATCGCTGGTCCGGAAGTAGCGTCGTCGGGGTCATGAGCCCGTCACCCGACCATCCGTTCCTCGCCACCTGCAGAGGCGAACCGACCAGCCGGGTACCGGTGTGGTTCATGCGCCAGGCGGGCCGATCGTTGCCCGAATACAACGAGCGCAAGGGCGACCTGTCGATCCTCGACGCAGTGGAGATGCCCGAACTCGCGGCAGAACTCACCCTGCA
>JBBSLH010000288.1:0-5236 GCA_038255425.1 Acidimicrobiales bacterium
GCACCGAGTGGGTCAGCGGTCGGTTTGCGACCGAACGAACGCTCTGAGCGAACCGCGCCAAGCCCGTGTGGCAGTGCGAATCCCGATCGGCGCAGACTCGGGCCGATCGATCCATCGATCGAGTGCCTGCACTCGGAGCGCGATCGACGTGTCCACGACTTCGTCGGGCACGCTCTGGTTCGACGCTGACCGGTACTCATCGAGGAACCAGACCCGAAACCGTTCGTAGCGTTCCATCTCTGACGACATCGCAGCGTCGAAGAGCACCATGTACAAGGTGTTGCCGACTTCGAACTCGATCGGTCCGTAGCCACAGTCATCGAAGTCGAACACCCGGGCCTGTCTTTCCGAGAACAACAGGTTCGCCGACGAGAAGTCACCGTGCAGCACCTGTGGACGACCGAACCCGGCGGCATCGAGCGGACCTTCCGCTGCAGCCAACGCCGAGACTGGCGGCAAGTCGACAGGCTCCAGCTGCTGAAGCGTGCGATGCAGGCTCGCCATCGTCGTCGCCATCTGCCTGACGTCCGCTTCCTCGCAGACGTCGGGTGTCCTCCCGACAACGAACGGATAGACGACCGCGAACCACTGGCCGAGCTCGGCAATGACGCCGGACGCCGTGGTGAGCGGACCAACGACCGAGTCGTTCATCTCCGCAACCAACGACGTCATTTCGACACGTCGCCGGTGGGCCTGATCGACGAGGCGGCTGTCGGTCAACTTCACGACGACGGGCTCGCTGTCACATACGCCGGCGAATGTCCGTGACTGATGGCCACCCTGCAGCTCCTGACCGAGCTCCACACCGATGGATGACCACGTCCGGTCGTCGGGCAGCGGCAACGACGCCAGTTTCTCGGACGCCGGCATCAGCCCAGCATGCCATCGCCCGCCCGTGACCTCATGGAGCATTGGCTGCGTGCCGCGACGGGTCAGCCTGCTTGTCCTCCTGGTCGTCGATACCGCTGGCGGTTGGACCTGGTCGTTCGTTGTCGACATCGGTTCAAGGCAAGACCTCCAAAGAAGCCATTCGGGCATTGGAGCGGCGGCTCTCCGACGTCGTCTACCGATACCTCGTTGCCGACCCCGGTCAACAGCACTGACCGTTGGAGCTGGCCCGGGAGGACAGAACAGGAACAGCGTGACCGGCTCCACATCCTGAGTGGCCGACTCTTCGGACAGACCACTCCCGGACCCAACAACCGACCCTACGACCCTCCACGCCGCGGGCAAGAGGGTCGGTCCTCGTCGGCGCGCGCGCGTTCGAAACGATCGCAGTGGCGGGATTCGAGTTGCCCAGGTTGCGGCGTCCGGGCTGGCGGCAAGTCGGACAAGAGCCGACTTGCCCCGGACAACGGCGAAGTGGCCTCGGATCTGGTGCAGCGGCGACACCCTGATCGGCACCGGCGACATCGATGAGAGCTTCGGTGATGGCTACGCACCGCTCGCAGGGACGTCGCCCACAGGCAATCCTGGACTGACTGGCGTGGCGTGGGGCAGCATCGCGATCGGAACCTCGAGCCTTCTGAACCCGCATCCGCCGGCGCTCTTCGCCCCCATCCAAGAGCGCCAACTGAACACTCTTCGGGTTGATCTGCGGGTCCGCTGGAGACTGACTGAACGATGTGGACGCCGGAGCCGCAATGTCGCCTTCGTTGCGGATTCGTCGGATCCGGCGTCCTGGCACGTTTCCCTGTGGATGCTGGCCGAAACACTCTTCGACAACATTTGTGGGCTTCGGCGGCGATTCGGGTCGCAACAATCGTGACGAGCCGTGCGTTGGAGCGGGTCCCGATCACGTTCTGGCGGCAATGCTGAGCCCGGTTGCCTCGTTCTACGAGATGGCGACCTCGCCATCTGTCTCGAACACAGCCTCACCCTGGTGTTCGTGTGATGGATGTTTCCACTCGAACCAGACGACTTTGCCGCCGTTGACGTCATCGTCCAGTCCGACGCGCGAAGCAAGCGTGTGCACGAGGCCCAGCCCGCGTCCGGTCGGCGATGTGTTGGCTGGTCGTTCGCTGTGGTGGAGTAGGTCTCGGAACGCCTGGGTCGCTGCCTCATGGTTGTGTACCTCGATCCGCACGACGGGTCCATCGCGGACAGTGATTGTCACGGCGCTGCCCACATGACCGACGACGTTCGACACCAATTCGCTCGTCATCAGCAGCACCTCGGCGGGGTCGTCGACATGATCTGCAATGGCGCTTTCCACGAAGTCGCGAGCCTTCTTGACATTGGCAGCTTCAGCCGGCATGGTCAGCGAGCACTCTATGTTGGTGGCCATACAGAGACGCTGCCCTTCTGATCTCGACCCAAACCGGAAAGCAACAGGTCACCGGTTGGCTGGTAGTCCGCGCTGACCTTCGACAGGGTCGGGCCTTGCTGATCAGGTGCGGGCAACTACAATGAGTGCGTCGTCGGTCAGGCGCGCTGCAGCATGTTGCAGGGCGGCGTCGATGCACGCCTCCGCGATCGCTTCCGACGGCTGGTTGCGGTACATGTGGACGATTTGGTGAATGGTGTTGTCGCCGAGTTCTTCTCCGGCTCCGTTGCGCGCCTCGATCAGTCCGTCGGTGTACGCGACGATCAGATCGCCCGGCTCGACGTCGTAGGTCTCGACGGTGAACTGACTGCTGGCGATCCCCAGTAGGGGTGCGGTCCTTGACCAGGTGGAGCTGTGGTCGCCTCGTACGTGGAGTGGGGGCGGGTGACCGCAGTTCACGAAGTCCACCCGCTGCGACCCGTCAGCCACCGCGAACAAGACGCCGGTCGCGATGGTGCCGCGGCGCATGATTTTATCGTTGACGCTTTTGACGAGGTCGTGCAGCGTTGCTCCGGTTTCCCACAAGGCCGCGATGTGCGCCCGCAAACCGTACGCGACCACTGCCGAATGCGCGTCGTGGCCGGCAATGTCGATGATCGCCACGAGCGTTACAGGGTCCGACCCGTCGCGGCGATGGACCTGGACCGAGTCTCCTGCCAGGTGACCCGTGGCCGGTTGGTAGCGCATCGCGGTCTCCCAGCCGGGAACGTCGGGAACGACCACCGCCATCTCCCCGGTGATGGCCTCCATCACCGTGGTCACGTCATCGCCGTGTTCCTCCCCGCGCCGCAGAACATCGAGCTGGTCGCGCAACTGGCGTTCCGTCGCCGCCAACAGACCTGCTGGGATCAACACCGCTGCGCCCAGGACGCCGACCTGGAGCACGGAGAACACCGATTGGGAAAGCTCATCTGTCGGCAGCACCTCCGACAACACCGCACCCATCGCGACCAACCCGATCAGGGCACACACGATCGTGAGGGTCATTCGCCGCGTCAAGCTGCCCCCGACACCCCCGTCGAGCAATTGGGCCACGAACCCGACGTTTGGTCGGACCAGGATGATCGACGCTCCGACGAGCGCGATGCCCAGACCGGTGTGCAGTGCCATGCCCACGTACACGAGGCTGCTGCCGAGGCTGGTGCGATCGACACCGAGCACGTACCCGACCACCGCAGACAGGCCGACCGACAATCCGGCCATGCCCAACACCTGCCCGACAACCGGCACACGACGCGCCGTCGACGAACCCAACGCTCCAGCCAGCAGGATGAACGCCACGCACGTCTCGGCCACCGGGCGACCGCCGACAGGGGTCGTCGCGTCGATGAAGTCCTCGGGGAAGAGGTCGAACCAGGTCGGCCCGTGGCCGCCCACATTGAGCCAGAGCCCGACGACTCCGATCGCGCCGACGATCGCTGTTCCGCCGGCGGCGACCCACCGCCACCCAGCCGCAGCGTGGCGCGAGGCGATGACGGCGATGCCGGCGCACAGCAGTCCGATTGCGGCGTTGGGGTACATCGGCGGTAGCTGCGGTGCGAGCTTCACAAGAGATGGAAGACGAGCGGCGTATCCGACCAGCACCGCAGCACCGATCAACGACGCAGCGACGGCGGCGTACGTCCCCCACCGCTCGAGTCGCAATGCAGTCGTCGAGCGGTGAGCCGGCCGATCCACCACGGCCACGGCAGCCGGTTCGAGCACCGCGTCGGGGGAGGTCATCACCCGGCAGAGTAGACGACCGTCGCCGAATCAGCGACGGTCGGTGATCGCGTGACGAATGGCAGCTCCACACCATCGCGTGAGCGTTCCGGGCCGTTGATATGCGTGCACGCGGCTCCATAATCGGGCCGGGATTTCGCGGACCCACGCTCTGTCTGTACTGGGGACTGAGTGCGAGGTGTCCCGCTGGGTGTCGTCGTTCTGCTCGGGCTCTTCCATCATTGGCTCGAGATTTGTGCCCGGCTCGACCTCGGGGAGACCAGGTCCTTCGGGCGGCGGCGTCGATGACACCGTGTCGGTCGTAAGAGGCGGCTCCGTAGAGTCCGAGGCGCAGGGTGACACCGTCATCATGGTCACAGCGCCGACCATCGCTGGCAGCCGAAGACTCAGGGTACGTCGAGACCTTCCACGTGATTCCGCCCGCGTGTGTCCGTTCGTTCTGGCAGGCGGCGGCCGATTCGAGTTGCTCTCGTTTGGCGCTCCGGTGGTCTCGCTCTTCTCGCTGGTCATCCAGCATCCAGCGGTAGTACCCGCCGAGACTGTTCACTATGCACGTAGATGCATGGTCGCCCGTTCGGCGAACTGGTGGTCGTAGGCAGAGGACTCCGACATCGCTTTTCGAAGATCGGCGGGTTCGACGTCAGCCGCGACCTCCGCTGGTGCGGAGTTCGATGAGATGACCAGGCACGATGTCTTCGCCTCACAGGTTGTCGATCCGGACGCCTTGGCCCTGTTGATGTACAGCCGGGTGATCGAGCTTGGTTATGGACGGTGGCTTTCATCGTCTGACGGGCGGTGGAGGTGTTCCTCGATGGCGGTCGCGATGATGCGCCAGACGTCGGGATCGATACCGAGACCCAGATGGCTGCTGGCGACCTCGACGTTGACCGCTGTCGGGGTGTGGTCGTCGATGGCCTGACGCCAGTCCACGACACCGTCACGTCGACTGTAGATCGTGGTCACCGGTACCCGAATCGGTCGACGCCTTCGTGCGGCGTTGATCTGATCGTGGCGTTGGTGACCGTGTTCGTCGTAGACCCATGGAGCTGAGGTGTGGCGTGCGCCGTTTATCGGAGACCCCAACGTGATGACCTGGGCAACGAGGGAGGGTAGATCGCGAGCAGCTTCGCGGGCGATCACGCCTCCGAGGCTCCAGCCGACCAGTGTGATGGCCTGGCCAGCGGTAGC
>JBBSLH010000289.1:0-5233 GCA_038255425.1 Acidimicrobiales bacterium
CCTGCTCGACGGGCGTCCGGGTGCCGAGGGTTCGTCACACCTCGATGATCTCGATGCGCTGCTGCAGGTCGCCGACATCCAATCCGACCCCGACCTGTTCGAGACCTACCTGCGGCGTGCGCTCCAGGCCGATCGCGCCGAGGACGGGGAAGGCGTCACGCTGTCGACGGTCCACCGGGTCAAGGGTCGCGAGTGGCCACACGTCGTGGTGTTCGGTGCCAGCAACGGCATCTTTCCCCACCGACTGGCCGTCGACGTCGAAGAAGAGCGCCGCGTGTTCCACGTCGCCATCACTCGGGGCATCGGATCGGTGACCGTGCTCGTCGACCGTGATCGACCCAGCCCGTTCATCAGCGAACTCGACGGCTCGGCCGAGAAGCGTCCTCCTCGCCAGCTCGTCGCCAGCCGATCAGCGCCGGCTGCGAGCCGTGCGGCGGCGAAGCTGAAGGGAGTCGCGAAGCAGAAGGGATACGACGAGGTCGACCTCGAGGGCGAGGATCTCGTGGTGTTCGAGGAACTGCGCAAGTGGCGGGCCGAAACCGCCAAGCGACAAGGCGGGCCGGCATTCACCGTCTTCAACGACGCAACCCTCAAGGCCACGGCGAGAACGAGGCCCGACTCGCTCAAGTCGTTCAGCAAGATCAAGGGCGTCGGGCCGACGAAGCTCGACAACTACGGCGACGACGTACTCGACATCGTTCGCCAGTTCGCCTGAGTCGCACCGCGTCGCATTGGAGTCCATACTGCCCCCATGGCTGTCGCCGACCAGGAGTACGACGAGCTCGGCAACGACGATTTCCGCTGCGCGCCGTGGACGGCGGGGCAGGGATTCGACCCGATCGGATCGGCGACCACGTTCGACCGTCTCGTCACCGTCGAGGTCCCGGGACCATGGCCGGCCGATGTCGGCGATCTGGAGTGGATCGCGACGCTCGATGTTCCGAGCGGGACTCGTGTCCAGGCCATCGTCGCCGAGACCGGACGACCAGACGGAGCAGTGCTCCTGACCCGATGGGAGCGAGCGGCGGGCGAGCTCCGTGGCGTCGACTGTCTCGTTCCCGCAGACCAGGTCACCAGCGCGCTGGCTGCCCTCGTTACCGGCGATGATCCGGACGGCGAGCTGTCCGATGCTCCGCCCGAGGTCCTGATCTGCAGCCACGGCACCCGCGACCGTTGCTGTGGAGGGCCCGGGACCCGCCTCGCCGTCGAGACCCGCGCCGCGCTCCCCGGCCTGCGCGTCCGCCGGACGAGCCACCTCGGCGGCCACCGCTTCGCTCCCACCGCGCTCACCCTTCCCGACGGACGCATGTGGGCATTCCTCGATGCCGATGCGTTGGCGGGGATCGTCCGGCGCGAGATGCCGTCCGGACAGGCACGCGAGTTCTACCGCGGCAACGTCGCGCTCGACTCCTGGGCGCAGGTGGTCGAGGGCTCGCTGCTCGACCAAGGCGGATGGGCAGCGGTCGACTTCGACGAAGTCGAAGCGACGTCGGAGGTCGACGGCGATCGAGCGACGGTGACCCTGTCCTGGACGTCGGGCGCAACGACCGACGGGTGCGTCGAGGTCGTCGAGATCGCCAGCCGCTACCCGGTGCTCCAGTGCGGTCTCGCACCGTCGGAGGCCAAGAAGCAGTCCGCCGAGTACCGCATCGCCCGATGAGCAGCGAGTGAGCAGACCGATCTCCGGGCGAGGAACTCGCCCCCACCTTCGCTCGCTGGCGCTGCTCGCCATCATCCCCACGGTCGCCGACATCGCGCTCCTCGTCCTGTTCCGACAGACGTTCGGTTGGCCCTTGGTCGTCGCCGACTCGATCTCGATCGTCATCGCGAGCGGGATGTCGTTCGTGCTCCACCGGGTCTCCGCCTTGCGAAACAGTCCGTACTCGCGCTGGGTGCGCACACCCAACGCCTTCGTCCTCGTCGCTGTGGTGGCCGGAGCCATCGACGTCGTCGTCCTGCGCCTCGCGTTCACGAGCGTTGGATTCACGACGGCGTTCGGACTCGTGATCGCCAAGCTGGTGGCCATCACCGTCTCGGTCACGATCCGGCTGATCGGCTACCGGTCGATCCTCTCCGAACTCGTGCGGCGACAGCGCCCGATGCAATCTCGGCCGCTGGACGACGGGAGGTGCCGGTTCAGTGTCGTCATCCCCGCCTTCCGGGAGGCCGAGCGGATCGGTGCGACGGTGCGAGCAGTCGCCGATGAACTGGCCGACATCCACGTCGACGGCGGGGTGGAGATCATCGTCGTCGACGACGGATCGGGCGACACGACGCCAGACGCTGCGCTCGAAGCTGGTGCCGACCAGGTCGTCGTGCTCCCCCACAACCTGGGGAAGGGCGGCGCCGTGCGAGCAGGTGTGGCGGCCTCGACCGGAAGGACCGTCGCGTTCACCGACGCCGACCTCGCCTACGACCCCCCGCACCTCCGCCGACTGCTGGAATCCGTCGAGGCGGGGTGGGACGTCGCCATCGGGAACCGTCGACTGCCGGAGTCGGTCGTCGCGAGGTCGAGCGGACTCCGACGTGTCGGGAGCTCGATCGTCAACCGACTGTCGGGCGCCGTGTTGCTCGCTGCCCCGACCGACACGCAGTGCGGCCTCAAGGGCTTCCGCGGCGACGTCGCCCGCGACCTGTTCGCTCGCACACACGTCGACGGGTTCGCCTTCGACATCGAGGTGCTGCACCTGACCGAGCGGGAGCAGCTGTCACTCACCGAGATCCCGGTGACGCTCGACGAGTCCGGCGCGTCGTCGACCGTGAACATCGCTCGCGACGTCGTACGACTCATGGCCGACATGGCCCGGATCCGAGTTCGCTCCTCGCGTGGCGGGTACGACCGCCCGTCGGTCGACGACCTGGTCAGCTGATTCGGACCAGGTACCGCGAGGTCCACAGCGATGTGGCCGAGGAGCGCCTCGATGCGCGGCTCCCCTCCTGCCGTGCCAGCGATGAACTCCTCCGTGAGGAGCGCCCGCATGTCCGTCGCTGGCACCCACTGCGCGCCGGTGTGCTCCTCGCTCACCGTGGCCTCGACATCATCGGCGCATCGACCACGGAACGAGAGGTTCATCATGTCGACCCCGTACAGATGCATCGGGTACGCCCCGATCAGCTCGAGATCGCCCTCGATCTCGATTCCCGCTTCCTCGCGGAGTTCGCGTCGCGCGCCGTCTTCGGGGAGCTCATCGCGTTCGATCCCGCCGCCAGGGAGGAACCACTGTCCAGCGAGGGCCGTGCCCTCCGCCCGCTGCAAGAGAAGGATCTCGTTGCCGCGCTCGACGTAGATCGTCGCGCCCAGGCCGTACATCGGGATGTCGAATCCAGATGCAGCAGCATCGGGGCCGAATCGAGGATCGTCTTCCACGTCAGTCGCTCCAGTCGGTCTGATCGTCTCGCGTGGGTTGGCGGCCCGTGCGGAGGGGACTCAGCGGGGCATCGACGAGGAGGATGCGGTGCCGCGCCGTCACCAGATCGGCTGACCACTGACGCCAGTCGCGCAGTCCTGCGTCGCCGGCGGGCAGGTGGCCGTCCTCGAACCGGGCCCAGGCCACCCACGACGGGATCGACCAGAGCAGGATGCACTCGTCGTCGTTCACCATCGTGGTGACGAACGCACCGACAAGCGTGAAGCCGTACTCGTCGTAGACCGGCGCCGCCCGCTCGCGCACGAGATCGACGAAGTCCCAGTTCGAACCTGGTCGCACAGAGATCGTCTCGTGCGCGTAGGCGACACCCCCGGCTCCCGCCGCGCACAGGCCGTCGATGGTCGGGCTCCACGGTGCTGGCTTCACCAGACGGTCGAAGCCACCCCGACGGAAGTCACTCGCCTTGGCCCACCACTTCTCGAGCGCTGGATCCTGCGCGCCCGGTCCGACCGCCTCGGCGGCGAACGAGTCGGCCAACCCGGCGAAGCCGCGCTCCTCCCACAGGTTGACGACCTGCGGCCACGGTCCCGTCGTGCCCAGCACGCTCCAGATCCCGAACAGCTTCTGGTCACGGGTCTCCTGGGCCAACGGGCTCCAGTTGGCTGCCATGTGGTGGACGTAGTCGGCGCGGTGATGACCGCGGATGTCGATGAACTCGTGGATGTAGACCCGGTCGTTGACCTGATCGCTCATCGTTCGGGGTCGGTCATCGCGAGCGGATCGATCCACTCGTCGAACTGCTCGCCGGTCAGGTGGCCCAACGCGAGCGCCGCCTCCCGAAGCGTCGAGCCGTCGGCGTGTGCTTTCTTCGCGATCTGGGCCCCCTTGTCGTACCCGATGTGTGGATTGAGCGCGGTCACGACCATCAGATTCCGGCGGAGGTGCTCGTCGATCACGTCGGTGTTCGGTTCGATCCCGGCGGCGCACTGCTCGTCGAAACTCACGCACGCATCGCTGAGGAGCGCGATCGACTCGAGCACGTTGTGGGCCATGACCGGCTTGTAGACGTTCAGCTGGAAGTTTCCCTGGCTGCCGGCCATCGCCACCGCGGTGTCGTTGCCGAACACCTGCACGGCCACCATCGTCAACGCCTCGGCCTGCGTCGGGTTCACCTTGCCGGGCATGATGCTCGAGCCGGGTTCGTTCTCCGGGATGAGCAGCTCGCCGATCCCGTTGCGGGGACCCGACGCGTACCAACGCACGTCGTTCGCGATCTTCATGAGCGCGCCCGCAAGCGTGCGCAGCGTCCCGCTCGTGGTGACCAGTGCGTCGTGGGCGCTGAGCGCAGCGAAGGTGTCGTCGGCCTTGCGGAATCCGTGTCCGGTGAGCTCCGCCAACTGTGCTGCGGCACGGTCGCCGAACTCCGGATGGGCATTGAGGCCGGTACCGACCGCTGTCCCGCCGATGGCCAACTGCAGGAGGCCGCCCTCAGTCGCTCGGACGGCTTCGAGTGCTCCGTCGAGCTGAGAGACCCATCCCCCGATCACCTGTCCGAGCGTCACGGGGGTCGCGTCCTGGAGGTGCGTCCGGCCGACCATGACCACGTCGGCGAACTCGGCGGCCTTGCCGGACAACGTGTCCCGAAGCTGTCCGATCGCTGGATACAGGCGCCGGTGGAGCTCGAGCTCGATCGCAACGTGCATCGCGGTGGGGAAGGTGTCGTTGCTCGACTGACCGCGGTTCACGTGGTCGTTCGGATGAACCGGCGACTTGGAGCCCATCTCACCGCCGGACTGTTCGATCGCCCGATTCGAGATCACCTCGTTCGTGTTCATGTTCGTCTGCGTGCCCGAGCCGGTCTGCCA
>JBBSLH010000290.1:0-5227 GCA_038255425.1 Acidimicrobiales bacterium
ACGGCGGGGTACATGAGCATCACGATCAGGCCGACGGCGATGAGGAACTGCGGGAGCGACAACTTGCTGGACTGCAGACGTGCCTGGGTTTCCTCGGCAGCGAGCTGGGCGCTGCGCATCGACCGGGATTTGGCCATCAGGGTGCGGCGCACGGCAGCACCGTCGCTGGATGCGAGGCTGCCGGCTGCGGCGATCGATCGCAGCTCGTCGATCTCCCAGCGTCGGCCGAGTTCTTCCATGCCAGTGAGCATCGGCCGCCCCGAGATGCCGGCGTCGCGGAACGCACGGTTGAGTGCGGTGAACAGGCGCCCGTCGCCGGCGCGGGCGGCGAGCTGCAGTGCTTGTTCGTCTGCTTCGGCCGCTGCGAGGAGCATGGAGAGCACATCGAGGAACGCACCGAGCTGTAGGCGCAGTGCTTCGCGTTGTTCATCGGCGGCGTCGCCGAGACGGGCAACGACCAAGAACACGCCAAGGCCGGCGAAGAGCAACGACGCCCAGATCGGTATCAAGATGTTGACCCCGATGCCGGCAGCGGCAAGCACAGACGACGCAATAACAGGGAGAACGAGTCCGAACACGGCGGCAAGTGCGCAGTGAGCGGCGAACAGCTCGGCGGGGCGGTCGAGCACGGCGAGATCGGCTCGGTAGCGACCGAAGCGTTCGGGCCCGACGCGTCGGATGATCCACGTGCCGATCAGGGCGAGGCCGGTGGAGTTGGTGTCGGATCGCAGAGACAACGCCGGGGGCCGGTGGAGACGGTTGACCGCGGAGGCGAGCGACGGCCTCGACGGGATGATCGCGAACGCAATGAGCCACAGGCCGACGCCGATGGCGGCACCGACTGTGAGGGGCAGGATCATGTGCTGCTCCTAACGGTGAGGAAGCGGCCGGGTTGTTCGTAGATGGCGAGGCGCCGTGCCCACACGATCGCAACGATGAAGGCGGCGAAGATCGCTGCGAGCACTGCTTGGCCGACCAGGGTTCGGAACGGATCGAGGAACGACGAGCGCGAGAACACGAGCAGCCCGACGATGGAGAACACAGCGACGCCCACGATGATGCGCATGTCGAGCTTGGTGGCGGCGCGTTCGGCCTCGATGGTCTTGCGCCGCTCGACTCGCTCACGGGTGAGATCGGCGAGTTCGGAGAGCAGTTCGGCGGTTTCACCGGAATGGGTTGTTGCGGTGAGCAGCACGGAGGCGACGAGGTCGCCGGTGGGGTCGTTGATCTCGTCCGCGAAGCGACGCAGCGCGATCGCTGCGTTCTCGCGTTCCATGCGTGCTGCGAGTCGTGTGACGGACTGTTGGATCTCGGGCGGGCACGTCACCGACGTCGCCGAGATGGCCGGGGTGAGCAGGGCACCGGCACGCAGCAGGTCACGGAGCTGTTCGCACCATGCCGCGAGTGCGTCGAGGCGGGCCTCGGCGACCTTCGAGGTCGTGCGCGGTTTGGCGAGCGTGTTCACGGCCATCCCGACGAGGATCCCGACGCCGAGCCCGGCGAGGGGCCAGCGCGACACGACGAGCATCAACATCGCTCCCACGACGCCCGCAACGCCGGTGGCGACATCGACGCCGGAGATCTCGGTGCGCCGTGCCGTCGACGGTGGCGTGCCCTTGGTGGTGAAGCCGGCAATGATGCACACCACGCCCGCACCGATTAGAGCACCTGCGAGCAGCGCGATCATCGGGCATCTCCCGGCTTGAGGAACGACTCGACCGACAGGCCTTTTCCGCGGATCCGGTTCAGCAGGTTCGGGCCGTAGGCGTCGGTTTGCACGAGCGTGTCGGAGTCGTAGTCGTACGACCAGATCTCCGACGACTGGATTGATCCGTCCGGGAGCTTGTTGCCGACTTCTCGGATCGAGGTGACACGTCGCTCACGCCGGCCGCCACGAGGGACGAGGTCGATGAACCAGACGAGGTCGACGGTCTGGCCGATCATCGACGCGATCTGCCACTCGCTCGGCCGAGTGGAGTGTGCGCTGCAATACAGCGCGAGGCGGTCCAGCACGATGGTCGGGTCGTCGGCGTGCAACGTGGTCAGCGACCGGTAGCTGGCACTCGTCGACGCCGACAGCATTTCCCATGCGTCGGGCCCGTGGACGACCTCACCGAGATTGACCCGGTCGAGGCGCATCTGACGGTTGCGCGCAATGAGATCGTCGAGCTCGATGGCACCTTCGTCCTCGGTGTTGCCGGTGCGGGTGAAGAACTCGACGACGTCGAGCGGGTTTTCCATCTCGAGGCGCGACTCGAGCAGGTTGAGTTCCTGCACGTCGCGCTCGAACGTTCCGGTGCGTTCGCCGGGATCGCGGGCGTGCAACGCAGCAGCCATCAGCGTCGTCTTGCCCGACGCCATGGGTCCGGCGAAGAGCTGCCCGAACCCGGCGCGGACAGCGACCTCGGTTTGTTGGGCGAGGCGGTGAGGGAGCATGTTGCGCGCGACCAGACCGTCGAGGGTGGGCATGGACAGCCGTTTGCGGCGCAGCGAGATGAGTGGTCCGCTCGACACACCGCGACGTCCTTCTCCACCGAGAACGGCGACGAAGCGGTGCCCGCCGGGAAGGCCGACTCGTACGAACGGGGTCTTGGCGTTGAGGCGTTGGCCGCCGGTGCCGTTGTCGCGAATGACCCGCTCGGACAGTGCGACCGTGTCGCTGTCGGTCTCGAACACCTGACCAACACATGTTTTGGTGCCGGCGAGCGGCCCGCCGCCCCACCACACCCAACCAATGCCGCCCGCGTTGATGCAGATCTCTTCGACGTCGTCGTTGTCGTGGAACGGTTGCAGCGGCCCGAGACCGATCGAGGAGTTGATTGCCTCGGACTTGATGGCTTCCTCGCTCGCTTGGGACAACGGCGCGAGACCGCTACGCAGACGGTGCTGGGTGATGTTGCGCAACTCGATGACGGCGGCGTCACCGGCTTCGAGGGCGTCGTCGATCGGATCCGGCGCTGATGGTGCTTCACCGCGGCGACTGGCTTCTTCAGCGGTTCGTTCAGCGAGGTCTGCTCGAGCTCGATCCACCGCGCCTTTGATGCGGGCGACGTACAGGTGTCGCTCGTCGAGGGTGATCTCGGTGCGGTGCTGGCCGTTGAGACGGGTTCTTTCGTCGATGGTCACAGTCGGCCTTTCACGAGCAGGTCGAGGCGTTCGTCGACCTCGTCAGCAATCGGGGCGAGGCTCTTCAACAGACGCGAACGGGTGGCGAGACGGCCCGTGGACGGCCGCCCGGCGACGACTGCGGCTCCGAGCGGGTCATCGGCGATGCTGCGGCATTCGGTGCCGATGAACGACTCGATGTCGCTCAGCCGGTACGGGTCGGTGCCGATGACCCCGACGACGGTCGGGATCGCGCGCGATGCGCACAGATCCGCGAGATCACCGGTGCGTTCCAACATCGCTGCGCTCGCTCTCGGGGAGCCGGCGATCTGCGACGCGACGATCACCACGAGAGCGGCTTCGCTCGCCGCCGGGGCGAGAACGTGCGTTGATGCTCCGGCGTCGACGATGGCAGTGACCTCGTTGTAGGCGGACAGTGTCGGTAGCACCGTGCGCAGCGCCTCGTTCACTGTGCTGTTTGCCTCATGAGCGCGCAGCGGTGCGGGCATCACGAGAATGCCGGACGCGGCACGCTGGGAGTTCGCTGTGACCCACTCGGGCGATGACATCCCGGTGATTGCCGAGGCGATGCCGGGGGACTCGGTGAGATCCCACCAAGCGGCTAGGTCTCCACCTGTGCCGTCCATCTCAGCGATGAGAATGCTTCGTCGCGAAGCCAGCGCAAGGCCCGCTGCTGTCGTGGTAGTTCCACGGCCTGGCGATGCAGCGGTGACCGCAACGACAGTCATTCGTCGACCTCGACGACGCCGGCATCATTCGGGGTCGGGTCGAGGGCTGGGTCGACCAGCACGATCGAGATGTCATCGAGACCAGCAACAAGAGTGGGAGCGTCCTCGGGTGCGACTTCGACCGACAACGCTGCGCTATCTCGTCCCCCGCCGTCTGCGAAGGCCGGGAACTCGACGACAACCGCTCGGGCGATGAACAAATCAGCGTCCACCGCTCCTCCACCGGCGGTGACGTCGGTGACGACGAGGTCGACGACGGACTGTTCGCGGGTCCCGGCCGGGAGGTCGATTGACGACACCGGGATGGCGATCACGACAGTTCCGTTGGTGATCAACGGTGCGGACTGCACCAACGACGGTGAGATCGGCTGACCGGCGAGGATCCGAACCCGGGTGTACGACCCGACGATCAGGTCCTGTTGGGTTGCGGGCAGTAGCGCAAGGTCGTCCGAGGCCACCTCGGCGATCGTCAGGTCCTCGACTGCGATCTGTTGCCCGGCGGGAACGTCTCGGGCCATCACGAGGACTTCGGTGCGTTGATCGCCGGCACGGACCAAGGCGAGCGACGCCAACGCGCCACCGATCACAAGGAAGAGACCGAGGGCCCACAACATGCCCTGACGGCGCGAAACCTGCGAGGACGGGCGACGGGCCTTGTTGACCTGGCGGACGTTCGCTACGGCTGGGTCGACGCGCTCGAAAGTGTCGGTCATCGGTCTTCTCCAATTGTCTGGATCTCACGTACCCGGTAGGACCAGTCGACGTCCGAGCGCAGCTCTCCGAGGTTTCCCCCGGTGCCGTTCGTGGCGGTCCACGCCACCGACCAGAGAAGGACGACTTCGCCGTGGAAGCGCAGATCGTCGCCGGCGCCGTACTGGGGCGCGGACGGTCCGGGCGGCAGCCAACCGCACGGTGCTGCGGCATCGGATTCGATCTCGGCTTCGGTCGGGAGAGCGCCCCACAGGTCGCAGGTGATCTTCTCGCCACCCGCGATCGGGTACCACTCGATCGCACTCGGAGTTGCGGTCGTCGTCGCGGTCAGACCGCCCGGCAACGGTCCGGCTGTCGCGCTCACGTTGGTCTCGGCCTGGACTTGGAGCCATGTCTCCAGGGTGACGAACCCGCCGACGTCGTTCGCCGGTGATGTTGTCGGCGTCGGCTTCGGCAGTCTGTTCTCGACCTCGAGCAGGGCGATGCGCGAAAGATCCTCTGGCGAGACTTCGGGTGCCCACACGGTCTGCACGACGCCGTCACATGTGCGAAACCAGTACTTCCACACCCGACCGTCGGCGGTGGCGTCTGCAGGAATGACGCCCTGCTCACCGGATGTCTCCGTGCCGAACCCCGGATCGGGCTTCCACCCGCTACATGAC
>JBBSLH010000291.1:0-5208 GCA_038255425.1 Acidimicrobiales bacterium
CGCGCTCGCGAATGACCGGTCCGGTCAGCGGTAGCGGGTGGGGTCGTCGACCCCGGCCTGCTCGAAGCCCTGTCGACGCAGGATGCACGCATCGCACTCGCCACATGCGCCCGCATCCGTCGCGTCGTAGCAGGTGACGGTGAGTCCGTAGTCGACGCCCAGGGCCATGCCACGCTCGACGATCTGCGCCTTGGTGAGGTCGATGAGCGGCGTGCGGATCCGGTAGCCGTCGCCTTCCGTCCCCGTTCGTGTCCCGGCGTTCGCCACGACCTGGAACGCCTCGATGAACTCCGGACGACAGTCGGGATAGCCGGAGTAGTCGAGCGCATTGACCCCGATGAAGATGTCGTTTGCACCGAGCACTTCTGCCCAGGCCAGCGCATAGCTGAGGAAGACGGTGTTGCGGGCGGGGACATAAGTCGACGGGATCCCGGCGCCGATCGACTCGTCGTCTCTCCCCTTCGGGATCTCGCCGTCGCCGAGCAGTGATGACCCGCCCAACGCTGCGAGATCGATGTCGACGATCCGATGCTCGGTTGCGCCGAGCGCCTCGACCACCTGCGCTGCGGCGTCGAGTTCGACCGTGTGGCGCTGCCCGTACCGGAAGCTCATCGCGAACGCGTCGAACCCCTCGTCGTTGGCGACCGCCAGACACGTCGCAGAGTCGAGACCACCGGAGAGAAGGACGACCGCACGCTTCACGTCGCCACGCTACGACCGCCTCGCCCTGCAGCGCGCCACCTGCCCGGTCCGGGTCGGGTGCTGCTGGTGCGGGCGGGCACTGGCGATTCTGTGCAGCTTCTGACCGAACCTGCAGCTGGCGACCCGGACCGGGCACGTGCGGTGACTGCCGCACGCTTCGGGCATGGCGACCGAGAGCCCGGCGACGTCGGCGCCACCACCGACGACGCCGACGAACCTTCGGCGTGTCGGCGGGATCCTGCTGCTCGTGTTCAGCGTGTTGGCGACGCCGGTTGCCGCCCTGGCGGTGCTCCTGCCGGCGAACGCATGCGGCGCCTTCGGTGACGGCTGCGACGACTACGACAAGACGGCGGACTCGTTCCGCCCGTCGCTGATCTTCCTGTGTCTGTGTGTTGCCGGCGTGTTGGCGGGCATCGGCTTGATCGTCACGAGCCGACGCCACTGAACCCCTCATCCCGCCGCGTGTCAGACACGTGTTGACCGGGCGGTCAGGTCATGCCCTAGTCTGATAGCGATCGTTATCGACGTGCCTGTACCAGGGGGTCCAGTGGCCGATTCGAAAAAACCGCGAGCAGCGTTCGCTCCATGGGACCGGCGCGAGTTGCCGGGTTCCTTCAGCGTGGAGGAGACCGCCGACCGCGTCGGCCAGTACAAGTGGACCGAGATGAAGTTGTTCGAGGCGCTGGGCGGCTGGGTCGCCACCGTCCCCGAACTCGACATCAAGATGCGTCTCGGCACGCACTGCTACCACCACGCGTGGCACGCCGAGCTCTGGCACAAGCGTCTGCCCGAACTGCGAGAGATGAACCCGGAGCGGCTCACGCTCCCGGCCAACGACGAGTTCGTGGCGTTCATGGATGCGGTCACAGAACCGGGCGACCACGACCAGACGATCGAGAAGCTGGTCGGCGTCTACCGGGTCCTCATCCCGCACAAGATCGCGGCCTACACGTACCACCTCAACAACACGTCGACGATCACCGACGCACCGACGATCCGCTCGCTCAAGTTCGCGATCGCCGACGAGGTCGAAGACTTCACCGACGGCACGCTGATGCTCACCTCGCTCATCGACACACCCGAAGAGGTCGAGCGGGCCAACGCTCACCAACTGAAGCTCGAGAAGTTGCTCGTCGCCAGCGGGGGCATCTGTGGCCCCGGCACCATCGGCGACGCCTACGACACGTCCGTGCACGTCGCAGTCAACGGGAACTAGAGGAGAACGACATGAAGAAGCTCATCTCACCTGAGGAACTCGGCCGCGACGATCGCTTCGTACGCGCCGACATGATGGACCGCATCGCCGATCCTCGGAACGCGACCCAGGCCGACACCGGCCGGGGCCGTCCCGGCCGCCTCACCCCCGACCGCGCCGACGCGAGCGACTCGGCCCGCGCCCTGATGCACGGCATCTTCGTGGGCGAGATCCAGGCCCTCGAGGGCGCCGGACGCACCTGCTACGACTTCGAGGTGGGCAAGGGCGATGACGACGTGCCGTTCGAGTTGAAGCTCGACATGGCCCGCCAGTGCTGGGACGAAGCCCGCCACTGTGAGATCAGCGTGAAACTCTCCGACTGGATGGGCACCGAGATCGGCGAGTTCTCCGAGAACGCCTTCCTCTTCCAGGCCGCATGCAACCCCGACCCCGTGCTCCGCCTCACCGGCGTGAACCGTGCGCTCGAGGGACTCGCCATCGACGTGTTCAACACCATGCGCGAGTTCGGTGATCTGGCCGGCGACCCGGTGCTCGAGTTCTGCGAGGACTGGATGCTGGCCGACGAGGTGACCCACGTGAAGATGGGTTCCGACTGGCTCCGCAAGATGACCGTGAACGACAAGGAGCGTCAGAAGAAGGCGCTCGAGTTCCAGAAGGTCGTCGACAAGTTGTTCTCCTTCGGTGGCTTCCGCGGCGAAGAGGACGACAACCCGGTCCAGCTCGCCCGCCGCTTCCGCGAGCTCGCCGGCTTCGATGACGAAGAGATGGAAGAGATCGCCGAGCTGTCGCGAGAGGCTCGCGCCGAGGTCGAAGAGCGCGGCCGTCTCGCTCGGGAAGCCACTGCCACAGCGCAGTCCGGGGTCTGAGCGTGACGACAACGGTCACCCCCTCGACCTTCACCATGGTCGAGTACGACGCCGACGTCATCGCCCGTATGGCCGACGAGATCGCCGCCAAGGTCGGGCTCACCGGCGTCGACATCGAGATCGAGGTCGACGAGACCGTGCCGCTCGGCCGAAACCGGTTGGAGTCGATCGACCCAGTCCACGTCTGGGCCGAGTCCGGCGCGTTCGAGGACGCCAAGAAGTTCCGGCAGTTCAGTGAGGCCAACGCCGCCGACGTACTCGGCCGGCATCTCCTGCGAGCGAAGGACCGGCGGAGCGACGCCTTCGGCGACCCGGCCGACGACGGTGACCTCTCCCAGGAGCACCGCACCGCCTGGGACATCTACACCGTCGGTCGGCTCGCACGACTCGGCTACACGGTGAACCGTCAGCGGTGGATCTACGACTTCCGCAACCGCCACGGTTTCACCGACGTGACCGATCGCGCCTTCGACGAGTTGTGGGACGGCACCGACCTCACCTGGGCCCAGATCAGCGCGCTGAGCGACGAGGCGTCGGCCGTGAATCCGGGGAAGCTCAACCGCAAGCCAGCGTGATCCAGACCGGGTGATCGAAACGGGCCGACTGCTGCTACGGCAGTGGGTCGAGGAAGACCGGGAGCCGTTCGCGGCGCTCAACGCCGACCCGGTCGTGATGGAGCACTTCCCCGCCACCTTGTCGCGGGCAGAGTCGGACGCGTTCATGGACCGACAGGGCGCGATCATCGAGCGGCAGGGCTGGGGCCTCTGGGCCGTCGAGATCCGTGAGACCGGCGAGTTCATCGGGTTCACCGGTCTGCTCACACCCTTGTTCGATGCCGACTTCGTCCCGTGCGTCGAGATCGGCTGGCGCCTCGCCGCAGCGGCCTGGGGCAAGGGCTACGCCACCGAGGCAGCGACGGCAGCGCTCGACCACGCCTTCGACGTCGTCGGCCTCGACGACGTCGTCTCGTTCACCTACGTCGGCAACGACCGGTCGCGACGGGTCATGGACAAGATCGGCCTGACGGAACGCCAGGAGTTCGACCACCCCAACCTCCCCGGCAACCGCGTCCAGCGCCACGTCCTGTATGGCCTGGCAGCAGAAAACCGATCGACGTGACCGGACGGTGGTCGTAGCGTGCTGTCCATGACGAAGTAGCTCGACGTACCCATCCGCCCGTCCGGCCACCCTGGCCGACGGTGAATCGAGAGGAGACGCGATGTCTACACGCAAGAAGAAGTCGTCCGGTCGGACGACCGCCAAGGGGACCAAGCCGGCCGAGAAGAAGGCCAAGGCGGAGCGACCCGGGCCGGAACTACCCGCTGGCCCGCAGCAGCCAGAGTTGCTGGGCAAGGTCGGCAAGTCGAAACAGCGTTCGTTCCGACCCATCTCCCACAACCGCGGGAACCGCTGAACGACCCTCGCGCTACAAGAACGCTGCGATGAGGTTCGAGAACACCAGCGCGACCACGCCCACCAGTAGCACCCACACGCCGATACGGACGGTCAATGACCGCTTGCGGTACGACGCTTCGTCGTGGTGGTCGGACGGTGGCGTGTAGCGAGGCACGGTCCGACGGTACCGGCCGGCTCAGGTGAGCGGGCGAGCAACCGTTCTCTTGGAGGGCTCGACGAAGTCGGGCCCTCCAAGATCAGGCGAGGTCGTGAGCGGAGACACCCTCGAGCAGGTCGATGGCCGGGGGCGAATCCAGCAGGCCGTTGCACGCCTGGGCCATCTCGATCATGTCGGCAGAGTCGAAGTGCGACGCTTGCGCCGCCGGTGACTCCCACTTCTGGATGACCACGTAGCGGTCGGCCTTGGTGAACGAGCGGGTGAGGTCGACGTTTCGGCACCCGGGATGACCGCGAGTCAGGACCACGTACTTGGCCAGGATCTTGAGCAGCTGATCGACGTCGGTAGCGTCGAACACCATCGTCACGATCGTTGTCTCGACCTCATCAGCCATTGCCTGCTCCACTCTCGTGTTCGGCCGATTTCACGTCACTTCGACCCCTCTGGACCCTTGACCTCCTGCGTATCGTGGAGGCAAGCGGAGCACATCGTAGGGGTGCGGGGAGGTGCGTCAGTGCCTGACGATCGAGGGAGCCGAGAAGACGAGGACCTCGTCCGCCTCTATCTGCGTGACATCGGTCGGTATCCGCTTCTGACCAAAGACGACGAGGTCCGCCTGGCGCAACGGGTCGAGGCGGGGACCGAGGCGACCAACCGTCTTGCTGCCGGCGACGTGACCGATCCGCGAGAACGGGCGACGCTGCGTCGTACCGTCCGTCGGGGCGAGACCGCCCGCCGGCAGTTCGTCCTCGCCAACCTGCGCCTCGTGGTGTCGGTCGCCAAGCGCTACCAGGCGAGCGGACTCCCCCTTCTCGACCTGGTCCAGGAGGGGAACCTCGGGCTCATGCACG
>JBBSLH010000292.1:0-5144 GCA_038255425.1 Acidimicrobiales bacterium
CTCAGCTGAGGCGCTGGACGATCATGGCCATGCCCTGGCCGCCACCGACGCACATGGTCTCGAGACCGAATTCCTTGTCGTCGTCCTCGAGGGCGTTGAGCAGCGTCGTCATGATGCGGGCGCCGGTCATGCCGAACGGGTGACCGAGGGCGATGGAGCCGCCCTTGACGTTCAACTTGTCGAGGTCGATGCCGAGGTGCTTCGCCGACGGGAGGACCTGCGCGGCGAACGCCTCGTTGATCTCGACCCGGTCGATGTCGGCCATGGTCATGCCGGCACGCTCGAGCGCCTGACGCGACGCTCCGACGGGGCCCATGCCCATGATCTCGGGGTTGAGGCCGGTGACACCGGACGAGACGATGCGAGCGAGCGGCTTGATACCGAGCTCCTTCGCCTTGACGTCGCTCATCACGATGACGGCAGCGGCGCCGTCGTTGAGGGGGCAGGCGTTGCCCGCGGTGATCGAGCCGTCGGGGCGGAACACCGGCTTCAGCTCGGCGAGCTTCTCGGCAGTGGTGCCGTCACGCGGGCCGTCGTCCTTCGAGACCACGGTGCCGTCGGGAAGTGTGTAGGCCGAGATCTCACGATCGAAGAAGCCGTTGTTCTGGCTCTCGACCGCACGCTGCTGCGAACGGGCGGCCCACTCGTCCATCTCCTCGCGAGTCACGCCCTCTGCCTGGACGACATTCTCGGCCGTCTGGCCCATGGCGATGTAGATGTCCGGGAGACCGGCAAGCGGCGCCCACTTCTCCGCGTCACCGGCGGAACGCTCGGCCGTGCGGGCTTCGGCATCGCTGAACGACTCGTTGTGCGGACCGGTGTCCGACGCGCCGTGCATGTAGCGCGACACCGCTTCGACGCCGGCGGAGATGAACACGTCACCCTCGCCCGCCTTGATGGCGTGGGCCGCCATCCGGATCGTCTGGAGCGACGACGAGCAGTAGCGGTTGACGGTCACACCGGGGACATCGTCGAGACCGGCCATGACGGCCGCGACTCGTGCGAGGTTGTACCCGGCCTCGCCTGCGGGCTGGCCGCAACCGAGCATGATGTCCTCGACGAGCGACGGGTCGAGGTCAGGAACCTTTCCGAGCACGTCCTTGAGGATGAATGCGGTGAGGTCGTCGGGACGGGCATCGACCAGCGAGCCCTTGTTCGCCCGTCCGATCGGGGTGCGGGACGTGGCGACGATGACTGCTTCGGGCATGACGGGGCTCCTGTGCTTGCGGCGATGACGGGCTCTTCCTACACCCGGCTACCGCTCGGGAGCCAGCGAACCGTCCATCGGCCGGCGTACGACCATGACGGCGATGTCGTCCTCACCGCTGTCCGACTCGATCATTCGCGCCACCAGCTTCTCCGCCATGTCGCGTGCTCCGGCGCCTGAGGCCACCACGTCTCGTGCGACTTCGGTCAGTCGTTCGAGGTCGTCGAGCACGGAGGAGTTCCGACGCTCGAACAAGCCGTCGGTGAAGGCCACGAGCGTCTCACCCGGTGCAAGTGCGTCGGTCACGGTCCGGTCGTCACCCGGCGGCCCGAGCCCGATCATCGCCGACGTCGACTCCAGCTCTCGTGACGATCCGTCGGGGGCCACGATGATCGGCGGCGGATGGCCGGCGACCAGATACCGGAACTCGCCGCTCGTGCGGAACTTCACCAGCACCGCGGTCGCGTACTGCTTCTGTTGTCGGGCGAGTGTCCGCAGGGTCGACGCGATCCGCGGAAGCGTGAGCCCGGCCATCGCATTGGCTCGGATCGCCCACTGCATCTGCCCCATCACCGCAACCGCGCCTGCGCCATGGCCGGTCACGTCGCCGATCACGGTCAGCGTCTTCTCGTCGTCGATCGGGATGGCGTCGATCCAGTCGCCCCCCACGAGCTGACCGTCGGCCGGGCGGTAGGCGCTGCCGAATTCGAGGACACCGAGTCGGCCGGGCACCTCGGGCATGAGAGACCCCTGCAGCTCGAGGATCGCCTGACGGTCCGCGAGCGGCCGGAGCCGGAGCTCTGTCACGTCGTCCTGGGTCGCCAGGTAGTGCGTCGGTTCGCCGTGCTCGTCACGCAGGGCGGCGATCCGCCACGACATCACGAACGGCGTGCCGTCCTTGCGATAGTTGATGGCCTCGCCCTCGAAGTCCTCGCCCCGCTGGAGCAGCGCCCGGAGTTCGGCCAGAACGGAGCGGTCGGTCGCCGGGCCCTGGAGGAACCGGGGATTCCTCCCGATGATCTCGGATCCGACGTACCCAGTCGTGCGCTCGAACGCTGCGTTGACCCACAAGATCCGGGGACCGGGCTCGTCGAGATCGGCATCGGTCAGGAGCATCGACGTCCGTGACGCCTGAGCGACCCGGGCGAGGATTTCGACGTCGACGGGATCCGATCCTCCGCCACCACCCAGCACAGCGCGGCCGAACTGCCGTACATTGCCGATCAGCGTCTCGACGTTCGATGTGACCATCAGTGCTGGTGTCCGTGACCGTGAGAGTCGGCACGGGTGTTCAACCACCGGGCCAGACCCTGCGCATTGGAATGCACGCCGGAGAGCGTCTCGAGTCGTTCGCGCGCCACGGGGTCGATGTCGGCATCGTCCGCCACGCCGAACGCCGACTCCAGCGCCTCGGTGATGTCGCGATCCTCCTGCCAGGCCTTCTCGGCCACGTCGGCCCAGCTTCGGAGCGTGTCCTCGGCTTCGACGAGGATCGCGGCAGGATCGGGGACGAGCCCGTAATGAGCCAACGCGATGCCCGCCGGTGAGCGCTCGGCGAACTTGTGCAGTGACGCGATCGCTTGCTCGAGATCGAAGTCGGGGGGAGGCGTCGCCGGGCGCAGGATCCCGACGTCGGGCAGGCGCACCCCCACCGCATCGCCGGCGAAGATCAGCCCGGACTCCGAGTCGTGGAGCGCGAGATGGTGCTTGGCGTGCCCGGGTGAGTCGACCGTGGTCAGCGACCGATTCGACGAGATGCGGACCTCCTCACCGTCTTCGAGCACGTGGATACGCGACGGATCGGTGGGGTCCAGGCGCCCGTAGAGCGAATCCAGGAGGTCGCCGTAGACCATCGCCGCCGAGTTCACGAGCTTCGTCGGGTCGGCCAGATGTCGAGCGCCGCGCTCGTGGACGTAGACGGTGGCGTTGGGGAACGCCCGGGCCACGTCGCCGACACCTCCGGCGTGGTCGAGGTGGATGTGGGTCACCACGATCCCGGCAAGGTCCTGAGCGCCGACACCGAGCGATGTCAGCTCGGCGAGGAGCGTGTCGACCGACGACTGCGACCCGGTCTCCACCAGAACCGGAGCATCGCCCTCGATGAGGAAACCAGCCGTCACGCGCTCCCAGCCACCGAGCAGGGTGTCGATCTGGACGACGCCAGGTGCGATGCGATCCGACATGCGACTCTGCCCCTCCGCTGGTGGCGATACGTTCGGACTCGTGGCGGAACCTAGTCCCACCTTCTCCGTCGGTGAGTTGGCCGATGCGATCGGCGCGCGACTGCGCGATGCGTTCCCCGACGAGGTGTGGGTCCGAGGCGAGATCCAGAACCTGTCGCGCGCCCCATCGGGGCACGTCTACTTCTCTCTCGCCGACGACGAGACCGACGCGCCGTCCGCGCAGCTCTCGGTCATGCTGCGGGCGAGGGACAAGGACCGTGTGAACCGTCTCCTCACGAAGGCCGGCGGCAACGTGCGCATGACCGACGGCACCGATGTCCGTATCCGTGGCCGGCTCGACTGGTACGCGCCGAGAGGACAACTGCAGTTCCGCATGGTGTCGATCGATCCGTCGTTCACGCTGGGACAGCTCGCGCTCGCTCGCGCCGAGCTGATCGAACGACTTCGGTCCGAAGGGCTGCTCACCCGAAACCGGTCGCTCCCGATGCCGCCACTGCCGTTGCGAGTCGGCGTGGTGACATCGTCGGGGAGCGCCGCCGAGGCAGACCTGCTCGACGAGTTCGACCGGTCAGGCTTTGCCTTCGACGTCCGCGTCGCCGATGTGCGCGTGCAGGGCGCCGAAGCCCCGGCGTCCATCGCTGGAGCGATCCGCTGGTTCGCCGACAAGGATTTCGACGTGTTGGTCGTGGCGCGCGGTGGCGGCGCGGCCACCGATCTCGCCGCGTTCGACGACGAACTCGTGGCCCGCGCCGTCGCCGAGAGCCCAACGCCCGTGATCACCGGCGTCGGTCACGAGACCGGCCGGACGGTGGTCGACGAGGTCGCGCATGTCGCGGCGAAGACGCCGACTGCGGCAGCGCAGTACGTCGTCGCGCTGGTCGCGGTCGCGTTCGAGCGAGCCGAGTCGCTCTTCTCCTCGGCAGTCGCGGCCGCAGACGCCCACGTCCGCCGCGAGGAGGAACGGCTCGAGCGTCTCGCCCAACGAGCAACGACCGGCGCTGCTGGTGCGACCCGCGCCGAATCGGCCCGCATCGCACATTTCGCCGAGCGCCTCGCTCGAGCGGGTGTTTCCAGGCTCGACCGAGACCTCGACACGCTTGCCCGCTGCGACCGACGACTCCGCTCCTCGTCGAGACGCTCGATCGATGACGCCGAACGGCTGCTCGGGCATCTTGCTGGGCGCGCCGCTGCCGTCGACCCGGTCCGGGCGATGGCTCGGGGTTGGTCGATCACGCGAGCCGCCGATGGCTCGGTGCTACGTTCCGCCGCCGACGTGACACTCGGCGACGAGCTCGTGACCACTCTCGCCGACGGGACGGTCCGTTCGACCGTCGGCCAGTCCGACGGAGACACGACATGACGGAACCCCTCGACCCCGCTCCCACCGGCTACGCCGACGCAATCGAGGAGCTGGAGACGATTCTCCGCGAGATCGAGGATGACGACGTCGACGTCGACCAACTCGCGACGAGAGTGTCGCGAGCGGCGGGCCTCATCGAATTCTGTCGAGACCGAATCGTCGCCGCCCGGACTGCGGTCGACGAAGCGACGGCGACCGACGGCGGCAGCGACGAGGACTGAATTCAGCGAAGAGTGACCGACCTGAGCAGGTCGACCAGCTGGCGAGGGTCAGCGCCGCGGATCTCGACGAAGCTCGTCTCCGTCATCCGTGTCCGGATGGCGGACACCCGGTAATCGGGGTCGAACCAGGTCTCCTCGAATCCGTCGATCTCCACCGGAAGCGCCCCGCCGCC
>JBBSLH010000293.1:0-5119 GCA_038255425.1 Acidimicrobiales bacterium
ATGGACGGCCCCACGATCCAGGCCGCGTCCGATCGGGCGCTCTCGCGTGGGACGACACCGATGACGATCCTGAGCGAGCTCCGCGATCTCGACGTGAGCACGCCGCTCATCGCCATGACGTACGCGAACATCCCGTTCCGCATGGGATTCGACCGGTTCGTCGACGAGTGTGGGACTGCTGGCATCCACGGGGCGATCATCCCCGACGTGCCGATGGAGGAGCTCGCGCCGTGGGAGGCAGCGGTCGGCGACGCTGACCTCGACACCGTGATGCTCGCCAGCCCGATCAGCGACGACGACCGGTTGGAGCGACTGGTGACTCGCAGCCGGGGGTTCGTCTACGGCGTCAACGTGCTCGGTGTGACGGGCGAGCGGGCCGACCTGGGCGACTGGTCGGCGAAGCTCGCCGGTCGGCTCAAGGCGGTCACCGACCTCCCGGTCGTCATGGGTTTCGGCATCTCGACGCCCGAGAATGCGGTGGTCGCCTCAGTCGCGTCCGACGGCGTCGTGGTTGCGTCCGCCATCATGCGGATCATCCTCGACGGTGGGACTGCCGTCGAGGCCGGAGCCTTCGTCGCCACCCTGCGGACGGCGCTCGACGGCATCTGAGTTCTCCTCAGGGTCGAGCAGCAGCTGGTTGATCTCGCCGCCCAACAGGACCGCGAGCGAGAGCAACCAGAACCACAGCAGGACGATGAGCACGCCACCCAGCGCGCCGAAGATCGCGTTCCCTGCCTGCGCGAACTGGATGTAGAGGCGGAGCCCGCCGGAGAACACGAGCCACAGCGTCGTCGTGACCAGCGCGCCAGGGATGTCGGCCCTCCACGGCGTGTGGTGATCCGGCGCGATGTGGAAGATCGTCGTCGCCCACACGACGAGCACCAGGAATGCGAGCGGAAGGCGGAGTACGTCCCACAGGAAGACGAACGCTCCGCCGAGGCCGACGAGGTCGGCCACGTCCTCTCCCGAGCCCAGGAGCGGCCCGATGACGAGCAGCGTCAACATGACGGCGAGCGCCAAGAGCGACCCGACGGCGAGCAGGAACGCGGTGTACCGGATGCGGAACCAGGAGCGGTGCTCGTCGAGGTCGTACGCCACGTCGAGCGCTCGGACCAGAGCGGCGAAGCCCCGTGTCACCGTCCAGACGGCCAGGAGCAGCGAGAACGTCAGCAGACCCGGCGATGCGCGGTCGAAGAGCGCCTGGATGGCGTCGATGGTGCTCTCCGCCTCGTCGGTGAGGACGCTGCGCAGGGCATCGAGGACCTCGGTCTCCACGCGGATCGCGGTCTCGGCGCCGAGAATCGAGTCGAGCGCACCCAGGAGCGCGGCGAGCGAGAGCAGCGCAGGGAACAGGCTCAGGATCGAGTAGAACGCGACGATCGCCGCCTGGTCGGGGATGTGGTCCTGCTTCCACTCCTGAGCGAGGCGACGTCCGAGCGGTACGAGACGGCGCGGCGAGATCGCCGGCGTCATCGGTCCTTTCGGAGGAAGGTCATCGTCCGCTCCCACGCCATCTCGGCTGCGGTCGCGTCGTAGCTCGGCGAACCCGGCTCCGCGAAGAAGTGATCGACGTCCTTGTAGCGGTGAATCTCGATGGGACGGCCGGCCAGGCCGAGGCTGGCCTCCATCAGCGCCAGCTCGTCGCTGTCGATCATCGGGTCAGGCTCGGCCAGATGGAACAGGTACCGCGACTTCGTCTCGGTGAAGTCGATGCTCTGCGTGCCGTAGTAGGCGGCCACAGAGGACACCGTGTCGGGCTCACGCTCTGACAACCACAGCCCCAGCGACGCTCCCATCGAGTAGCCGACGACCATGACCGGCCCATCGGGCGTCGCCGGCATACGACGGAGGGCGTCGGCGCACGACTGCACGCCGAGCACCAACTCGTTCGGGTCGACCTCGGCCAGAAGCTGCTCGCCGTGCTCGCTGTCGGTGGCGACCTCCCCGAACAGGTCGGGCGCGAGCGCAGCGAACCCCTCGTCGGCGAGTCGGTTGCAGACATCCCGCACGTCGTCGGTCAGGCCGAACCACGAATGCAGTACCAACACACCCGGCCCGGACCCGGACTTCGGGGCGTCGGCGTACGCGGAGGTGGAGTGCGACGTCACCCCGTCGACGCTACCGGCGACACCCCCACCCACAATCGTTCTGGTCTCCGATGAGCGCGTCCAGGCTGCCGATGTGGTGACCAGAAGCCGAGCCCCAGCGTTCTGGTCACCTCTGAGCGCGTTGTGGGCGCCGATGTGGTGACCAGAACGGCTGTGGGAGGATCCGGGCGATGGGTGAGGAGCGCTTCGACGACGACTGCGAATTGTGTGAGGCGGCGAAGATCTCGCCGTGGTTCCACGAGGACGACGTGTGTTGGGTGGCTGAGTGCGAGGCGTGTGCCGTGCCGATGGTCGTGTGGCGGCCCCACGGCATCGATCCGTCCGAGGACGACCGGGAACACATGCTCGAGCAGCTGACGACGGTGGGGACCGAGCGGTACGGCGAGATCTGGCTGGACGACAACCGGCGCTCGATCCCGGGCCATTGGCACGTGCACGCCCGACCCAAGGGAAAGTTCTACGGGTTCTGAGACAGGATGGCGCCATGAGCGAACTGCTGACCAGGTCTGCCCGGTTCATCGACGAGGGTGCCTACGAGGGCCCGCAGGCCAACAACCCGACGGACTCGAGCTTCCACGAGATCGCCGATGGCATCGGTCTGGTCTGTGCGTTCTCGCACGTATGGGCACTGCACGCCGGCGACGGCCTCACCGTCTTCGACACGTCGCTCGGGCCGTTCGGGTCGGCTGCAGTGAAGGCACTCCGCGGCTGGCGCTCCGATCCGTTCGAGTCGATCGTCTACACCCACGGCCACGTCGACCATGTGAGCGGGACACCGGCGTTCCTGGCCGACGCGGAGTCGAGCGACCATGTCCGGCCCCGGCTGATCGCGCACGAGAACGCACCCGGCCGCTTCGACCGATACGAGTGGACCAACGGCTACAACCAGGTCATCAACGCTCGGCAGTTCGGTGAGGGACTGGCGTTCCCTTCCGACTTCGTCCGGCCGGACGACACGTTCCGTGACGATCTCGCATGGACGGCCGGCGACACGACGATCGAACTGCACCACGACCGAGGCGAGACCGACGATCACGCGTGGGCCTGGGTGCCCGAGCACAAGGCGATCTTCAGCGGCGACCTGTTCATCTGGGTGTTCCCGAACGCCGGCAACCCACAGAAGGTCCAGCGCTACGCGGCCGACTGGGCGGTGGCGCTTCGCAAGATGATCGCGCTCGAGCCGGAGCTCCTCCTGCCTGCCCATGGTCTGCCGATCGAGGGGAAGGATCGCATTGCAGGCGTGCTCGACAACACCGCGTCGGCTCTCGAAGGGCTCATCGAAGACACGGTCGGGATGATGAACTCTGGTGCCACGCTCGACGAGATCGTCCACAGCGTGCGGGTGCCCGAGCGCTACGCCGATCTGCCGTATCTCCGAGGCACCTATGACGAGCCCGAGTTCGTGGTCCGCAACATCTGGCGGCTCTATGGCGGTTGGTACGACGGGAACCCGGCTCGCCTGAAGCCGCCGAAGGACGACTCGGTCGCGGCGGAGGTCGCGGCTATGGCAGGAGGCGCCGTCGCGTTGTCTGTACGAGCCGTGGAGGTCGCCGATGCCGGCGATCTACGGCTTGCATGCCAGTTGGCCGAGTGGGCCGCCGGTGCAGCGCCGGACGATGCAGAGGTGCACGCCAACCGCGGTGCGGTGTACCGACGACGTCGCGACACTGAGTCGTCGCTCATGGCCAAGGGGATCTTCGGCACTGCTGCGACCGCATCGGAGGAGCGATCGGGTGAGTGAGGCCGAGACCGTGCACGACGTCCTCGGCGATGCGTTCTTCGAGGACCTCGTCCAGCGCTTCTACGCAGGCGTCGAGGCGGACCCGCTGCTCCGGCCGCTCTATCCCGACGACCTGACCGAATCGATCCGGCACATGACCGGGTTCCTGATCCAGTACTGGGGCGGGTCGACGGCCTACAGCGACGAACGAGGTCACCCCCGACTCCGCATGCGTCACGCCCCGTTCGCGATCGGGCCGGCCGAACGGGACGCCTGGTTCCGCCACATGGTCGCGGCGTTGAGCAACGTCTGTGCTGAGCGCGACATCGACGCCGAGATCGAACAGCAGATCCGTGGGTACTTCGAGATGTCCGCCGAGGCGATGCGTAACAGCGACTGACACGTCCTGACGCGCAATCGGCGACGTGTCATCATCGGCGCCATGGCTCTTTCTGCTGGCGACCGCGCCCCCGCATTCACCCTCGTCGGCCAGGACGGCGACAAGGTCAAGCTCACGTCGTTCAAGGGGAAGAAGGTCCTCGTCTACTTCTACCCGAAGGCCGACACGCCCGGCTGCACCACCCAGTCGTGTGAGTTGTCGGCCATCAAGGACGACGTCGACGTGCAGATCCTCGGCATCAGCCCTGACGAGCCGGCGAAGCAGAAGAAGTTCGACGACAAGTACTCGCTCGGCTTCCCGCTCCTGTCCGATGCCGAGCACACCGTCGCCGAGAAGTACGGCGCCTGGGGCGAGAAGAACATGTACGGCCGCAAGTACATGGGCATCATCCGCTCGGCGTTCCTCGTCGGTGAGACCGGCAAGATCATCGAGGCGTGGCCCAGGATCAGCCCCAAGAACACCCCGAAGTTCCTCCTGCAGGCGCTCGAGGACGACGCATGACCGGCCTCGACCCCCGAGCCGTCCTGCCACACCGGGACCCGTTCGCCTTCATCACCTCGATCGACGAGATCGTTCCGGGAGAGTCGGCCATCTGCTCGTGGGTGCTCACCGGCGACGAGGACTTCTTCGCCGGTCACTTCCCCGGTCGGCCGACGCTGCCCGGTGTCCTGATGCTCGAAGCATTGGCACAGTGCGGCGCGATCGCTGCCCTGCAGGACGAGCGCTTCGCAGGCAAGTTGCTCCTGTTCGGTGGCGTCGACAAGGCCCGCTTCCGACGACAGGTTCTCCCGGGCGACACGCTCACCCTCGAGATGACGATGGGCCGGATGTCAGCTCGCGCCGGCAAGGGCCACGGATTGGCATCAGTGGACGGCGAGAAGGCCTGCGAAG
>JBBSLH010000294.1:0-5083 GCA_038255425.1 Acidimicrobiales bacterium
ACCTCTCGATCCGTCCGTCCACCGGGCGTTGGGACTCACCGACGACGAGGCAGACGAGATCTCCCGGATCCTCGGTCGTCCCGGCAACCAGCTCGAACTCGCCATGTACTCGGTGATGTGGTCGGAGCACTGCTCGTACAAGTCGTCACGCGTCCACCTGAAGCGCCTCCCCTCCGAGGCGCCGCACGTGCTCGTCGGTCCTGGCGAGGGCGCCGGCGTGGTCGACGTGGGCGACGGGATCGCTGCGGCATTCCGCATCGAGAGCCACAACCACCCGTCGGCGATCGAGCCCTACGAGGGTGCGGCCACCGGCGTCGGCGGGATCCTCCGCGACGTCTTCTCGATGGGAGCTCGTCCCATCGCGCTGATGGATCCGCTGCGGTTTGGTCCACTCGACGACCCCCGCAGCCGCTGGATCGCCGAGGGCGTGGTGTCCGGTGTCTCCGGCTACGGCAACTCGGTCGGCGTCCCGACCGTCGGCGGCGAGACGGTGTTCGACGAGACCTACCAGGGCAACCCGCTGGTCAATGTCTTCTGCCTCGGCATCCTGCCCCAGGACCGCTTGGCCCTCGCTCGCGCCTCCGGTCCGGGCAACCTGACCGTGCTCTTCGGCTCGTCCACCGGTCGCGACGGCATCGGTGGCGCCAGCGTGTTGGCATCGGCCAGCTTCGACGACGCCGATCCCGAGGGCGATGCGGCGAAACGTCCTAGCGTCCAGGTCGGCGACCCGTTCGAGGAGAAGCGTCTGATCGAGGCATGCCTCGAGATCCTCGAAGCCGGACTCGTCGTGGGGATCCAGGACCTCGGTGCCGCAGGCATCACCGGTGCGGCCAGCGAGACGGCGTCGAAGGGCGGCGTCGGCATGGACCTGCACCTCTCGGAGGTCCACGTCCGTGAGGACGGCATGGAGCCGTTCGAGATCATGATCTCCGAGAGCCAGGAGCGCATGCTGGCCATCGTCGAGCCGACCAAGCTCGACCGACTGGTCGCCATCTGTGAGAAGTGGGAGATCACCGCGTCGGTGATCGGCACCGTCACCGGTTCGGGCCGATTCCGGATCCTCGACCGTGTCGATGGCGACGTCCTCGCCGACATCCCGGCCAACTCGCTGGACGATGCAGCGCCGCTCTACCACCGCCCGATGGCCGAGCCCGCCGACCACCAGGACTCGCTCGCCGACTCGGCTGACTCGCTGCCCGCCCCCGCCGACGCCACCGCCGACCTCCTCGGTCTGATCGCCGACACGTCGTGGGTCTGGTCGCAGTACGACCACCAACTCTTCCTCAACACGGTCGAGGGTCCCGGCGGCGACGCCACGGTGCTCCGCCTCAAGGACCCCCGCACGGGCGAGCCGACCGGCCGGGGCCTCGGTCTGACCACCGACGGCAACCACCGATGGTGCGCGCTCGACCCTCGTGCTGGCACAGCGGCCGTGGTGGCCGAGTCGGTCATGAACCTCGCCTGCGTCGGTGCGGCACCCCTCGGGCTGGTCAACTGCCTCAACTTCGGGAACCCGGAGCACCCCGAGGTCATGTGGCAACTGTCCGAGGCCATCGACGGGATGGCCGACGCGTGCAACGCGCTGTCGGTGCCGGTCGTCGGAGGGAACGTCTCGCTCTACAACGAGTCGAACGGGAAGAACATCGATCCGTCCCCCGTCGTCGGCACGGTCGGGCTCATCGACTCGATGGCCCGCCGTCCACCGGGAATCCCCCTGCACCCGAGCACGACCCTCGTGGTCCTCGGCGTGCCCGCCACCAGCCTGTCGGGAAGCGCATGGGCGTGGTTGCAGGGCCACAAGCGGGGCACGCCACCCATGATCGACCTCGAGACGCATCGGGTGGTCGCCGACTTCGTGCGTTCGATGGTGCAGGCGGGGCGGCTCCTGTCCATCCACGACCTGGCTGGTGGCTTCGGACCTGCGCTCGCCGAGATGGCGGCATCGTCGGGTGTCGGCGCCACTGTCGACCTGCCACCGCCTGCCGACGGCTCGCCCCGACCGCCCGAACACCTCGCCCTCTTCGCCGAGACACCGTCCGCGGTGCTGTGTGCGATCGATCCCGACACGGTCACCGAGTTCCACGAGACGGCGGAGGCCGCAGGCGTCCCGAGTCGCACGGTCGGCGCCGCCGGCGGCACTCACCTTCGCATCGGTCAGGTGGTCGACATCTCCGTCGACGACCTCCGTCGCTCCTGGACCCGTGCTCTCCCCGACGCCCTCGGTGGCGGGACGGTGCACTAGCTCGGAGCGAACGACTCAGTCGGCTTCGACGGCGGCGGCGATGGGGGCGAAGAGCACTCTGTCGAGGACGAAGTACTTCGCCACCCAGAGCACGCCGAATGCAGAGATGTTGGCGAGGCTGATG
Organism: Acidimicrobiales bacterium; assembly: GCA_038255425.1. GTDB lineage: Bacteria > Actinomycetota > Acidimicrobiia > Acidimicrobiales > Salinilacustritrichaceae > Salinilacustrithrix. The sequence continues at coordinate 2,367 of JBBSLH010000294.1, forward strand.
GCGATCGTGCTGTCGTCCCAGCGGTCGGCGGCCCACGCCACGGTGAACGTCGAGAGCAGCAGGCCCAGGACCGCCATCGACCAATAGGGGAGGACTTCGCGGGTGAAGCTGTGCGCTCCCCGTTTCTCGAAGGTCCAGGCCCGGTTGATGAGGTAGTTCGGGATGGTGCCGACCATGACCCCGGTGACGTTCGAGGGCACGGGGCCGAGGTCGAGGACGAGGAGGCAGAACAGCAACGTGGTCTGGCCAGCGACGACGCCCGAGGCCGAGGCCGTGCTGTACTTCACGAACTTGAGGAGCTGGGGTCGTGAGCCGAGAAACCGATCGAGCAGGGCGTCGACTCGCCCGATGCGTCGGTCCTGGGCCATACCGGGCAGCGTAACCATTGGCTGGTCCCGCGACGGGGTCTGTCGATGCGACAAGATGTGCCGTCACACGACGCTCGATTCGGAGGATGCATGAGCGACGAGGAACGCGACGCTGGGGTCGACGACCAGGAAGCAACAGGATCGTCGACGTCGGCAGAACTCGAACTCGGCATCGACGACGACCTGTCCGGCGTCTCCGATCCCGCGCTGGCGGGACGGCTCGAGACGATCCATCGGTCGATGTCGACGCTCGGGATGCGTATCGACGCACTCGTCACGTCGACCACGAGCTACCGATCGGCGCTGACCGATCGACTCAACGAGTACGCCGACCTCGTCACCAAGCTCACGCGTACCCAGGCGTCCGATCTCGAGGAATACCGGCGTGCCAACGAGCGCACGTTGTCCGAGCTCCGGCGTGGACTGACCACGTCCGAGGAGACGCTCGAGCGGGTCGGTGCCCGGATCGACTCGATGCTGACCGATGCGGAGTCGACCGATGACTCGTCGCGTCGGGTGCTCGCCGAGGTGCGGAGCATCCTCGAGGCCCAGGAGAGCCTGGGGCGGTTCCTGACCGAGTCGCTCGACCAGTTCGGCGAACAGGTCGTCGGGCGACTGGCGACGTCCGAGCAGGCCGCTGCGCAGCAGCTCGTCGCGCTCCAGGCTGCCGTGACCGACGTCGACAACACGCCCGACCCTGCGCTCTCGTTGGTCGACGACCGCCTTGCCGGCATCGAGGACCGCCTCGCCGTGGTCGCCAGCAACGACGCCGCCGTCGCCATGGGGAATCGCTTCGACACTCTCCACGCTGCGCTCGAGGAGCTCGATCGCAGCCTCCGCGCCGATCTCGAAGGGGTCGTCGACACCGCGGGAATCGCTGAGCGGATCGAGCGGATCGAGCGGGAACTCGGTAGCAGCGCCACCGTGGCGACCGAGTCGTTCGGTGAGATCGCCGGGCTGCGCTCCAAGGTCGACGCCATCCTCGAGACCTCCGCGAACGAGTCCGGGGCAGTCGCGGGAACGCTCGAACACCTCAAGGAGACACTGCAGGATCTCGCCTCGGGCGAGGTCGTCGGCGCGCTCTGGGACGAGGTCCGCCAGGTACGGGCCACGGTCGAGGCACTCGTCGACCGTGATGCTGACGACGGCGAGTCGGAGGCTGCCGAGCTGTTCCGTGCCGACGTCGCGTCATTGACCTCGTCGGTCCGCGACCTGCTCGAACAGGCCGAAGTCGTCGACGAACAGGGCATGGGCGAGTCCGACGGGGGCTACCTGACGGCCGTCGCCGCCGACGTCGCAGCCCTCCGCTCCGAACTGGCGGAGGGCCTGATCGTCGAGCCGTCCGATGCCTTCGGGTCCTCGGTCGAACAACTCCGAACCGATCTCGTCGGCATCGGCGAGCGACTCAGCGTCGTGGCCGAGCTGCGTGACTCGGTCGCCGAGTTGCGGACCGTGACCGAGGCTGCCGGCCAGAGCGAACCCGCCGCACCACCGACCGTGGCGCTGCCGGACGAGGTGCTCGAGGAGCTGCGCTCATCGGCCGAGGCGGCGAGGGCGTTGACGGCGTCCGTCTCGTCCACCGATGCCGAACCGGCCGTCGCCGAACTGCCCGAGGAGCTCGTGGCCGAGCTGCGTGACTCGGTCGCCGAGTTGCGGACCGTGACCGAGGCTGCTGGTGAAGCAGAACCGTCGGCTCTCGAGCTTCCCGCCGAACTCGAAGTCGAATTGCGCACCCTGCGGACCGGGGTCGAGGACATCATCGCTCGGCTCGACGAGGGTCTCGTCCTCGCCGACGACGACGCAGCCGCTGCCCAGGAGACATCACCCGAGCTCGCCGATCAGGTGGCAACGCTGCGCGATCAGGTCAGCGCCGAGTTCGAGCGAGTCCGTCATCTGGTCGAGAGTGGCGGCGAGAGCGTCGACCTCACACCGTTGACTGCACGTCTCGATCGGCTGCACGACGACATCGCCGACCGCGAGTCGATCGATGAGTCGGCGCCGGCCGACCTCTCCCCGGTGATCGACGCCCTGCACGAGGTGCAGGAGGGCGTCGCGCGGCTCCTCGATCGCCCCGAGGCTCCGGCCGAAGCGGTCAGTGCGCCCGCGGGCGACACCTACGCCACCGTCGATCCTGACGTGATCGATCTCCTGCGAGAGGAGATCCGCGCCGCCGGATCGGTGTCGGACGAGCTGGTCGAGACCCTGAGTGGTGAGTTGAAGGCACTCCGCCGCCGCATCCGACTCCGGGCCGAGGGCGAGATCTTCAGCGACGCGCAACTCGAGATCATCGCCGCCGCGGTCGCCAGCAAGCTGGCCGACTGAACCGAGCTTCCGTCAGAGGTTCGGTGC
>JBBSLH010000295.1:0-5050 GCA_038255425.1 Acidimicrobiales bacterium
GCCCCTACGGCACCCAACAACGCTGGTACCTCCGCGACGCCAACACCAGCGGCCCCGCCAACGCCACCTTCACCTACGGACTCGCCAGCGACACACCCATCACCGGCGACTGGAACGGCGACGGCACCACCACACCCGGCATCGCCCGCCCCTACGGCACCCAACAACGCTGGTACCTCCGCGACGCCAACACCAGCGGCCCCGCCAACGCCACCTTCACCTACGGACTCGCCAGCGACACACCCATCACCGGCGACTGGAACGGCCGTTGAGTCCGGACGCGTGACCCCGGCGCCCCTGGGTACCTGACCCAGAGGTGCCGACCTCGTCGGTGAGTTCGGCACCTGCCGGATCGCGGGGTACGTTCGGGCAATGCAAACCATGGAGAACGCTGCTGCCGGCGGGCAGGTGGCGCCAGTCCATCCCACCTGGCGTCCAGCGCCGTGGCCGATCGAGTTCTACCGATCGGCCGTCGGCAAGAAGTGGGTCATGGCCCTCACCGGCATCATGCTGATGGGCTTCGTCGCCTATCACATGGTCGGCAACCTGCACCTCTACGAGGGTGCGACCGAGATGAACCACTACGGCGAGTTCCTGCGGGAGATCGCCGTACCGATCCTGCCTCGCACGGTCTTCCTGTGGATCGCCCGAATCGGCCTCATCGTGGCCTTCGTCCTCCACATCCACTCCGCCTACAGCCTCACCCGCATGAACCGACGGGCACAGGCGGGCGGCTACGAAACCGGGCGCGACTACATCGCTGCGAGCGCTGCCAGCCGATCGATGCGCTGGACCGGCATCATCATCCTCGCCTACCTCGCCTTCCACCTCGCCGACCTCACGTGGGGCTTCGTCAACCCGGACTTCGTCCGCGGTGACGTCTACCGCAACATGCAGGCGAGTCTGACGAACGCTCCGGTCGCGGCCATCTACGTCGTCGCCAACGTGGCGCTCGGTCTGCACCTGTGGCACGGCGCCTGGAGCATGTTCCAGAGCCTCGGTCTCAACAACCCCAAGTACAACGACTGGCGTCGCAACTTCGCCATGGGCTTCGCAGTCTTGGTGACCCTCGGCAATCTGAGCTTCCCGCTCACCGTCGTCTCCGGCGTGGCCGAGGACGAGGTCTGCTTCGAGCAGGGCGACCGTGTCGTCACCTGCGAGGAGGTCTTCGCCGACGCCATGCGCAACGGCGAGTTCACCGTCGACGAGTTCGACGACCTGAGCGAGAGTCAGCGCCACAAGATCCTCGAGGTCTACGCGTCCGACGAAGCTCGACGCGAGCTGCAGGAGGCAGGCGAATGATCGGCAACCTCGACAGTGCGGTCCCCCCGGGACCGATCGGCGAGAAGTGGACCCAGCACAAGTTCGACATGAAGCTGGTGGCGCCGAACAACCGCCGCAAGTTCGACGTGATCGTCGTCGGTTCCGGCCTCGCCGGAGCGTCTGCCGCTGCCACCCTCGGTGAGCAGGGCTACAACGTCAAGGTCATCACGTACCACGACTCGCCCCGCCGGGCGCACAGCATCGCGGCGCAGGGCGGCATCAACGCCGCCAAGAACTACAAGAACGACGGCGACAGCGTCTACCGCCTCTTCTACGACACGGTGAAGGGCGGCGACTACCGCTCACGCGAGGCCAACGTTCACCGTCTGGCCGAGGTCAGCGTCGACATCATCGACCAGTGCGTCGCCCAGGGTGTCCCGTTCGCCCGTGAGTACGGCGGCATGCTCGACAACCGTTCGTTCGGTGGAGCGCAGGTCTCCCGCACCTTCTACGCACGCGGCCAGACCGGTCAGCAGCTCCTGCTCGGCGCCTACCAGGCCATGGCCAAGGAGATCGCCGCCGGCACGGTCGAGCTCCTCACCAAGACCGAGATGCTCGACCTCGTCACCAAGGACGGCGTTGCCTGCGGTGTCGTCACACGCGACCTGCGCACTGGTGCGATCGAGCGCCACTCGGCCCATGCCGTGGTCCTCGCGACCGGCGGCTACGGCAACGTCTTCTACCTGTCGACCAACGCCATGCACTGCAACGCGACCGCGGCGTGGCGTGCTCATCGACGTGGCGCACTGTTCGCCAACCCCTGCTACACCCAGATCCACCCGACCTGCATCCCCCAGGCCGAGGAGTTCCAGTCGAAGCTCACGCTCATGTCCGAGTCGTTGCGAAACGACGGTCGGGTGTGGGTGCCCAAGGACCCCGACGAGAAGCGTTCGCCGGACCAGATCCCCGAGGAGGATCGCGACTACTACCTCGAGCGCAAGTATCCGAGCTTCGGCAACCTGGTCCCACGCGACGTTGCATCCCGCAACGCCAAGACCGTGGTCGACGAGGGCAAGGGTGTCGGCCCGCTCAAGAACGGCGTGTACCTGGACTTCAGCGACTCGATCCGACGTCTCGGCAAGGACGCCATCGAGGAGAAGTACGGGAACCTGTTCGAGATGTACGAGCGCATCACCGACGAGGACCCCTACGAGGTCCCGATGCGCATCTACCCCGCCGTTCACTACACGATGGGCGGACTCTGGGTGGACTACCACCTGCAGTCGAACGTCCCCGGCCTGTTCGTGCTCGGCGAGGCCAACTTCTCCGACCACGGCGCCAACCGTCTGGGTGCCTCGGCGCTCATGCAGGGTCTCGCCGACGGGTACTTCGTCGTCAGCTACACGATGGCCAACTACCTGGCCGGCATCCTCGGCCAACCCGCCGTGGCCACGGACGATCTCGCGTTCACGACGACCGAGGCCGACGTGAAGAACCGGGTCAACCAGTTCCTCTCGATCGGCGGCACGAAGTCGCCCGACCACTTCCACAAGGAACTGGGCAAGATCATGTGGGAACACTGCGGCATGGCCCGCAACGAAGCCGGGCTCCAGAAAGCGCTCTCGGAGATCCCCGCGCTACGCGAGGAGTTCTCGAAGGACCTCCGCGTGCTCGGTTCCGGCGACAGCATCAACCAGAGCCTCGAGAAGGCCGGCCGCATCGCCGACTTCCTCGAACTCGGTGAGCTGATGTGCCGCGACGCGCTCGAGCGCAACGAGTCCTGCGGCGGCCACTTCCGCGAAGAGAGTCAGACTGCGGAAGGCGAAGCCCTCCGTCGCGACGACGAGTTCAGCCATTCGGCAGCGTGGGAGTGGACGGGCAACCCGTCCGAGCCCCAGTTGCACAAGGAACCGCTGGTGTTCGACAACGTGGCGCTCACCCAGCGCAGCTACAAGTAGCAGGCCGAAAAGGGACACGACGACGATGAAGCTGAACCTCAACATCTGGCGCCAAGCCGACCGTGACGCCAAGGGCGCCATGCAGACCTACGAGCTCGACGACGTCTCGCCCGAGATGTCGTTCCTCGAGATGCTCGACGTCCTCAACGAGAAGCTGATCGGCGAGGGATCCGAACCGATCGAGTTCGAGCACGACTGCCGTGAGGGGATCTGTGGCTCGTGCGGCGTCATGATCAACGGTCAGGCGCACGGCCCGCAGAAGGGGACGGCCACGTGCCAGCTCCACATGCGCAAGTTCGACGACGGCGACACCATCAACATCGAGCCGTGGCGTGCCGCTGCGTTCCCGGTGCTCAAGGACCTCGTGGTCGACCGCTCGCCGTTCGACCGCATCGTGGAGAGCGGCGGCTACATCACCGCCCCGACCGGCGCAGGCCCGGACGCCAACCTGATCCCGGTCCCGAAGGACGCTGCTGACGCCGCGTTCGACGCTGCGGCCTGCATCGGCTGTGGAGCGTGCGTCGCGGCGTGCCCCAACTCTGCGGCGCAGTTGTTCACCGCAGCCAAGATCGAGCACCTCAACCTGTTGCCCCAGGGCCAGGCCGAGAAGCACCAGCGGGTGCTGGGCATGGTCGGGACCATGGAGCAGTACTTCGGTTCGTGCACGAACCACGGCGAGTGCACCGAAGCGTGTCCCAAGGAGATCCCGCTCGACTACATCGCGTTCATGAACCGCGACTACGTCAAGGCCCACCTGAAGAACCGCAAGCTCCTCGGCCAGCGGTAGCGCGATGCGGGTGCGGCCGCGCCTCCCGTGGCGGGAAGCACCACCGCCTCCCCCACCAGCGCGGGTCATCCGCAACGGGATCATCGCCGGCGCCGTGAGCGCTGGCGCGGTCAGCGCGATCGGTGCCATCGCGTACCTCCAGGCGCGGCTCGCAGTCTCGAACGAGCCGTACGCCACCACGCCACTCGACGGGTTGGTCGACGGCGCCAACAACGTGCTGTGTCGAATCGTCTGGCTCGGCGACAGCCTCGCCGCAGGCATGGGGGCCATCTCCCCCGAGTTGTCGTTGCCTCGACTCGTCGCCACCGGGCGGGGCCAGGACACCCGCCTGCATGTGTTCGCCGTGCCGGGGGCGACGAGTCGCGACGTCATCGAGACGCAGCTCCCCGTGTTGCAGCAGCTACGACACGGCTTGGGACAGATCGGTCAACGGATCGACGCCATCGGTGTCACCGTCGGCGCCAACGACATCTCTGCATTCACCCCTCGACACCGGTTCCGGGCCCAGGTGAGGCGCATCGCATCGGCGGGCGAAAGCGCCCCGGTCGTGCTCGTGTCGATCCCACAGCTGAGCGACGCGATCCGGCTCCCCCGGCCGCTGCGCACGATCGCCTCCGTGCGAGCCCTGTGGCTCGACCTGGTGCTGCGACAGATCGCGTCCGAGCGCGACGACGTCTTCTACGCATCGGTTCGGCATCGGCCGGACTGGATCCGTCGACGAGACCTCCGCAACTTCCTCTCCGCCGACCGCTTCCATCCGTCCGGAGCGGGATACGCCGTGTGGGCAGACCACATCATCGAGGCGTTCGACCTGGCGTTGGCGCCGCCGGAGAACAAATACTCCTGATCTTTCTCAATCCGGACACCTCGGTGGCTCCGGAGAGGTTGGCAGAGCGCGGAGTTGACGGTCGCGTCCCAACATCCATCGAGAACCAAGGGAACCATCACCATGAAGTCGATCACGAAGAAGCTCGCTGCTGTCGGAGTTGCTGGAGGCATGCTCGTCGGCGGCGCCAGCCTCGCCGGCGCCGGACACCTCAAC
>JBBSLH010000296.1:0-5031 GCA_038255425.1 Acidimicrobiales bacterium
ACATCTGCTCCGGCGGCTTCCTGCTCGACGCGGCCTTCAGCCCGCAGCGTCTCTCCGAACTCGCCAAGACCGACGGCGCCATCATCTTGGCGCCGGACGCCACACGCATCGCTCGGGCCAACGTGCACCTCGTACCCAACCCGAACGTCCCGACGTCGGAGACCGGCACACGCCACCGCACGGCCGAACGTGTGGCCCGTTCCATCGATGTCACCGTGGTCTCGGTCTCCGAGGACCAGCAGGTCATCGCGGTCTACGTCGGCGACGAGAAGCACCCACTCCAGCCGATCCCGATCCTGCTCAGTCGTGCGAACCAGGCGTTGCAGACGCTCGAGCGCTACCGCATGCGCCTCGACGAGACCGCCGCGTCACTGTCGGCGCTCGAGGTCGAAGACCTCGTGACCGTCCGCGACGTCGTGACCGTGTTGCAGCGCACCGAGATGGTGAGTCGCATCGCCGACGAACTCGCCTCCGACATCGTCGAGCTCGGTACCGACGGACGTCTCATCAAGCTCCAGCTCGAGGAGCTCCTCGGCGGGGTCGAGGACGACCGAACGATGGTGCTCAAGGACTACTTCCACGAGGAGAGCTCGTGGCATCTCGACGAGGCGCTCGACGCCCTCGCCCAACTCGGCACCGAAGACCTGCTCGATCTTCGCGCCGTCGGCTCGATGCTCCACCTTCCCGGCGGGATCGACCTCGATGCGTCGGTCCAGCCGCGTGGCTTCCGGCTTCTGTCTCGCATCCCGCGGCTGCCCGACAACATCATCGACGCGATCGTCGAGCGTTTCGGGTCGCTCCAGAAGATCATGCGGGCCACGATCGACGATCTCGATGATGTCGACGGCGTCGGAGAGACCCGTGCCCGGGCGATCAAGGACGGCCTCTCCCGTCTGGCCGAGTCCTCGATCCTGGATCGGTATGCCTGAGACGATCGTGCTCCCGAGCGGCACGCCTGCCTACTCAGCCGTGCCAGCCGACGGACGCACCCCCACCCGGGGCGTCGTGGTCGCACCGGACATCGGTGGTCTCCGCCCCCTGTTCGAGACCATGTGCCAGGAGTTGGCCGACGATCACGGCTGGGCCGTCTGCGTACCCGAGCCGTGGCCGGGTCGTGAATCCCTGTCGCTCGAGGACAAGCTGGCCTCGGTCGGAACCCTGCACGACGATGCAGTCCTCGGTGACCTCGTGGCCGCTGCCGACGTCGTCGCTGACGCACTTCCCGACGGCGCCGCCGTTGGCGTCATGGGCTTCTGCATGGGCGGCATGTACACGCTCAAGGCTGCCGGCACCGGCCGGTTCGACCGGGCCGCGGCCTTCTACGGCATGATCCGGATTCCCGAACAGTGGCAGGGCGAGGGACAGGGTGCGCCACTCGACGCCGTCACCGCTGAGGGCGCCGCTCCGGTGCTCGCCATCATCGGCACCAGCGACCACTGGACTCCCGCAGCCGATGTCGATGCGCTCGAGGACACCGGTGCTGAGGTGGTCCGCTACGCCGGGGCGGATCACGGTTTCGTGCACGATCCCAGCCGTCCGGCGCACCGTGCTGACTACGCCGCCGATGCATGGCGGCGTGTGGTCACGTGGCTCGCCGGGTGAGCTGTTCTCGATCGGTGATCTGGTAGCGCCGGTCACGCTGGTCGAGCCACCCGAGCTTCACGAAGCTCGCGATCGCCTTGTTGACCCGTTCTCGGGACGCACCGACCATGCCGGCGAGTTCTTCCTGGGTCACCGGGAGGACGAAGTCGTCCTCGTCGCCGGCGAGTTCGAGCAGCCGCTTGGCCGTCCGGCCCGTGACGTCGAGGAACACCGAGTCGGCCAGCGCGGCATCGGTCGACCGAAGCCGGTTGGAGAGCATCGCGACGACGCTCCACAGCAGTTGCGGCCGGGACTCGTAGAGGCTCCGCACCGGCTCATAACCGATGATCGTGACCGTGGAGGGCTCGAGCGCCCGCGCCTCGGTCGAGCGTCCCAGACCGTCGAAGAGCGGCATCTCGCCGAACAGGTCGCCCCGTTCCATGAGCGCGATCACCGACTCTCGGCCGTCGATGGACCGCTGGGTCATCGCGATCCGGCCTTCGTCGACGACGAACACCTCGTTCGACTCGTCGTCCTCGGCGAAGAGCACGTCGCCACGTCGCAGTTCACGCACCGACGCTGAACCGACGATCGCGTCGAGTTCGGCCTCGGTGAGGTCCTTGAAGAGTTCGGACTCTGCGAGCAGTTCCCTGTCGGCCACGCAAGGAATCTAGGCGACCCGCAGTCACGGACGTGCCAGGGGTCACCCCGGAGGCGGTCGCGCGGACCCCCGATGCCTACGCTCGTCGCCGTGCCTGGCCCCGATCCATCGACGAGCGAGCTCGCCTGGGTCGTCATCGTCGCTGGCGGCGGCGGATCCCGATTCGGCGGACCGAAGCAGTTCGTCGAGATCGCCGGACGGCGAGTGCTCGACTGGTCGATCGCTGCCGCACGGTCCATGGCCGACGGAATCGTCGTCGTCCTTCCCGCAGACGACGTCTCGGCATCGCTCGATGTCGATGCGGTCGTCTCCGGTGGGCCGACCAGAGCCTCTTCGGTCCGCAACGGTCTGGCTGCCGTTCCCGACGACGTCGGGATCGTCCTCGTGCACGACGCCGCTCGTCCGGCGGCGTCGCCAGCGCTGTTCGCCCTGGTCGTCGAAGCGGTTCGGGCGGGTGCCGTCGGTGTGGTCCCGGCCATCCCGGTCACCGACTCGCTCCGACAACGAGCCGGCGGGGCAGTCGATCGCGACACGCTCGTCGCGGTGCAGACGCCCCAGGGATTCCGGACCGACGCGCTCCGCTCCGCGCATGCGTCCGGGCTCGACGCGTCGGACGACGCGACGCTGGTCGAGCGGGACGGTGGCACCATCGTGGTCGTGGACGGCGAGCTCAGCAACGTCAAGTTGACCCACCCCGACGACCTGGTGATGCTCGAACGCACCCTCGACGACGGTGAGGACCGATGACCGGACGCGTGGGCATGGGCTTCGACATCCATCCGGTCAGCGACGATTTCACGCGGCCGATGGTTCTCGGCGGCCTGCAGTTCGACGGGCCCGGGCTCGTCGGGCACTCGGACAGCGACGTGATCGCCCATGCGTGTACCGATGCACTGTTGGGCGCCGCTGGCCTCGGTGACATCGGTTCCCACTTCCCCGACACCGATCCGGATCTCGCCGGTGCCGACAGCATCGAGATGCTCCGGTCCGTCGGTGACGAGTTGCGCGCCGCCGGATGGACAGTGGCCAATGTCGACTGCTCGGTCGTGTGCGACGAGCCGAAGATCGCACCGCATCGTGAGGCCATGCAGCAGCGGTTGTCGTCTGCCGCCGGCGGCCCTGTCACCGTCAAGGGAAAGCGCCCCGAGGGCATCGGCGCGCTCGGCAGAGGCGACGGCGTCGCCTGCTGGGCAGTGGCACTACTCGAACGAGAGGATCCGTCATGAGCCAGAAGAAGGGCGCCGGGAAGGCCAATGGGAAGAGCGCCGGGAAGGGTCGACGCAAACCGCCCCCGACCCGACGCTCCGGCACGCCCGGTCGACCCCCGGCGAAGCAAGCACGTGGTCGCACCGGCGCAATCGACGGACGTCCGAAGAAGCGGAGCAAGGAAGGCCTCGGCGGCGACCAGGTCGAGGGCGTGCACGCCGTTCGTGAAGCCCTGCTGGCGGGCCGCCGACGGATCCACGAGATCCTGCTGTCGACCGATCGCGCCGAGGCCCCCGACCTCGAGGACATCCGACTGCTCGCCGAGCAGTACTCGGTCCCGGTCCGAGAACTCGGGCGGGCGAAGATGTCCACCGAGGCACGCACGACCGCACACCAGGGCGTGATCGCCCATGCGTCGGCACTGCGGGAGACCGATCTCGAGGAGTTGTTCGAGCCGGTCGGCAACCGTGCACCGTTCCTCCTCGCATGCGACGGCATCACCGACCCGCAGAACCTCGGGGCCTTGTTGCGCACGGCGGAGTGCGCGGGTGTGACCGGGGTGTTGTTGCCACGCCATCGCGCAGTGCACGTGACCCCTGCGGTGACCAAGGCCGCTGCCGGTGCCATCGAACACCTCCGGTTCGCGATCGTCGGGGGCATTCCGACTGCGCTCACCGACGCGACCGAGCGTGGCGCGCTCGTGATCGGACTCGACATGGGGGGCGATGTGTCGATCCACGACCTGCCGCCGGTCGACCGCGCCGTCGTCCTGGTGCTCGGTGCAGAGGGTCGAGGAGTCGGCCGTCTGGCCCGAGAACGGTGCGAGGTCGTGGCGTCGATCCCGATGACCGGTGCGGTCGAATCGCTCAACGTCAGCGTGGCCGGCGCCCTGGCGATCTACGAGGTCGTCCGTCGCCGGGGATGACCGCCCGGTCGTGAGAAGCGTGCTGATTCGCCACCGAATCGTCCAGTTCCTCCCATTGTGTTGACACTGATATGTAACCGACGTCACACTGTGACTAGTCCGATCGGGTCAGTCCCGGAGTGGCCACGGTGCGTGGGTGCACGCAACCGTCGTTGATCCGGGGATGCTCCGAACGCTCCACCCCCACCTCACGCCGTACCAGGGAGCTCAGCCACGTGGTGACCCGCCGGAACACCGTCCTCGTCGATGTGGCCGACACCGAGTTGATCGCGCGCTACCAGGACACCGGTTGCGCCGAGACGCTGGAGTTGGTCATCAACCGCTACCGCCGATTCGCCCGAGCGAAGGCTCGCGGCTACTTCCTCATCGGTGGTGACAGCGATGACGTCGAACAGGAAGCGCTCATCGGGCTCTACAAGGCGGTGCGCGACTTCCGACCCGAACACCAGTCGAGCTTCCGTGCGTTCGCCGAACTGTGCATCAAGCGCCAGATCATCACGGCGATCAAGACCGCGACCCGACAGAAGCACCAGCCGCTCAATTCGTACCTGTCGATCTCTGGCTCGCGTCCGGGCGACGATTCGGCCGACGCGCCGATCGACGAGATCCTGGTCGCCCACTCCGACGAAGATCCGTGCGAGGCGCTGGTCGCCGACGA
>JBBSLH010000297.1:0-5028 GCA_038255425.1 Acidimicrobiales bacterium
ACGTCCTTGGCTGCGCTGGGGCGCAAGTCCCGGACGACGGACTGCATCCGACGGAGTTCAGCGGGCGATCGTGACGAGGTCGAGTCCCATTGGCGACCGGTGTAACCGGGGCGCCATTCGCCGCCGAGGTCGGCGACGAGAGAGAGCCGCTGACCCGGCCGAGCGCCTCCGCCGGGGACGGGGTCGTCGGTGCGACCGAGCATCGTCACGGACAGCGCGGCGTGTACGCCGGTCTGGGTGTGCCCGCCGAGCGTGGGGACGTTCCACGCCGTGCAGGCCGCGTTCATCCCGGCGATCACCCGCTGAGCGAGTGATTCCGTGGGAGCAGCGAGGGTGTCGAGCAGACCGACCGGTGTGGCTCCCATCGCCGTGAGGTCGTTGACGTTCACGAGGACGGCGCACCACCCCGCCCACCAGGGATCGCGTTCGACCATGGCCGGCAGAATCGCGTCGGTCACGGCGATCACGTCGGTGCCCGGAACCGGCGCACCGTCGTCGCCCACCCACGAATCCCCACCCGGCGCGAGTTTCGCGACGAGTCGACCGATGGCCGCCTTGTGATCGGCCACGCGTGCGAACAGCGGAATCGGCCACTGCATCAGCACGTGCTCGACGTCGTGCAACATCACGGGCCCCGAACGGGTCCAGCCGAGTCGGGCGAAGAATCCTGCCTTGTCGATCTGCACACGAGCGTCGAAGCGGATTGCACCCTCGGCCTCGACCCGGGAACACGCCGCACGGACGAGCGCTTCGCCGACGCCGCTGGGTGCGTCGGTCGCGGCGACGAGGCGCCCACCGATCCACCAACCGTCGCGCCGATCACCGACCGGATGGACCCGGACGCCGCCGAGGATCTGGTCGTCGTCGACCCGTCGGGCGACGAGCACGATCGTGTCGGGGTGGTCGTCGACCGCGTCCACGTCGGTCGTGTCGAACATCTGCTGGTGTGCGACGAAGTGGTGTCGGCGCAGATCACGGAACCCGGAGATCGACGCGTCGTCGGCTTCCTCGATCAGGAACGAGCCAGTGTGTTCGTGTCGGCGTGGTCCGCCGAGGTCGGCGAACACCGTGGAGGTCGACTCGGTGTCGTGGACGAGTTGCGTGTCGGTCATGGTCAGCCTCCTGCCGCCGGGAGTGCGCTGCAGGCACCGCACGCCGCACACCCGGCGCCCTGGTCGGCGCCGCGCATCTCTGCGTCGCGCAGGATCGCAGCGACCCGCTCGGTCACCGATCTGACGATGTCCGACGTCGGTGCGACGGCGCGATCGACGTCGACGGCGAGCGTGCCGCTGAGCGGCCGGAACGGCACGACGAACGGATAGATCCCGGCCTCGACCAGTTCTGCGGCTCCCGCCACGAGTTCGTCGGGGTCCTCGCCGAGGCCGACGAGCAGGTAGGTCGACACCCGGTTGTGACCGAACACGCGCACTGCTTCGCGCCACGACCTCCAGTACTCCGACATCGGTACCGTCGACTTGCCGGGCATCCATCTCCGTCGAACCTCGTCGTCGAGCGATTCCACGTGGATGCCGATCGCCGTGGCGCCGGCGTCGCGCATCAGCGTGAACGCCTCGAGGTCGTCGGTCGGCTCGCACTGCACCTGGATGCCGAGCGACGGGACGGCGGCATGGATCGCAGCGACGCAACGGGCGAGGTAGCGGGCGCCGCGATCGGCGGCGGCCGATGTCCCCGTCGTCAGGACGACCTGACGCACGCCGTCCAGTCGATGTGCCGCCTCGGCGACCTCTGCGAGTTGGGCGGGGGTCTTGACTCGTGTCGTCGCACCGGCCGTCAACGATTCCTCGATCGCACAAAAGCGACACCGCTGGGATTCCTCGTAGCGGATGCACGTCTGCACCACCGTGGTGGCCAACACGTCCGAGCCGTGAAGGCGGGCGAGCTGGTGATACGGCACCCCCTCGGCGGTCTCGAGGTCGTAGAACTTCGGCCGTGACAACGTGCCGATGTGGACGTCGTCGAGCGGGGCAGACCCGTCGTGGACCAACTTGCCGTCGGGCGTGATCTGCCACGGCGAGTCGTCGGAGATGGGGAGCGCGGCAGCGACGCCGTCGACAGTGACGTGGCCGTCGTCCGAAGGGCCGGCCCCACCGACCCGGCGGACCGGCGCCGCGACACGGACGCCGGTGACCGCCAGTTCGACTCTTGTAGCGAGATCGAGCACGTCGATCTCAGAGGTTGTAGGTGCTGTTGATGATGGCGCCCTTGCGGGCGTAATGGATCAGGCAGTCCTGCACGTCGAGCGGGTGTGCCGGAATGACGCCTTCGATCAGATCCTCCTCACGGAGTCCGTGGAGCGAGAGGCCGAACCGGCAGCAGTAGACCTTGCCGCCTTCCGCGATCATCGTCTTGATCTGCGCGTTGATGTTCATCTCGCCGGGGAACGCACTGTCGCCAGTGAGCGGGAAGCCGCGTGTGTCCATGCAGTTCATCGAACCGGTGCCGTAGAAGTAGACGACCGATTCGAATCCCTTGCGCAGCGCTCGCGTCGCCTGGAGCATCGCGACGAACGAAACCGACGACTCGTGGGCGATGCCGTGGATGAGGGTGAGGTAGCTCTCGCCTTCCTCGGCCTGGTAGTCGGGGAAGATCTTCGTGGAGCCGTACAGGTTCGCGCCGGACCCGAGCGAAGGGTGGGGGATCTCGGCGAGGCTGGCGGTTTCTTCGGGAGTCAATTCGAGCTTCGGCATTGGGGAGTCGCTTTCGTGAGGGGAGGATGACGGTTCCCACTCTGACGACTGCGTGTTGCGCACAAATTCCAGGAGGATGACCTCCGAGTTACGTCTGCAACAACGGGGTGTTTCCGCTCCCAGCTCTCTGGTGTGGGCCAGAACGAGGCTGGATCGATCAGAAGCGGATCATCGGGGCCTCGACGGCACCCCGACGCTGCCCATTCTCCGGTTGTGTACAGTCGCGCTCCGTGGGCTCTCCGGACTCCCCGTTTCGTGCGCTGGCCGCCAACAAGATCATCCGCCGGGAATCGGCGGCGCTCGGTCTGTACCGGTTGGCCGAGTTCGGGCCTTGGGTGGCGATGCTCGTGTACGCGTATTCTCAGGGCGGAGCGACGACCACGGGCCTCGTCTCGCTCGCGCTGCTCGTCCCGACCGCGCTCTTTGCGCCGTTCTCCGGCCCCGTCATCGATCGATTCGGCGCTACCCGTGTGCTGCTGGGTGCCCACGCCGGCCAAGCGGTCGCCATGGCTGCCACCGCCGCGTCACTGCTGTGCGAGGCGCCTGCCCTCGTCACCTACGGACTCGGTGCCCTGACAGCAATGCTCCTCGTCGTCACGCACCCTGCCCATGCCGTAGTCGCGCCGGGCATCGCCCACACGACCGAGCAACTC
The DNA here is from genome assembly GCA_038255425.1 of Acidimicrobiales bacterium. Classification (GTDB taxonomy): domain Bacteria; phylum Actinomycetota; class Acidimicrobiia; order Acidimicrobiales; family Salinilacustritrichaceae; genus Salinilacustrithrix. The sequence goes on from JBBSLH010000297.1 coordinate 3,362, forward strand.
GTCGCACTGAATGCGATCACGGGATGGATCCTCAGCATCGGCCTCGTCGTTGCGCCAGCCGGAGCCGGGCTGATCCTGGCCGTCTCGTCGCCGGGGGCGGTGTACGTGGCCGGGTCCCTCTGCGCCCTGCTCGCCGCACTGCTCGTGGTGCCGATTCGCGACCTCGTTCCACCGCTCGAGCGGGACGCGGACGAGGATGCACCCAGCGCGCTCCGTGAACTCCGGCAAGGGGCCCGGGCCCTGGCCCGTTCGAGCGCGCCGAGGGAGGTGATCATCGTGCTCGGCGCCACGTTCATCATGGTCGGAGCGTTCGACGTGCTGGTGGTCGTACTCGCCGTGGCATCGCTCGGGATCGGTGAGTCCGGCGCCGGATACCTCACGGCGGCTCACGGAGCCGGCGCGGTGCTCGGTGCCGTAACGTCGCTGGCACTCGTCGGACGTGGCCGCCTCGTTCCCGGCATCGTGGGCGCGGCATTGTTCGCCGCCGGCGCCTTCGCGCTGCTCGGGCTCGCGATCTCCACCGTCGTGGCATTCCTGGCCGCAGCGACGACGGGTGCGTCGCGCAGCGTCCTCGAAGTATCCGGACAAACACTCCTCCAACGGGTGACACCGACCGATCTGTTCGCCCGTGTCTTCGCGTTCAAGGAGGGAATCGCCATGGCCGCCTGGGGCCTTGGTTCCCTCCTGGTCACGATCGTGATCTCACTCACCGACATCCGGGGTGCTCTGTTCTTCACCGCAGCGATCGTTCCGGCATTCGTCCTGCTTCGCATCCGACCGTTGCTCGCCGTGGACGCGGCAGCGACCATTCCGACGGTCACGATCGCCCTGCTCCGATCGCTGGTCACCCTGCGCGCACTGCCCGGACCGGTGCTCGAGGGTGTCGCACGGAACGCATCGGAGGTGACCGTGCCGGCCGGGACGGTGATCGTCCGAGAGGGCGAACCGGGCGACCGCTACTACGTGATAGCCAACGGAACGGTCGACATCTTGCGGCGCGGTGTTCGCCTCAACACCTTGGAGCGGGGCGACGGCTTCGGCGAGATCTCGTTGGTCCAGGACGTCTCGCGGACGGCGACGGTCAGAGCGGTCACCGAGACCAGACTCGTCGTGGTCGAACGCGAACCGTTCCTGGTTGCACTCACGGGTCACGCACCCACACGCGACCGGGTGGATCGAGTCGCCGACGAGCGACGCCCCATCAGTCAGGTCTGACGGGCCCTGCCCTGTGTTGGACCCGACCTCCGGGAGGGATCATCGAACGGTGTCGTTGTCCATGGCGGTGCCTGGGCCCCACTGCGGCGATCAACCTCGGCAACATCGCCCAGTCCGCGAACGACCAGTTCATGGGCGGCGTCGTCGTCGCCTCGCTCCATGTCGGTTCAGCGTTTCCGGCCAGACCAGCTGTACCGCGGGTCCGACAATCTCTCAATCGGGGATCGCGACAGGACGGTGCCCGGGCGCCATCGAGGCAGAGACCGACGAGCCGAGTGCGATGCGATCCAGATGAGGTCCGATGGACCTGACGACATCGCCGGACGGAAGGCATACGTGGTAGCACCAGGTCGAGCCTCTGAACTCGGCTCCGAGGACCGACGATGTTCCGGTCGGATCGGCGCGTACGGACACATCGTCGGGCCGGACGAGCACGAGTGACTCGGCGCGAA
>JBBSLH010000298.1:0-5028 GCA_038255425.1 Acidimicrobiales bacterium
GGCGTCGACGAGGCCGAAGATCATCTCCTCGAAGTCGGCGGTCTGGTCGCGAACGGCGCGAGGCGTGAACCCGCGGTTGACGAGCCGGCGCTGCGCGAGATGCTGCGGGTCGTCGCTGGCGATCATGTTGGACTCGACCAGGGCCTCGTTCACTCTGTACGCGGCCTTGGACGAGAAGATCTCGTCGTTCCGCTCGACGTACAGCAGGTCGGCGTGGCGAGTCACGGCCCAGAAACCGCTCGCCTCGTCTCGGTACACGGGATCGTTCTCGCGGCACCACGTCCACGCGTCGTGCTGACGATCACGCCAGAACGTGGGGTCGAGCATGTCGATTGCCGGGGCATCGATGGCACGTGCGGGGCTGGTCACGGCGACCATCCTGCCCGCTCGTTCAGACGAGTTGTTCCATCACGATCAACACCGCCATGCCGGTCACCAGGGTCGCGGCGATGTTCCGCGTCCTCCACGACACGAACGCCGCGATCGCTCCCGCCAGCAACTGTGGCTGCCACAGGTCGAGCGACCCCTCGGGCCGGAGCAACTGAGGGAGCACGAGCGCAGCAAGCACTGCCGGCGGGATCTGGCGCAGCACCCGCTCGACGATCGGGGGGAGGTCGACCAGGTGGGGGGCGAACGCGAGGAAGCTCGCGCGCAGGAGGTAGGTGCCAGCGCCGGCCACGACGATGGTCAGCCAGACGTCGCTCACGTCTCACGCTCGCGCAACGTCTCGGTGACCGTTCCTGCGACGATCCCGAGTATCCCACCGATGACGATCGACAGTCGCGCTGCACCGAGTTCCGACGCAGCGACCGCTGCGACTCCTCCGACGAACGCCGCCATGACGGCGGGCCGCCGGTCGAGCACGGGGACGAGCAGCACCAGGAACACGAGCGGAATGGCGAACTCGAGCGGTACGTCGTCGGGAACGCTGCTGCCGACCAGTGCGCCGACCGACGTCGACACGATCCACACGACGCCGAGCATGATCCCGACCGAGAAGTAGAAGGGCAGGCGAGCGCGCGGATCGTCCTTGCCGGTCCATCGCACGATCGAGAGCGCGTAGGCCTGGTCGACGAGGAAGTAGGCGACGGCCAGACGCTTGCGCAACGGTTGTTTCGCAAGGGCCGGTGCCAGCGATGCCGAGTAGAGGAGCATGCGCAGGTTGATGGTGAGCGCGGTCACGACGGCGATGGCAACCGACCCACCGTCCGCGAGCACATCGACGACGGCCAACTGGCTCGCTCCCGCGAAGATGAGGACCGAGAGGCCGAGCGCCTCGCTGATGCCGAAGCCGGCGGCGACGGGCGCGGCACCGGCGACGAGCCCGAACGGCACGATGCCGATGAGCATCGGTGCGGCTGCCGCGATCCCTTCACGGACCGCGGTCCGTCGGATCGATTCGCCAGCCATCAGGTGCAGTCTGGCTGCCCGACCAGGCAGCGCCGACACCGGTTCGTACGAGCGGATCAGTCGTCCTTGGTGAGGCGGTGGCGTCGTCGCTGCCACCGTCGACGCAGTTCACTCGACTCGATGCCGACCGATTCGGACACGATCGGGTCGAGCGATGACGACGTGGCGCCGCTGACCAACGACTTGTACCGCGCTCGTCGTCCCTCGGCCACCGCTTCGCGACCGAACAGGCGCCACGCGACGTACAGCGTGAAGCCGGCGAGCACGATCGCGAGCATCTCGAACATCCCCTCCGGCCCGAGCAGACCGATGAGGACAGCGGCCGAGATCGGCCCGACGGCGGCGCCGATCCCGTTCGCGGTCAACAATCGAGCGCCAGCGGCGATCATCTGCTCGGGGTCGATGTAGTCGGCGAGGTGGGCGAGCGAGAGGCCGTAGAGCGAGAAGCCACCGGCGCCCACGAGGGCTGCGGCCACGAGCACCCCGGTGAAGTCATTTCCCATCGTCGACGCCACGCCGACGACCGAACCCGTGACGATCAACACGCCAGTCACGCCCATCACGATTCTCCGGTCGGTCCGGTCTGACCAGTTGCCGAGCGGGATCTGCCCGAGGACCGCGCCGCCGAGCACGGCGACGACGAACTGCGATGCGCCGCTGATCCCGAATCCGGCCCGGGTGGCGTAGACGGCGCCGAACCCGATGACCGAGCCGGTGGTCAGGCCGGCGAGCACCGACCCGATGATGCCGAGCGGTGCAGCCTCGTACACCGACGCCCAGGTGACCGGCGAGGACCGCTCGGGGATCGGCCCGCCGTGCGGCGCGAGCGCGATCGGGACTGCGGCCATCGAGAGCAGGACCGACCCGATCACGAACAGGACGATGCCCGCCGTGTCGCTGACGTTGAGCAGGAACGTGCCCAACGCCAGCCCCGCGGTGACGACGGTGTTGTAGACGGCGAGGAGTGTGGCGCGCGTGGCGGGTGTCGATGCGTCGTTGAGCCACGACTCGCTCACCACGAACAGGCCGGCGACGCAGACCCCGGTCACCAGGCGCAACAGGAGCCACGGGATCGGCGACACCCAGACACCGTGGACGACCACTGCTGCCGACGCGGTCGACGTGAGCGCGGCGAAGACACGGATGTGCCCGACACTGCGGATCAGCGCCGGCGTCCATGACGACCCGAGGACGTAGCCGACGTAGTAGATGCCGAGCACCAGGCCGGTGGTCGACGCACTGAACGACGCCTGCTCGGCGCGCACACCCAGCAGCGAGCCCTGCAAGCCCGATCCGACCATCAGGAGCAGGACCGACAAGAGGAGGGGCCACGCGGTCAGGACCACCCGACCGATGCCTGGCGGTGCTACCGGCGGATCGTGGGGGGCGATCGCCATCACCGCGACTGTGGGACAGGTGAGCCTCGGCCGACAACTCCGGACCGGCACGGCAACACCCGACGAAGCACAATGGCGCGATGGGGAACCAACTGGTCGCGATGGTCACCGGCGCGAACTCGGGTATCGGTCTGGAAACCGCTCGCGGCCTCGCTCGCGCCGGGTACCGCACGATCTTGCTGTGCCGAAACGCCGAACGAGCGGCCGCTGCGAAGGCCGACATCGACGGATCAGTCGCGGACGCTGCCACCGAGATCGTGCTCGCCGACCTGGGGAGCCAGTCCGAGGTGCGCCGGGTCGTCGCCGAACTCGACGATCGGATCGACCACCTCGACGTCCTCGTCAACAACGCCGCGGTCACCATCCGCACGCGCACCGAGACCGACGAGGGCGTCGACACGATGCTCGCCGTCAACCACCTCGGTCCGTTCCTGTTGACCGATCTCCTGCTCCCGAAGCTGAAGGCAGCGCCGTCGGCGCGCGTCGTCAACGTCGCGAGCGATGCCCACAAGTTCGGCACGCTCGATCTCGACGATCTCCAGGCCACCCGTGGCTACGGCTTCTTCGGAATGGCGCGCTACGGCGAGACCAAGCTCATGAACATCCTGTTCACGCGCGAGTTGGCGCGACGGCTCGAGGGACTCGGGATCACGGCCAACTGTCTGCATCCGGGCGCGGTGCGCACCAACCTCGGCGACCCGCCCGCGATCGTTCGGGCGGCCACGGGACTGTTCTTCCTCACGCCCGAACAGGGCGCTCGTACCTCGCTGGCTGCAGCGCTCGATCCTGCGTATGCCCACGTGAGCGGCGCCTACTTCGTGAAGAGCAAGCCGGCCGATGGAAGCCTGGCGAAGCGGGCAAAGGACGGCGCTGCCGCTGCTGCGCTGTGGGAACGGTCGGCAGCGCTGGTTGGGCTCGACTGATGCAGGTCATCGGGAGCGGCTTCGGGCGGACGGGCACGTTGTCGACCAAACACGCGCTCGAGCTGCTCGGCTTCGGCCCCTGCCATCACATGGAGGAGGTCGTCCGGCGGCCGTCGCAGGGACGCGGGTGGCTGCGGATCGCCAACGGGGGCAAGCCTGACTGGAAGACGCTGCTCGCCGACTACGAATCGTGTGTCGACTTCCCCGCGTCGGTCGTCTGGAAGGACCTGCTCGAGACGTTCCCGGATGCCAAGGTCCTCCACACCGTCCGCGACCCCGACCGTTGGTACGACTCCACCGCGTCGACCATCTATCGGTCCTCCGAATACATCGGCGGATGGATCCGAGCCATCACGCCCGCCGGCTTTCCCATCAAGGTCGCCGAGTCCATGGTGTGGGAGGGCTTGTTCGACGGGCGGTTCGAAGATCGAGACCACGCCATCGCCGTCTACGAGGCCTGGACGCAGGACGTCATCGACTCGGTGCCTGCCGACCGGCTGCTCGTCTTCGAGGTTGCCCAGGGTTGGGAACCGCTGTGCGAGTTTCTCGAGGTACCGATTCCGGACAAGCCGTTTCCCAACGTCAACGACAAGGCCGCCTTGCTGCGCCGATTCAAGATCGCTCAGTGGGCGGGACGGATCATCCCGGCAACGCTTGCCTCCGCCGCGATCCTGACCGTCCAACGCCGCTTGGGCACGAGGACGAGCACGGCGACCGACGTCATCACGAATCCGTAGAGGACCAGCGGCAGCTCGCCTCGGAGCATGCCGTAGCCACCCCACACCAGCCCGTCCAGACCGCAGACGACGTAGGTGCCGCTCGAGAGCGCGGTGAGATCGGCGCTGCGCCAGGCGAGCAGTACTTGGGGGACGAACTGGATGCCGACGGTGAGGGCGAGCGTGGTGCCGAGCACGGTCCACCCCACGGTCGTTGCGACGCCGACCATGACCACCGCAGCGGTCAGTGCCGTGCCCGCTCCTGCGCGGTTCCCACCTCGGACGAGCAGCGCTGCGACGAGCGCGTAGCCGACGACGTAGGCGAAGGAGAGAACCGCGACGGGCAGCAATCCGCGGGCGATGCCGAAGGCGACCCAGCCACCGTTGATGGCCAGACCAAGCCATGTCGTCGACCCGGACACCCCGACGACCGAACGGGTGCGGATCAGGCGCACGATCTGGGGAACCGGCTGTGACAGCGCAAGGCACGCCGCCAGCGCCGTGAGGATCGCTTGGGTCACCGATCCAGTCTCGCAGCCATCGTCCGCAACAACGGGATCGAATCGATCTTCTCCGAGGTGA
>JBBSLH010000299.1:0-5026 GCA_038255425.1 Acidimicrobiales bacterium
CGCCACGTCCCAGAGTGCGGCCGCCGGATCGACCATCGCGTCGGCCCGACCGGTCGCCACCAAGGCGTAGCCGTAGCCGTCGCCCCAGGTGCGCAGTGCCCAGCCGGCGCGCTTGACCGCGAGGAGCGCGCCCTCGTCGAAGTGAGTGAACCCCGATGCGGTCAGGAACGGCGTCGACGCACGCGGTGCGACCGATGCCGGACGACGGAGGCCGTTCCGGTCGTCCTGGAAGCACCCGAGCCCTCGACCGGCGTACACACATTCGTCGAGTGCCGGCAGGTTGATCACCGACACGACCCAGCCGTGCTCGTCCTCGAGCGCCGTGAGGTTGGAGTAGAGCGGGACCCCGCGCATGAACGCCTTGGTGCCGTCGATGGGGTCGATCACCCATCGTCGCCCGCTCGATCCAGCTGCTGAGCCCTCCTCCTCGCCGAGGATCGCGTCGTCGGGGTGCACTGCCGCCAACTCGGCGCGGATGTAGGCCTCGGCGTCCTTGTCGGCCTCGGTGACCGGGGTGCCGTCGCCCTTCGACTCGATCGCGAGATCGTCGGACCGGAACCGCGTGAGCGTCCGACGACCCGCTTCCTTCGTGAGGTCGACCGCCCAGGCCAACAGGTCCGGATCGGCGGGGGGAACGGCCATGCGAGCCAGCCTGCCACGGCGGTGGTTGCCCGATCCGTGGCGATACGTAATGATGTAATCATGTCACGATCGAACGACATCACCGGTTGGTTCCAGGGGCGCGTGGACGACGAGTGGTTCGTCGCCCTCGAGGTCCTCATCGACAAGGAGGAGGTGATGGTCATCGGCACGCTGGCCACCCCCAAGCTCAGCGACGGTGGTGACGACGACGCCCGGCGCGTCGCCGCGTCGGCGCGTGTCAACGGCTTTCGCGAGGACACCCGCGAGCGTCGGATCGTGATCGCCAACGAGGCCGAGCACCTCTTCGGCAAGAAGGTCTCGTGGGGCGCCCGGTGCGACGGTCTCGAACGGCGGTTCACGGTGGCCAACGTCCCGGTGATGACTCGGCTGCTCTTCGACGAGCGCCAGGTGCTCGACACCCTCATCGATGCCGGGATCGCCCGGTCGCGATCGGAGGCGCTGGCCTGGTGCGTCAAGCTGGTGGGTGCGAACCAGTCCGAGTGGATCGAAGCGCTACGCGCCGCGGTCGCCGACGTCGAGAAGGTCCGGGCCGAGGGTCCATCGCTCTGACCTCGGGGCGTATGTGGTCACAGACCGGAGATGACAGCACCACACGTCGGTCGGTATCGGTCACGGACGCGCTCGACGAGGATCGAGCCTGTTCAGATCTGGACGCGGGCCGGCCACCAGGTGAGCGCGTCAGAGTCGCCGAAGGTCTGGACGTCGATCGGCCGACGGTTCCAGACGAACAGCAACAGATCCGAGGCGGTGCCGCGGACGGCCATGTCGCCCTTGCCATGGGTGCGCTCGACGTCGACCCCTTCGGCCGTGAACGTGAACATCCACTCACCAGCGCCGCCGTCGAGGCCCTGGTGCTCCAGGTCGGGGTCGGTGGCGTGGAGGTGCACGGTCTCGCCCTCACCCGTGATGCCGCGGCGCTTGGCATGGGACAGGAACACGTCGGCGAGCTCGTCCACGCCGTCGATGGCGAGGGCGACGTCGATCGGCGTCGGGTCGGTGTGGGCGGCCTGAGCATCCCACCGGTGGATCGCCGCCTCCTGCGCCATGCGCCGGAACCAGAACCTCGAGTCCTCGGCTCCTTGCCAGTTGGGTCGGTGTTCGGTCGGATCGACGACCAGCAGCTCCTCGTAGAGGCGATCAGCCGCGGCGGCGAATGCGGCGATCCGGTCCACGCCCTCCACCGGCGGGTCGAACGGCACGATCTCGGAGCCCGGTGCAGCTCGGAGTTGCGCGGTGGCGAAGCGGAGGACTCCCTCGTGATGCCCGAGCAGGTCGGCGACCGTCCATCCCGGGCAGGCGACGACCGACGCGTCGAGTGCCTCGGGCGGGGTCGCAGACACCGCGTCGAGGTCGGTCCGCAGGAAATCGAGGTACTCGGTCGGCTCCATCACACCGGCGAACGGTATCGGCGTACGCCTCCGACGTGGCTCGGTGGAGGGTCGCGCTCCGTTGGGGAGCCGCCGTCGTGCGATGGATCATCGAGGCGGCCACGCTCGCCTCCGGTGCGCTCATTCACGCTGCTCGCAGTCGTTCTGGACGTCCGGCATGACGACGCTCGAGGACGGGAGAGATCTCCCGGCCGCGACGTCCAGTTGCTTCTGACGGCCACGACGCGACGCGGCCGGTCCCTGGGCCGAATCGGCTGTCGTAGGTTGACGGTCGCATGGGGGAGAAGGCGGCTGCGTTCGCGGGGTGGATCGTCGGGGTGGTCATCGCCCTCTCCATCGCGTTCGTCGCGGCGTATTCGTTGCTCGTACCCGAATGCGTGACCGACGGCGACCTGCGTGGCGCCAGGCTCTACCTCGCGCTCAACGCCGTGTTCTCGGTGGTCACGCTCGTCGCTGCCGTGTACGTCGCCGTTCGCGTCCGGCGAGCGCAGGACGCCGACCTGCGATTCCTCGCTGGGCCAGGCTTCGCTTCGACGCTCGTCGGCGTGTACGTCGTCGTACTCCTGGTCAACCGTCTGATGACGACGGTGCTCGAGGTCCCCGGCCCGACAGCATCCTGCTTCTGACGCGCCGCGACACGGATCTCGTCCACAGGAGTTCCACACCTGTGATTACATCAGTGTGGTTTCCCACAGGTGGGGACGACCAGTGGACAACCCCGGATCCGCGTCCGCCCGGGGTTGTCGTTTCCGGCGCGCGCCTGCGAAACTTGCCGACTGCTCGTATCTGAGCCCCCAGATCGCGGCCCGCACCTGCGCGCCCCCTCAAGGAACGCCATCGCATGTCGAACATCTGTCAGGTCACCGGCCGTAAGCCCAGCTTCGGCAAGACCATCTCGCACTCGCACCGTCGTGGAAACCGGCGGTGGACGCCGAACATCCAGAAGCAGCGCTTCTGGGTCGAGTCCGAGAAGCGGTGGGTCAGCCTCACCGTCTCGGCCAAAGGCATCAAGACGATCAACAAGAAGGGCATCGACGCCGTACTGGCCGACATGCGCCGTAAGGGAGTGAAGGTCTGATGCCGAAGAACGACAAGCGTCCCATCGTCAAGTTGAAGAGCACGGCCGGCACCGGGTTCACCTACGTGACCCGCAAGAACAAGGTCAACACCCGCGAGCGTCTCGAGCTCAAGAAGTTCGACCCCGTGGTCCGCCAGCACGTGATCTTCAAGGAAGAGCGATAGTCGAAGGATCGGCGGGCGACCAGCTCGTCGACATCGTCGACGCCGACGACAACGTCGTCGGACAGGTCACCAGGAGTGAGATGCGCCGCACCGGCGCTCGCCACCGCGCCACGTACGTGATCGTGCGCACTTCCACCGGTGGCGTCGTGGTGCACAAGCGCGCCGACTGGAAAGACATCTGCCCCGGATGGTGGGACCTCTGTTTCGGTGGCGTGGTGGATGCCGGCGAGCCCTGGGGCGACGCAGCCGCTCGTGAGTTGGCCGAGGAAGCCGGGATCACCGGCTCGCTCCGTCGTCTGGGTCAGGACCGGTTCGATGCCCCTGGCGTCGGCATCAGCTGCGGCATCTTCCACGTCGTGCACGACGGGCCGTACCCCTGTCCCGATGGCGAGGTCGTCGAGGTCAGGGTCGTCCCGGTCGACGACCTCGCGTCGTTCGTCGAGGAGCACGACGTCTGCCCCGACTCACTCGCCGTCGTCCTTCCCCACGTGTTACCGGGCGTCTGACGTTCGGGCAGCAACTGGCGTCCTACAACAGTTTCCGACCGCACCAGCAGCTCCCGACCCGGACCGGGTCGTTGGCGCGAAGCGCGCCGACCCGGTGGGCCGTGCTCATCCGGTGGGCGTGACGCCGCCGGCGCAGGTGACCGCTGGTTCTGGCGCGGCGTCGCCGTTGACGTAGGTGTCGAGGAACTCCTGGAGGCGGGGATCGTCGGCCGAGTCGGTCTCGAGGCGCCGCTCCCACGCGACCGCGACCACGGGCGATCCGAGACCGGGATACGGCGACACGATCACCCGGTCCGAGCGTGTCTGCGCGAGGTCGACGAGGGTCTCGACCTGGTCGGCGTCGAGGTCGGGGTCGTAGGCGAACCACACGGCGCCGTGTTCCAGCGAGTGCACCGCGTTGCCGTTCGGCACGGCGACGCCATAGACACCGCAGTCGAGCCAGACCTCGATGTGGTCGCCACCCGAGGGCGGGTCGCTGTCATAGGTCGGATCGTCCACGTGACCGTTCGTCTGGCCGGACTCGATCACGACCCCCTCGACCTCGTCAGCACCACCGTCGTCCGGGTCGTCACCGCATGCGGCGAGGACGAGCATCGAGACGAGCGCGGTGGCGGCGAAGCGGTGGAGGCGCATCCCCACAGTCGACCACACGTGCTGTCGCGGTCGCTGGGCGCTCCTCCCGGCCGCGGGACGCCTGTGATTGGATGACCAGCACATGGAAACAACGCCGCCACCGGGGATGATCGACGTCGAGACGCTGCGGACGATGGCGTCGACCGGCGCCATCGACACCGTCATCGTCGGCTTTCCCGATCTCTACGGACGGCTGGTCGGCAAGCGACTCGACGCCCGCTTCTTCCTCGAGGACCCCGCTGGCGGAACTCATGCCTGCGACTACCTGTTCACGGTCGACATGGAGATGGAACCGGTCGCCGGCTACGCATTCACCGACTGGGAGAAAGGGTACGGCGACGTCCACCTCGTCCCCGATCTCTCAACGTTGCGGGTGTGCTCCTGGCTCGATCGCACGGCCATGGTGCTCTGTGACTCCCATCTCCACGACCATGATCCGGTGGCGATCGCGCCCCGGTCGATCCTGAACCGCCAGCTCGAACGAGCCGCCGACGCCGGCTACCACGCACTGGCCGCGAGCGAACTCGAGTACTTCCTCTACCGCAACGACTATGTCGCGGCCGCCCGTGACGGCTACCGCGACCTCACGCCGGC
>JBBSLH010000300.1:0-5022 GCA_038255425.1 Acidimicrobiales bacterium
CGCTCCCGATCCCTGCTGAGCGAACCGGGCCGCGCGTGGCGCCAGGATTCACGTGGGTGGTCTCTGCCGACGGTGTCGACGGCACGCTGCTCGCCGCCAGCGGTCGCCGACCGATCGAGCCGTGATCAGCGGCGGGTTGCGATGCGAGGAGACGCTATCCGCCACTACAGACTTGCCGAGTGATGTTGACGCAGATCGGGATGTCGAGATTGACGTCTCGATCGGCGAGCACTCGCACTCGTCGGCCGTGTCGAACGACGCAGATCGACAACTGGGAACGGACAGAGCGCATCGGTTCGCAACCTGATTGCGACCGTCCACCCTGCCGCATGGCTGATGTTGATGGCTGTCGTTGTGTTTCACGACGTCTTCGCATGGCGGTGCCAGCACCATCATGTTCGCACACCCGAGGCAGCAATTACCTTGACAACAGTGCGACCGGAACATTCGCAGGACGTTGTGGAACACGCGTTGACGACCGATGACGTCGAGCGAACCTGTGGGGCGGAGCTTGACTTGTTCAGTGCCGGCCGATTCGTCGTATGTATCGCCGTCGCAGCCTTGCTACTCCGGCTGCTCGGCCCGGCTTGGCAAACGGGTTTCCCGCAGGAGTTCGCTGACTCGTGGTCCTATGGCGCCGTCGCCGAGTCAGGCCCGATCTCCTGGGACTTCTGGTTCGGCCAAAAACCCCCGACGTACCCGCTCCTGATCTGGCTCTTCGGGCCGTCGACGCGGGCAGTGATCGTCGCACAGACACTGCTCGCCTTCCTGTCCTGGGGCTGGCTGCTCTCGACGGCCAGGACGATGATCCGTTCTCGTTCTGTCGCGATCGTCGCCATCGTGCTGATCATCGCGATCGCGATCCAGACGCGCTGGAACCTGTGGCACGCCATCCTGCTACCCGAGTCGCTGTCCGCGACTCTGGCGGTTGGGGGAATCGCGGCGTGGTGGCGATGGTGGGGCGACCCGACCCGATTTCGGACCGGAGCGGCCACGCTCCTGACGTTGGCGTGGATGATGACGCACGATTCGAACGCGATCACGCTGCTCGCCGTCATTGGTCCGGCGTTCGTCGTGGTGATCGTGATGGGTCGTCGTGCCACCAGACCGCGGCAGAGGACGTTCTCGATCGCGCTGGCTGTGTTGATCGCCGCCGGTGCGTACTCGGTCACGGCCCAGATCGTGTCCGACCGCAGCGAGACGAGCTTCGCGAACGACAGCGCGTTGAGTGAACTCGACGCCTTCACGTCGAACGACCTGCGGGCGTACGACTCGTTCGGCGTCGCCGACAGGTTTCCGGAACGTACGCTCGGGCCGATCGACCCTGCGGGTTCGCCACCTTCGATGTACGTCTGGGGCCTTCTCGTCGTGATGGGGATCTGCCTGCGGTGGGTGCGACGCAGAATCTGGGCGTGGTTCTCGCTGTTTCTGTTGACCACCGTGATCTCCGACCTCTTCCTCGTGTCCGTGGCGGACGCAGCCGACGCCAGCCGACAGCTCGTCGGTCCGATGCTGCGATTCTCCGTGGTGGCGGTTGTGGTGACGGCGCTCGCAGTCGATGAGGCGGTTACCGGTCTGCGCAAGCAGGACACCGATGGGTGAACGTCTCGATCGAGCACTCGACCTGATCGGCGACGGCTCGCTCGCCCTGGTGCAGCGGTCGTGGTGGATGCGGCGTTGGTTTGCGCCGATGACGTCTGCGGTCCTCGTCGTGTTGGCCTTCGTGGCGGTGTTGCGGATGGAGGCCAGTGCGGCCGACTACGACCCGCAGTACATGCGGGTCCTGGTCGAACGGACGATGGCGTACGGCGGGTCGTACTACGAGAACGGCATCCACAACAAGGGTCCCCTCGAGCCTGCCGTCTACGAGCTCGCCGCACGTCTTGGTGGTGACGGTGGATTCTGGTTCGTGATCGGCGTGTTCACCCTCCTGGTCTCCGTTTGCGTCGGCGTTGCATCGGCGGTGTTCGCGATCCGAGCGGGCGCCTCGATCGCGCTGGGCGCTGCGGTCGCGGCGATGTCGGTCGCGCACCTCACGCTGTCGAACGCCGACTACTCCGGCGTCCTCTACGCCCGGAACATGACGGTCGCCCTCCTGTCGGTCGGCTTCGTGGTCGCTGCCCACGACGCGGCATGGGCGACGCGCCGCCGACGCATCGCAGCCGTCGCCACGGTGGGAATCGCAACCGGTCTCGCCGTCCAGACACTGTTCACTGCGTGCTTCACGGCGATTCCGGTGCTGATCTGGGCGATGTGGACGCGTCGACGCGATCGGGCGTGGCGGTGGCCGGCCTGGATCGAGATGCCCACCGTGTCAGCGGTCGGGCTGCTGTCCGCTCCTGCGTACTATGCGGCGTCGGGCTCGTGGCGGCCGTTCGTGGACGGTTGGTGGGTGTATGCCCGATGGATGAGCTCCGGCACGGGACGAAGTCTCGGCAACCAGATCGGATTGGGATGGGACAGCCTCTTCGACTTCTACCGTGAGCGCCCGGCGCTCGCCGGTCTGGTCCAAGTCTGGCTCATCGTGACGGCTCTGCGATGGCGCCAACTCGACGGTGCAGCTCGCGCCCTCCGGTTGCTTGCCGCCTGCTGGTTCGCCGGGGCATGGATCGAGCTGGTCCTCAGCCAGCGCTACTCGTCGCACTATTTCGTGGTGATCGCGGTTCCGACGATGATGATGATTTCGACCCTGGTGGGTGACGTCGGACGACGCTGGCCGACGGATTCGAAGCGATGGCCGGTGATCGCCTTGCTCCCGCTCCTGGTCACGTTCGCCACCCTGAAGGCGGGAGGACTCGGCCCGTTCGCCGCCGGCGTCGATGCTGCGTCGACGATCACGTCGATCGACGATCTCGTCGCTCGGCGCGACGCCACGACCGAAGGACACACGAACGTGGTCGCCGCATCGCTCGATCTCGTCTCGGTCGGTGGGGACCCGCTGCTGATGTGGACGAGTTACCCCTGGCCCTACCTGGACTACGACCGTGTGTCGGCCACCCGGTACATCTGGAAGTCCTTCCTGCTCGGAGAGATCTATCTCGGCCGCAGCGGCCCGGAATACGTTCTGCCGGGCACGTGGACGCGGTTCGCTGCCGATCTCGACAGGACGGATCCGACGGCGTTCGTCGTCGATGCCGTCACTCCGGTCGAGCCCGACACTCCGTTTGCGGCGAGGGTCGAAGAGGACTTCGAGGAGGTGTTCGACGATGGGACGGTGTCGCTGTCGTACCGCAACGACATCGCCCGCTGGCTGTCGACCCCGTCCGCGTCTTCGCAACCGTTCGATCTCGGCCCGTCGACGGTCGTGCTGGCGGAAGCGGGCTGTCGTCGGATCGATGCCGTGCTCGACCCCCGGGACCTGACCGGTGGGCCGCTCGTGGCCGAGTTCGGTCATGCGTCGGCGGGCTCGCAAGCGGCGTCTCTTTCGATATCGAGTTCGGCTGATGGCGTGATCATCACGAGATCGAATCGGACCGGCGCTACCGGGTATGCGCGTTCGAGCACCGTCGGCTCGGACCCGCTTGCCGTGTCGATCATCGCCGGAGCTCGATCTGCCGTCGTTGTCGTCGATGGTGAGATCCTCGGGGCGGTCCTGGTCGAACCGGGCTCCGAAGTCGTGCTGCACGACGATGCCGGAGCACTGTCGGAGGCTTCCAGGTCGACCCTGCCGGCTTTCACCGGCTGCTGACTGTCGAGACGGAAGGGCGCGTCAGTCCACCCGGGACACGCGGACTCCGGTCGGACGAGCCGCCAGACGTTCGTGGACGAGTTGCTTCTGGTGCTCGGTCAGCGGACGGTTGCTCCGCACGGTCACCGTGGTCACGCCCGTCGGATGGTCCTGAGCCGCCAGGTCGGGCAGGAAGATCACGCCGGTCAGGCCGACATCGTTCGAAGCGGACTTGAGACGCTGTGAGGCATCGTCCTCGACATGGTTCCACTCGGTGGTCGGGATGACGATCTCCGAGCTCGCGGCGATCTGGGAGAAGTTGGTCACGCTGTCGATCGCCGAGTGCCCTGCGTGCCAGGTGGCTCCTTCGTCGGTTCGGACCCGGATCGAAGCCGGGCCCATTAGGTCGATCGTGCCCGACACTTCGGTGCCCGACATCGTGACCGTCACCCGGTCGCCCACGGCGTAGCGATCCTCGAGCAGGGCCATCGTTCCGGCCATCAGGTTCTTGATGATGTCCTGCCCCGAGAGCGCGATCGCCAGACCGATGAAGCCGGCGCTCGAGACGGCGTACACGGGGTCCACGCCGAGGATCTGGAGGCCGAGCAGCACGGCGGCGACCATGATCAGCGAGGTGACGAAGTGGCCGAGCATGCGAGAAGCTGCGTCCGCGCGCTGACGACGGCGGATCTCCACGTCGGTGTCGAGATCGCTCAGGCGACGCAGCCGGAGACGCCAGGTGCCGGGACGGTCCTGGGCACGCCGAACGGCGCGTCGGGTGGAGGCCCTGATCGTGCGCCGTGCGCACCACGAGAGCAGCAGTGCAACCGGCGCGAGCAGGCCGAGTTCGATCGCGGTCCTGAGGTGTTGCATCACGTCGAGAGCGGCTTCATCGCAGACTTCATCAGGTCGAAGTTAGGGCGGGGCGCACCGGGCGTGTGGTCAGGCCGACGAGACAGATGGCTCAGGGCACGCCGCCCGTAGCCTGCTCGTGTGGCCAGGTTTCGTCTCAAGCGAGCGGAGACCGTCCGCGAGGTCCTCGAGGCCCTGGGCACTCCATCCGCGACGATCGACGAAGCCGAGGCAAGTGGAACCGCCGAGTTGCTCGCGATCGATGCGGTCGTGCTTCCGGGCAAGCCGAAGCTGACCATCGACGAGTTGGCCGCGAAGGTGGGCGTCGAGGCGGATGTCGTGAAGTCGTTCTGGCTGGCGCTCGGCTTCGTCGACACCGACGACGACGCACGCGCGTACAGCAAGCACGACGTCGAGATCCTCAAGTCGTTGGTCACCATGACACGGGACGGCCTCGTCGACCCCGACATCGCGCTCCAGGTCGCTCGGGTGATCGGCATGTC
>JBBSLH010000301.1:0-5011 GCA_038255425.1 Acidimicrobiales bacterium
GCTGATGACCTCGTGTTCGACCACGATCGCTCCGACGCCCGACTCCACCAGGGCGGATGCGATCGGCGCGTCGACGATCTCGGAGAGGATGATCCGCTCACGAGTCTGGGGACCGACCTCGATCGTCTGCACGATCGGCTCGGGCAGATCGGCTGCGGCCACCGGTGCCGACGTCGTCGTCTCGTCGTCGGCTTCGGTGGTCGTGGACTCTTCGGGCGTCTCGTCGTCGAGATCGTCGGGCTCGACCACGATCGAGGGAGGTGCGACCACGCCGGCGTACGTGGTCAGGGTCACCGAAGCAGCGGTGTCGGTCGGGTTGAGGATCAAGATCGCGTGGTCGGCGAAGGCTTCCTCGTCGGCGGTGCCACCAGCGCAGAACCACGTGGAGGACAGTGCACCGGGCGAGGCGATCGGGAACATCGACGAGTCGATGGCGGTCGCGTCCGACTCGACGACGGAGGCATCGTCGAGCGAGCGGTCGACGAGCAGCGCAGCCAACAGGCTTCCGAGGACGAGGACGACGACGGGGAGACGGCGACTCATGTCGAGACCTCAGTCGGTGGGAGCAGCACGGCGTCGCCACGCCACCGAGTGGAGCGATAGAGCGCGACGAGCGCGAGCGACCAGAAGACGATCTGCAGCAGGACCACCCCGTAGCGCAGCGGGCTGGTGTCGTACCGGAGGACGCCCGTGCCACTCTCGGCGACCTCGTAACCGTCCGCCCATCCGAACAACTTCGTCCGCGGAACGGCGCTCCCGTCGACTTCCAGACGCCAGCCATCGCCAGCCGCAGCCGAGTGCAGAACCGAAGCGCCACCCTCCAGCGGGCCCTCGAACGTGGTGCGGCCCCGTCGCTCGTCGAGCACTGGTGTCGCACCTGCGAGGTCCGAGGCACTGACGTCGAAGATCGTCCCGTCACCAGAGTCGGTCGACAGCGCCGCGCGTGCGGGCAGCGCGGCCTCGTTGCGATACACGACGAAGGCGGAGTTGCCCGGAACCTCGACCAGGTCCAACTGACCAGCGAGTGTGTCGACCAGCTCCGGATCGGCCGGACGTTGCAGCCCGCCCAAGGGACGGGGCGCCGACGCGTTCGGGAGGATGATGTAGCGCACGGCCATGGGCGCCAGCATCCGGCCCAGCCGACTCGTCTGGCCATCGACCGCCGCACCGAGCGAATCCTCGATCAACTGTGTCGAACCCTGCGGAGAGCCGGGCAACTCGTCGGTGAGCGTCGGAAGGCCGTCGTCCGAGGTCGCATAGGACACGCCGTCGTCCAGGCGGTACCCGTCGAGCGGCAACACGTCCGGGTCACCGAGCCACAGCACGCGATAGCCCGGGGGCTCGTTCTCGAGGAAGCCGAACGTGCTCTGGAGGCCGTTGGACGGCAGATACCAACGACCGTTCCCTGCATCGAGCATCGTGGGCACCGCACCGACGACGAGCGCCAGCCCCGCGAACACGGCGGCGACCTGGCGCCAACCGAACCCGTGCACGCGGAGGTCGCTCTCGAACGCGATGACGCCCATCGCCACCGCGATGCCGAGCGCCATCGCCGCCGGCGCGAGGAGCGCCTCCGGAGACGGGGTGGCCAAAGGCAGCCAGTCGCGGCCGTCGGCCCACGCCAGCCCCACGAGGGTGATCGTCACGCACCACGCCCGGACAGCCCAGTCGAATCGCCAGTCCCTGGCGATGAAGAGCGGCAACAGCGCGGCGAGTGGGAGTCCGATCACGAGCGTCGAGGAGCCGACCGGTCCGACGTCGAACCGCAGGAGCTCGGCAAGCGTGGACGTCCTCGTCGAACTGGGCCCAACGACCATGTCCCAGGTGGCGCCCGGCAACATGAACTCGAACGCCCATGGCAGGTGGAGCACGATGGCCAGCCCGATGGCTGCTGCCGAGCCGGCGACGAGGCGCAGCACCCGCGCCGACCCGCCGACGAGCAACGAACCGACCGAGAGCCCGGCGACGACCGCCACGACGATCGGGACGATGGCGGGGTCGACAGCCGCCACCAGGGCGACGAGCAGGGCCAACGCCACGACCCGGCCTCGAAGTGTGTGGATGCGGGCGGTCGAGGCGCGTCGTTTGACGGGGGAGGTCACCTCTTGGTGATCGTCGGCACCGAAGGGGGCGAAACCGGCGATGCGACCCAGCAATCCGAGGATCCAGGGGGCGGCGGCATACACCGTGAGCGCGCCCCAATCGGCTGAGGCGATCGAGTCATACGCCAATGGGGTCGCGCCGTAGACCACGAGCGCCACCGCTTGCGCGTGCACGGATCGCGCCGGCCGCAGCAGTCGATATGCCCCGACGAGGCCGGCCACGAGCGAGCCCAACAAGATGACCTGGCGCAACGTGCCCATCGCACCGAGGAAGAAGACACCAGCGAGGCCGAGCATTCCGAGCACCGTCGGCGCCGGAGACTCGGTACCGAGTCCGACGTCGCGCCATCCCGAGAGGTACGCGTCGAACAGGTCGACGGGCGACGCGTCGAACGGCGCGAATCCACCGACTGCGGCGATGGGCTGGAGGATGAGGTGTCGGCTCCCGAACACGACGATCAGGAACGTGATCGACCAGGCAGCGATGGACCAACGCAGAGACCCATCACGGACACCGTCGATGCCTCGACGCAGCGACCCTTGGATCCGATCGCTCCGAGAACCCCCCCGGTTCTGACTGCGGACGAAGCGGACGACGCGGGCCGAACCGCGGAGTTGGAGCCGCCGGATCTCGGCGTCGGGCACGGTTCGGAAGTCGTGGACCCTGGTGCGCCATGCTTTGATCTCGTCGCGACGTTGCAGGTTCCAGCGCCAGGCGCGGACCACGTCCAGCGCCTGGCCCCGGCGGCCGACGAGGATCGAGTACACGAGTTCGAGCACGCTGACGAACACGGCCTGCGGAACGACGCGGATCCGGTGCCAACGGCCGTAGCAGACCAGCATCGTCCGCAATCGGTGTCGCATGACGCGGACGCGTCGCTCGTCGATGGGCGAGCGGTCGCCGAGCACCTCGAGGTGCCTGACGATGGCGTCCGGGGCGACAACGACGCGGCCGCCGGCCACATGCGCTCGCCAGCAGAGACTCAGGTCGTCGTTGAGGAGGTCGATCCCCTCGTCGTAGCCGCCGATCGCGTCGAAGAGATCAGAACGCACCAGCGTGCTCGCACCAGGCACGACGAAGACGTCTCGGACCGCGTCGTGTTGTTCCTGGTCGAGTTCGCCCGGTTCGACCGTCGATGCGCGCTCACCGGTCTTGTCGGCCGACTCGCCCACCTGCAAGAGGCGACGTTGGTCGTCCCATTGCACCAGCTTCGAGCCCACGACGCCGGCGTTCGATCGCAAGGCCTCGCCGACCATGGTCGTGATCGCAGTGGGCGTGGGAGCGGCGTCGTCGTGGAGGAAGCAGTAGAAGGCTGCGCCGTCGACGACGTCGGTCACCCGGTTCGCGGCAGCGCCGAATCCGGGGTTCTCGTCCAGTCGCAGCACGTAGGCGTCCGGCAGAACGGACGCGACCCGAGCCGTCGGGTCCGTGTCGCTCGCCGCATCGATCACCAGGACGGCCAAGTTCGAGTAGTCCTGCGCCGCAAGCGACGAAAGGGACTCGTCGAACCACGGCCCGGGATTCCGGGTGACCATGACGGCGACGACCGCAGGGGCCGCGGGGCGGCTCGGGGCGGGCGTTTCCACGAATGCGGAAGGGTACCGGTCCCGGCAGTCGGGACCGCGACACGCACTCGGTGGGCGACGAGACACCCGTCACAGGTGCTTGCAACTCCATGCAAGTCCGCTTAGTCTTTCAAGCATGACCGAGTTCTCCATGGACGACATCTCCAAGACCGTCAAGGACAGCATCTACGTGACGATCGGCCTCGGCGTGATCGCCTTCCAGAAGGCCCAGGTCCAACGCCAGGAGCTGAAGAAGCAGGTCGACACCAACCTCAGCGGCACCCGCTCGTTGGTCGGCGATTCGCTCAAAACGGTCCAGGAACGCCTCGAAGCAGTCGAGGGCCGGATCGACAGCGTGCTCGACGACGTGGAGCAGCAGCTCCCTGACCAGGCCCGCAGCGTGATGCGGCAGGCCCGAGACGTCGCCAAGGACACCCGCACCCAGCTCGTCGAGCTGGTCGAACAGCGCATCTGATCCAAGATCTCGTCGCCCGGAATCCCCCTTCCGGACGACGACCTGGGCGGTCCCCCGACGTCTCGTCGGCCGACCGATCCCAGCCGCAGCGGCAGGTACCTCCCCCGGTTCCTGCCGCTGCATTCGTTTTCCAGTCGGTGAGGCGAGGCAAGCTGTGTCGTGATGCGAGTCGCCGTCGACGCCACGTCGCTCCTCGACGTGAGGACCGGCGTCGGCAACTTCACCGACGCCGTGGTGCGTCGGCTGGGCAAACGAGACGACGTGGTCACGACGCTCTTCCCCGTGAGCCTGCGGGGACATCGACGCTTGCGCGACATCGCACCTCCGGGCGTCGCGGTGGTGACGCCGCCATTGCCGGCCCGGCTGCTGCGACGGTCGTGGCTGCGCACGGGGCGACCGCGGATCGACCGGTTCATCGGTGAACACGACCTGGTCTACGGCCCCAATTTCGTCGTGCCGCCGTCGCGGGCGACACGTGTGATGACGGTGCACGACCTCACATCGGTTCGGTTCCCGGAGCTCTGCACGAGCGACACGCTGCAGTATCCAGCGTTCATCGAGCGGGCGATCGACGCCGGCGCGTGGATCCATGCGGTGTCCGAGGCAGTCCGTCGCGAGGTGATCGAGCACTTCACCGCCGATCCGGCGCGGGTCGTCACCGTGGCCAACGGCCACCGGACCGCTGACGGGGGCGACGCGGTCCGCGGTCGGACGCTCGCAGGGCGAGACGAGTTCGTCCTCGCCGTCGGCACCGTCGAGCCGCGCAAGGGCCTCCCGTCGCTCGTCGAGTCCATCGATCTGCTCGCGAGTGACGGCATGGAGATCCCGTTGGTGCACGTGGGGCCCGGCGGCTGGGGTTCGAGAGCCC
>JBBSLH010000302.1:0-5002 GCA_038255425.1 Acidimicrobiales bacterium
ATGGTGTCGAGGATCGCTCGACCGGGCCCGGAGTCGGCGAGGTAGTCGACTGCTTCGTGGGTTGTGTTGCCGAAGGTGAGCGGGAGGACGAGCGGCTCCGAGGCGATCTCGGTCAGCCCGGCCCCGGTGAGTATCGAAGAGATGGTGTCGGGATCGGACTGGGCGAACATGCCGGGCGCGGACGGCTCGGCCGCGGGAGGGAGCGACCCGTATTCGAGGAGGGTGGCGCCCGGAACGACGAGCCATTCGTTCGCTTCGAGCGGCTGCCAGGTGACGACGCAGAGCCGACCGCCGGGGCGGAGGTGGCTGGCGAGGTTCGCGAACGCTGCGGTGGGGTCGTCGAAGAACATGGTCCCGAATCGGCTGATGAGGACATCGAAGCCAGAGCCGAGCAGGGTGGTCTGAGCGTCACCGTGGACGAAGCTCACGTTGTCCAGCCCGTCTGTTGTGGCGCGGGATCGGGCGACGTCGAGCATGGGTGTCGACAGGTCGAGCCCGACGACGGTCCCGCTCGTGCCGGTGGCGTGGGCGGCGGCGATGGTTGTGGCTCCGCAGCCGCAGCCGATGTCGAGAACTCGTTCGCCGGGCGCGATGGCGGCGGCGGTGAGGAGGTGGTCGGCGATGGGGGAGAGGACGGCGTCGCGTTGGTCGGCGCTGGCAACCCACCGTGTCCCGGAGTCGCCGTTCCATGCCTCGTACTGGTCGGCGTTTCGGGCGTCGGTCATCGTGTTTTCCTCGGCGTCGTCTTCTTGGTGGGTCTTGTGCGGAACGCGGTGGCGAGGTCGGCGGTGGTGGCGTGGTCGTCGACGTCGAGTCGTCGGCCGAGGCGGTGGAGGCTGAGTCGTCCGACGCCGTGGGCGAGGAGTCCGCGACCGCGGCCGACGATGGTGTCGTAGGTGGCGTCGGGAGTGTCGGTTGGGAGGGCGGCGATGGCGGTGAGGGTGGCGTCGGCGACGGTGTCGG
Organism: Acidimicrobiales bacterium; assembly: GCA_038255425.1. GTDB lineage: Bacteria > Actinomycetota > Acidimicrobiia > Acidimicrobiales > Salinilacustritrichaceae > Salinilacustrithrix. The sequence goes on from JBBSLH010000302.1 coordinate 964, forward strand.
CCGCGACCCGTAGTTGGACGAGGAGTTCGAGGACGGCGTCGGGGTCGAGGCCGGCGCCGAGGGTGTCGACGGCGAGTTGGAGTAGCGATGGGCTGGGGACGCAGTACCGGTCGGGTCCGCAGTCCTCGACGACACCGGTCTCGAGGAGTTCGTCGAGGCGGTCCGGGACCAAGGCCGGGATCGCTTGGGTGAGTTGGGCGAGGGTGGCGGGTGCGCCGGGCTCGTCGACGTGGACGAGTTGGTCTGGTTCGAGGCCGAGGATGTCGGTGATGGCGTCGCCTTCACGCCATGCGGCGAGCAGGTCTCCGATCCCGGCGAGCGAATGGCCACGGACCTGGAGGCGGTCGATCAGGTGGAGTCGTCGGAGGTGGCTGACGTTGTAGAGGCCGATCCGCCCCGACCGTCGAGGGCCGGGCAGAAGACCCATGGTCTGGTACTCGCGGATGGTGCGGACGGGGACGTCTGCTCGCTGGGCGAGTTGGTCGACGGTCCACTCGTCGCCGGCCGGGGTGTCAGCTGTCACGGAACTCATGGCTAGACAGTACCAGTAAATACCGTTACGGTAAATACCGTGATAGTTGCCATGGAAGAAGCCAGCCGAATCATCAGCCAAGCGTGGCCGAACGTGACGGTGGGTCAGCTGACACCGTTGACCGGCGGGTTCTGGGCTTCGATGTGGCGCGCACCCATCTCCGGCCAACCCCCGGAGGTCGCCGACGAGGTCGTGGTGCGGTTCGCGCCCTCGACCGTGATGGGAGCCAAAGAAGCAGCCGTGCAACAGGCCATCGCGACGGCCGGGTTCCCGACCCCGCACGTGTGGATCTCCCAACCGACCGAGACGGGTGACGGGTGGTGGTCGGTCATGGACTTCTCCACCGGACGCCCATTGTTGGCGGGCCTCGACGGCATCGCCGCGTTGCGTCGCGCCCCGTCGCTGCTCCGGAGGTTGCCGGTGCAGTTGGCGACCGCGATGGATGGGCTTCACCGCCTCGACCCCACGCCGGTCACCGCAGCAGTCGAAGGGATCGACGGTGATGTGGCCTGGTCTGTCGCCGATCTGCTCGACCATCACGCGTTCGGTGCCGAAGCGAGCGGTCGCAGCGACGTCGCCGCTGCGATCGAGCGGCTTCGTGCCGACCAGCCGCGCCGTGTCCGCGAGGTGGTGTGTCATGGCGATCTCCACCCGTTCAACGTGCTTGCCGACAACGGCACCATGGTGGTCCTCGACTGGACCGGTGCGGTTGTCGCGGATCCGTGTTTCGACCTCGCGTTCACCGAACTGCTCCTCGCCAACCCACCGCTCCAGTTGCCTGGGCCCCTTGTCGCAGTCGGCCGCGGTGCGGGACGGTTGCTCGCCCGCCGCTTCGTCGCCAGCTACACCAAGGCCAACCCGGAAGTGTCCCTGGCTGGTCTCGATTGGTATCGGGCGCTCCACAGTGCACGATTGCTCGTCGACCTCACCAACATGCGGGCCGAACACGGCCCGGACGCCGCCGGTCATCCGTGGACTGCGGTCGCCCCAGCCGCGGCACGACACCTCAGCGCCGTCACCGGCATCGAGGTGCAGGGATGACCATCGGCATGCGTCACCTGTTCTTCCCCGCGCTCATGGCCGCACCGATCGGTGCCATGGCTGCGCTCACCGTCTCGGGAATGGGTGTGGAGATCGCGGCGCCGGTCGTGGTGGTCGTCCACCTCGTCGTTTTGGCGTTGGTCGAGCGGGTGTGGCCTCGAGTCGAGTCGGTCGATTTGTTCGCCGATCCACAGGCACCCCGTGACGCCGCCCACGGGATCCTCAACTCGATCGTCGGGTCACCGCTCGGTGCCGTCGCCGCGACCGCGCTGCTGGCTGTCGTGTTCGGCGGTGGTGATGGGCCATTCGCGTCGTGGTGGCCGACCGGGATCCCGTTCGCTGGTCAGGTCGTCGCCGCGTGGCTGGTGTACGGGTTCTGTGACTATTGGAAGCACCGGGCGTATCACTCGATCGATCTGCTGTGGTGGCTCCACGCGGTGCATCACGACGTCGACGCGATGCACGTCCTCAAAGGCGCCCGTCTGCACCCGCTCGAGGCCACCGTCCGGGCGGGACTGGTCGCGGTCCCGCTCCTCGTCCTGGGCGTACCCGGCGAGGTACTGGTGTGGGGAGTCACCCTCGACAGCTTCCTCGGGAACCTGAACCACTCGAACCTCGACCAGCGCTTCCCACGATTCGTGCACTGGTTGGTCCCGACGATCGATCTGCACCACATTCATCACGCCGTCGACCGGGGTCTGCACGACGCCAATCTTGGTATCCCGATCTTCGATCTCGTCTTCGGGACCTACACCGACCCCCGCCGCGTCCCGCGCCCAGTTGTCGGGATCGCCAACTCGCCCGTGCCTGCAACGCTGGGCGGTCAGCTCACGTTTCCGCTCCGACAATGGCGAGACGCACTGCGCCCATCGTCGAACGTGCCGGTCGGATAGTGGATCATCAATTTCCGTCTTCGGTCGGGAGCCCGGCGGTGCGCCACTCGGGGTAACCGTCGGCGAGACGGCTGGCCGATCGGCCACTGTGGGCGAGTTCACGGACGGCCTCGTCGGCGAACACGCAGAACGGGCCCCGGCAGTAGGCGACGATCTCGACGTCGGTGGGCAGCGAGTCGAGGTGCCGGCGAATCTGATCGATCGGCACCGAACGCGCACCGGCGATGTGGCCGGCCGCGTACTCGGCCTCGGGTCGGACATCGAGCACGATCGCATCACCGGCCCGCACCCGAACGGCCAGCTCATCTCGGGTCACGACATCGATGCCGTCGCGGTCACCGAGGTAGGCGCCCGCCAACCGGTCGAGGTCCTCGACGTGCTCGGCCGCCACCGCCTGAACCGACTGCCACAACGCGCCGACCCGTTCGCTGGCCAGCGCGTAGAAGATGCGGTTGCCGTCGCGGCGCGTGGTGACCAACCCAGCGCGGGCAAGCGTCTGCAGGTGGTGGGACGTATTGGCCACGCTCTGTCCGAGCTCGTGCGCCAAGGCTTCGACATGCCGTTCGCCCTGGCCCAGCAGGTCGATCAGCTCGACGCGGCGGCCATTGGCCAGAGCCTTGCCCACCGCAGCGAACCCATCGAACAGGCCGTCTTTCGCCACTCGATCACCCACACCAACCTCCACGACTCGACGGTCACGCCTGGCAACAATTCAAACGAACTCTTGACAAGATAGCGTCCGCTCCATGACTATTCAAGAGATCACTTGAACAAGTCTGGTCAGGATGGCAGGAGCGCAGCGTGGAGATCATCAGCATCGTCGACGAGGGTCTCGGCCACTCGTCTCACGTCATCGACCTCGGCAACGGCGACGCGTTGGTCATCGACCCGGCCCGGTTCCCCGATCGACAGCGTCGCATTGCTGCCGAGCACGGTTGGCGGATCGCGTGGACCGCCGACACCCACTCCCACGCCGACTACATCTCTGGGAGCCCGGCGCTCGCCACGACCGGATCCACGTTCCTCGCCCCAGCGGTCTCGCGCCTGCAGCTTCCCCACCGGGCGGTCGAGGCGGGCGAGACCATCGACCTCGCTGATCGGGTCACGCTGCGGGCCATCCCGACCCCGGGGCACACCCCCGACCATCTCGCCTACCTCCTCGAGGACGAAGGCACCCCGGCTGCGTTGTTCTCCGGCGGGTCGCTGATGGTCGGCACCGTTGGGCGTACCGATCTGATCGGCGACGAGCATCGCGAGGCCCTGGCTGGGCAGCTGTTCCGAGCGCTCCGCGACGAGATCCTGACCTTGCCTGACGATCTCGCCGTCTACCCGACCCACGGCGCCGGCTCCTTCTGCTCGGCCCCCGCAACGCCGGAACGCACCACCACGATCGGCCAGGAACGAGCAACGAACCCGATGCTGCGGATCCACCACGAACACGAATTCATCGAACGCCTCGTCGCCGGCCTCGGCTCGTTCCCGACCTACTTCCGTCAACTCCCCGAACGAAACCGCCTCGGCCCCCGCCACTACACCGAGGTCCCGACGCTCCCGCTCCTCAGCCCCGACGAGG
>JBBSLH010000303.1:0-4972 GCA_038255425.1 Acidimicrobiales bacterium
CCGAGTCCGGAATCAATCTCGACCGGCTCGTCCTCCAGACCGAGTCGTTCGGGACGACCTCGGCGACCGACACCCCCGAGGTGCAGGTACTCGCGTCGTCGGCCGCATCGGCGTCGGCCACCATCGACACCGACGGCTCACCGTTCTGGCTCGTGCTCGACCAGAGTCACAACGATGGTTGGGAGCTGACGATGGACGGTGCCGCCGTCGACGGCCCACGTCCGATCGACGGATATGCCGCAGCCTGGTACGTCGAACCGGACGGGGCCGGCTCGCTGCGGGCAGATGTCCGATGGACACCGCAGCGTGCCGTGGACGTCGGTCTGTTGGTGAGTCTCCTCGCGGTGATGGTCTGCATCGCACTGGTGGTCGTCGCGCCCGGCCGTCGACGGAGCGCACCCTCGCCGTTCGCACCGCCGCGTCTCGGGTGGGCGACACCCACGCGCTCGACGGTGACCGTCCTGCTCGGCGTCGCCGTCGCCGCAGCAGTCCTCGTCAGCCCCGTCGCCGCGCTGCCGTTCGTCATTGCAGTCGTCGTGGCCGATCGCTGGCCGTGGATCGGACGTGTGTTGCCGGTCGTGCTCGTCGCTCTCGCCGCAGTGCAGGTCACGTGGTTCCAGGTCCGTGACCGTCACGACCCCGACTTCAACTGGCCACAGCACTTCGGCGGCGCCCACCTCGCGGCGCTCGCCGGCGTCCTGTTGCTGGCGGTCACGGCGTTGACCGAGGGACGGGACCACCCCGAATGACGGCGCCGTCTCGCGATCGCAGCGAGCGTGTCGGCCGTCCGGATCGAAGCACGATCACGTCGCTGGTCGCCCTCGCCGTCACCGTCTACGTCCCGCTGCTCCTCACCGCCCCGGGCCGGGTCGCAGCCGACACCGACGCAGCGCTGCTGATCGGACCCGGGCGGCTGCTCCGTCGTGCGGTCAGCATGTGGGACCCTCACGTCGCGATGGGCACGGTGCCCCGAGAGCAGATCGGCCATCTCTGGCCCGCAGGGCCGTACTTCTGGCTCACCGACCAGGCAGGCCTGCCGGACTGGGTCTCGCAGCGACTCTGGGTGGGTTCGATCCTCTTCGCCGCCGGCGCCGGGGTCCTGTTCCTCGCGCGGACCTGGCGATGGCGGCCGGCGCCCGCTGCCGCTGCCGCATTCGTGTTCACGTTCTCCCCGTACGTCATCACCCTCGCAACGCACGACTCCATCGCCCTGCTCGCGTTCGCTGGCCTCCCGTGGATGCTCGCACTCACCATTCGTGCGCTCCGGAGTCCAGGCCTCCGGCATCCCGCGCTGTTCGCGCTCGTCGTCGCGACCGTGGGTTCGACCGACCGCAGCGCGCTCGTCCTGGTCGGCGTCGCTCCCGTCGCGTGGATCATCTACTCGATCCGCCGATACCCGGAAGTGACACGCGCCAGCGCCACCTGGACCACGGCGAAGCTCGGCGCCACGACGTTGGCGGTGAACCTCTGGTGGATCGGAGGGCTCTCGGTCCAAGCCACCAACGGGCTCCGGGCGAAGCCCTATCTCGAGTCTGCCGAAGTGGTCGCTTCGACGTCGACGGCACCGGAGGTCCTGCGAGGCCTCGGGTCCTGGTTCTTCTACGAGCGCGATCGGCTCGGCCCGCTCGTCGAGCCGAGCGTCGACTACACGCAGCAGTTGTGGCTCATCGCTCTCACATACGGGATCACCGTGATCGGGCTGCTCGGACTGGGTGTCGCACGATGGCGGAACCGATCGTTCGCGATCTGGATGTTGGTCATCGGCGCGATCCTCGCGGTCGGCGCCCATCCTTGGGACCAGCCTTCGCCGATCGGGCGCCTGTTCAAGGCCATCACCGGTGACGACGTACCGCTCGCCCTCCGCGACTCCACCGGCGCCGTTCCACTGATTGCACTGGCCCTCGCAGTGGGCGTCGCTGCGCTCGTCGGCGCCGCCCACGAGGAATCGCATCGCCGCGGGTTCGGGACCATGGCGCTCGCGATCGTCGTGGCCATCGCTGCCCTCCCGCCGCTCTGGCTCGGCGGTTTCGTTCCCACGGACCTCGCCCGCCCGAACGACATCCCGGACCATTGGCTCGACGCGGCGGCACACCTCGACGCCAGAGACGACGGCACTCGTGTGCTCGAGATCCCCGGGATCGACCAGGCCGCATATCGCTGGGGCTACACCGGCGATTCCGTGCTCGCCGCGCTCCTCGACCGCCCATCCGTCGCACGAGAACGGACGCCTTCCGGTTCTCCCGCGTCAGCCAATCTCCTCGATGCGCTCGATCGCCGGCTCCAGGACCAGACGCTCGATCCTGATGCGCTGGCGGTCATCGCCCGCATCATGAACGTCGGCGACGTGGTGACCCGCAACGATCTCCAGTATGAGCGATACGACGTTCGTCGGCCACGATCGCTCTGGGACTTCGTGAGTCACGCTGGCGGACTGTCCGCTCCGACCACCTTCGGGACCGCGACGGTCGACCGCCCCGTCGCTGACGCTCCCATGATCGACGAGGAGCACCTCGTCAGGGACAGCAACCTTCCCGACCCTCCACCGGTCGGTCTCTTCCCCGTGACCGACGCGATCCCCATCGTGCACACCCACGGTGCCGAGCGAGTCGTGTACCTCAGCGGCGACGGCACCGGGATCATCGATGCCGCAGCGGCTGGCCTCATCGACGGCAGTGAGCTCCTCCGCTACAGCGCCGACATCACCGCTGACCCGGAGTTCGTCCGCACTGGCCTCGTCGACGAGCGGGCTCTCATCGTCACCGACTCGAACCGCTCGCGAGCTGAACACTGGGCCTCGGTCCGCCACACGCAAGGCTTCACCGAGCAGGTCGACGGCGGACTGCTCCGTTCCGACGCGACGGACAATCGCCTTCCGGTCTTCGAGGATCGCCTCGGGATCCACGCTTTCGCCGAACACGTCGGCATCGCCGCTCGGGCGACGGCGTACGGCGACCCGGCCGTACCATCGCCCCACGAGCGGCCCGTGAACGCCGTCGACGGCGATCCCACCACGGTGTGGCGCGTCGCAGCGGGTGCAGATCCACGTGGCGAGCGGATCGAGCTGTTGTCGGACTCCGCGGTCGAGAGCGACCAGATCCGCTTCGTCCAGGCACGGAGCGACGTCGGGCACTGGATCACCGAGATCGAGCTCCGCTTCGACGGAGGCGACCCGGTCCGAGTCGCGCTCGATGCATCCTCGCACCGCCAACCTGGGCAGGAGGTCCGTCTCGATCAGCGTGCGTTCGAGTCGCTGTCCATCGAGATCCTCGACGACAACGCCGACGGGGACGTCGAGCGCGACGATCCCGCCGGTGTCGGATTCGCGGAGATCGACCTCGGCCTGCCACCCACCCACGAGTACATCCGGATGCCGCAGGACCTGCTCGACGCCGGCGGATTCCGCACGCTTCGCTACCCGCTGGCTCTCGTGCAGACCCGAGAACGCTCGACGTCGACCGATGTCAGCCAGACCGACGAGGAACTGTCGCTCGCCCGGGTCGTCGAACTCCCCAGCGCGCGCACCTTCCGTCTCACGGGAGCGGCCCGGCTCTCCGCAGAGGCGCCGACGTCGGTCCTCGATGCGCTCACCGGCCGGGCGCAGTCCGCCGAGACGCCGACCGTCACCGCGACGTCGACCATCTCCGGTGGCCTCGGCCACCTTCCTTCGAACGTCCTCGATGGCGATCCGTCGACGCGCTGGACATCAGCGTTCGATGCCGCTACCGGACAGACGCTGACCATCGAGTCAGCGTCGCCGAAGCCCGTCGGCCCCATCACGTTGACCATCGTCGACGACGTCGACCACTCCGTCCCGACGGTTGTCGAAATCGAGGTGGATGGGCGGCCGGTCAGCACGACAGTGGTCCCGCCCGGGCCCGCCGGCGTCCGCGACGTGCTCCTCGACGTGCCGATCGCGACCATCGGCACCGTGGTCAGCGTCTCGTTCCCCGACGTCGACGTCCGCACCACCATCGACCGCGACCGCGACAGCGGCGCGACCAGGGCCCTGCCCGTCGCCGTCACTTCGCTCGCGTTCGACGGCTGGACCGTCGGACCGCAGGGTCCAGTCGACTCCGGCTGCCGCGACGATCTGGTGCTCGTCGACGGCATCGGGCTCCCGGTCCGCATCACCGGCGACCTCGACGCCCTCGACCGAGGAGGAGCCTTCGACGTCCGTACGTGCGACGACTCCGCCGTGACGTTGTCAGGTGGTGACCGTCGATTCGACTCGACGGACGGTCGCGACAGCGGCTTCGACATCGACCAGCTGGTGTGGTGTTCGAGCGCCGGCGGTGCCGCGTGTGACGGCGACAGGACCATCCTCCCGACCGACGAACGGTCCACGCCGGTGGTCGAGGTCATCGACGACGATGATGCAACCGTCCGAGTGCAGGTGACCGGAGCCAGCCCGGGGACGCCGTTCTGGCTCGTGCTGGGACAGAGTTTCGAACCGGGATGGGAGATCGTCGACGCAACGCACGAGAGCGCGCCGACGCAGCTGGTCGACGGCTTCGCCAACGGGTTCCTGGTGACGCCCGACGCAGGACGCTTCGAGGTCACCATGCGATTCGTCCCGCAGAACCGGGTCGAGATCGGACTGCTGCTGTCCGTCGTGGGCATCGTGGTCGCACTCGGCCTCGCGATCGGGTCGCCGACCAGCACTCGTCCGGTGCCGATCCCGCTCCAGGAGCCACTCCGGCGGATCCGGGCGCTGACCTGGGAGGGTGGCCTCCCGACGAGACGTGACGCGATGGCGGTGGCGCTCGCCGCCGGCGTCGGGGCCGCCCTCGTGACGGCTCCCCTGGTCGGCGTGGCCATCGGCATCCTGGCGGGCGTCGCGACACGTCGAGAGGGTTGGCGGGGAGCGTTCACGGCCCTTCCTGCCGCGCTGCTCGGTCTCTGCGCCCTCTACCTGCTCGCCTACCAACTGCAGAACGAAGTCGGACCCGGTCTGCGCTGGCCCGGTGACACC
>JBBSLH010000304.1:0-4947 GCA_038255425.1 Acidimicrobiales bacterium
CCTCAAGCTCGGTGGGCTCGCGATGCCCGACAACGGTTTCGGTTGGCACATCGACGAGACCACCCGGCCCGACGTCGACACCTTCGTGAACGCGCAGGAGCGTTGGTACCACCACGCCATCGAGTGCTTCGGCCCCGACCGCTGCATGTTCGAGTCGAACTTTCCGGTCGACAAGTTCTCGCTCGACTACGCCACCTACTGGGACGCGATGAGACTCGTCGCCGAGCGATACGACGAAGCGGAACAGCACGCTCTGTTCTCGGGAACTGCCCGTCGCATCTACCGCCTCCGAGGTGCTGCCACCAGTCCCGAAGGACTTGTTGGCACACTGCCAGTCACATGATCGGGCGCCCAGGGGGATGAACGATGACCGTCGTCTATTCCGCTGACGACCTACTGACCGCCGTCGACTCGGTGGAACCGATCTTCCAGCCCGTTCTCTGGCTCGACGACCTGTCGCTGGCGGGGTACGAAGCACTGGCTCGGGGTCCTCGCGAATCACCGCTCGAGATGCCGCTCGACCTCTTCGCTGCCGCAAAGGCCGGTGGAATCGTCGGGGTGCTCGAGTCGGCGATGACCAAGGCCACGCTCGACGCGGTGATGGCCCGTCCGTGGGACAACTCGGTCACGCTCTTCGGCAACGTCGAACCAGAGGCGCTGCTGTGTCCGCCCACACCGGAGACGCTCGCGGCACTCGAACGGGCCGAGCGACGCGGCGTACGGGTGATCACCGAGATCACCGAACGCGCGCTCCTTTCGAACCCTGCGGCACTGATCGCCGCATCGGACGAGTCGCGCGCACGCGGTTGGGGCGTCGCCATGGACGACGTCGGCGCGAGCGACGACACGCTCACGCTGCTCTGGGTCCTGCAGCCCGACGTCGTCAAGCTCGACATGTCGATCTTGCACGCTCCCGTCGACGCTCGTTCGAAGACCGTCAGCGCCACCGTCCGTGACTACTGCGACCGGACCGGCGCACTCATGGTCTGCGAGGGAGTCGAAACCGTCGCGCACGAGCTGCGGGCACTGGAGATCGGCGCCGACCTGGTCCAAGGCTTCCGGTACGCGCTGCCAGGACCTCGTCCGGCATCGGTTCCTGCAATTGCGCGACCGATCGGCCTCCGCGGCGTGACCGTCGGCGATCCGTTGCCCTTCATCGACTGCGTCGATCTGTTGGACCTCGAGACCCTTCCCGGCTCCGAGGTCGCGCACATGGCGAGCGAGCTGTTGACCGATGCGACGAGCAACACCGACGCGGCCGTGGTCCTCACGACCGCGCCGAACGCCGCACTGGTCCCAGAGGAGTTCCTCCACTCGCTGTCACAGTTCTCCGAGCGTGCGGGACTGGTCGCGCTCATCGCTCCCGGCATCTGCTCCGCACCGGCGCCCGGCGTGGTCGGCGTCGACGCCGACGCCGAGAAGGACCTCGGGGCGCCCTGGTCCATCACGGTGATCGACCCGACGAGCGCGACGTCGATCCTGTCCGACCCGTTCACGAACGGCGACTGCAGGCAGCCCGTGCGGCACCGACTCCTGCGAGACCGCGTCACCGTCGCCCACGGTGTCCGCGTGCTGCTCTCGAAGATCGTCACGACCACCTGACCACGAGAACATGACCGGCTTCCTCGTCCGGGTACCTCGGCCAGGGCGTCAGGTGTTCATCGCACCCGAGATGGGTCGGAGCGCCTCGAAGGTCGCCTCGAACTGCGTCTGATGCCGGGCGTAGAGCTCGTGGTTCGCCGCGTCCGGTTCGACCGCGTCGCCAGTGCTCGCGAGTGAGGACAGCTGCTCACGGGAGAGCATTCCGTTTCGATGCAACGCGAGGAGCGCGGTGGCGCGGGCGATGGCGACCTCGGGCCGGTCGGGCACTCGGACCGGTCGGTTCATGACGTCGGCGACGATCTGTACCGCACCCGACGATCGTGCGGCGCCACCGACGAACACCAACTCCTCGATCCGGTTGCCGGTGAGTTTCTCGGCATGGGGCAACAGCCACGCCAGGTTGTGGGCCACGCCCTCGCACGTGGCCCGCACCATCTCGTGTCGACCCGCGTCGAGGCTCATGTTGACGAAGCCCCCGCGCATGTTGGCGTCGGCGGCGGGCGCCAACGATCCGCGGAGCCACGGAAGGAACAGGAGTCCGTTGCTACCGGCCGGCGTCGAGCGCAAGACGTCGTCGAGCGTGTCGAATCCGCCGGTGTCGACGACGTGTTCCAGCACGTGCTCCACCGACCGACCACCCAGTCCGTTCTCTGCGAACAGCAGGTACGAGTCGTCGAAGGGCCCGGGGCATGAGAGCACCTCGTGGTCGAGGTCGACCTCCTTGGAGGCGATCGAGTCCACGAGAACCGAGGTCGTGCCGATCGACAACCCGCCCCGACCCGGTCGGTATGCGTCGGTCGCGACCGAACCCGCCTGGGTGTCGTTGACCCCGGCGTGCACCGTGATGCCACTCGGCAGTCCGAACTGCTCGGCGACGTCATCCCGGATCGTCCCGATCGCTTCGTCGAACGCCAGCAGTGGTGGCAGGCGGGTGGCATCGACGCCCGCCCATCCCAGCAGCACGTCGTCGTAGCTGGTCTGACCGAGTGCACGGTTGTCGATCAACTGGCTCATGAACTGTGTCGCCTGATTCGCCGCGATCCGCCCGGTGAGCCGAGCGTTCACGTAGTCCATCGGTTCGAGGTAGGCGGCGGTGCGCTCGTGCACCTCGGGACAGTCGTGCTGGAGGTGGAGGACGTGGCCGAGGCTCAAGCCGCCACCCACCGGCGGGATGCCATGGCGTTCGATGAAGCCGAAGAAGGCATCGTCGTCCTCGAGGATGGCGAAGCTGCGATCCGTGCCGCGTCGGTCGGACCACAGACGCATGTTCGCGACCGGGACGCCGTTCGCGTCGACCGGCACGATCGACGAGTACTGACTGTCGACACCGGCCACGACGACTCGTGCGGCAGCCTCCGGTGCGTTCGACACGCATTCACGGACCGCAGCGATGACGCTCTGCCACTGGATCTCGGCGTCGAGCTCAGCGATGTCACCGTCGATGGTCGCCTCGAACTTCCGGCTCGCCAAGGCGTGCACCGTTCCGACGGCATCGACGATGGCTGCCTTGACGTTCGTCGTGCCGACGTCGATCCCGAGGGCGGTCGCTTCAGCTGGTCCGGTCACGATTCGGCATTCGACCACACCGCGTCGACCGGCGCCGCGAGCGTGCGGAACGACGTACCGTTCTCCAGATGGAGCTCAGCGCCTCGACCGTGCGTCACTACCTCATCCACGTCTTCACCGGCATCGAACACGTGCTCGCTCGGATGAACGACGAGACCGTGAATCAACGTCCTGAGGGCTGGGGCACCAACTCGGTCGCCGGACTCGTCGTGCACTGCTGCGAGCTCGCGCCGTCTTGGTTCGAGATGCCGGGGCTGGGGCGCGACAGCACGCGCGATCGCGACACGGAGTTCGCCACGGAAGCCACGGTCGATCAGTTGCGCGCGCGCGTCGCCGAAGCCGTGGCTCGAACACATGCGCTGGCCGCCGAGTTCGAGGCCGGGCCGACCGCGACCGACCACGAGTTCCGAGCGTTCCTGCCCGGCGGCGACAAGTCGGATGCGGCACTGGTGTTGCACGTGTTCGAGGAGCTCTTCCAGCACCTCGGACACATGGAGGTGACGGCCGATGCGCTCGGCCGTTAGTCGCGCTTCGGCCCGACGACGACCGTCTTCTGGTTGACGAACTCGGTGATGCCGAGGTGGCTCAACTCGCGGCCGTAGCCCGAGTCCTTGATGCCACCGAACGGAAGGCGCGGATCGGAGGCGACGAAGTCGTTCACGAAGCAGCAGCCAGCTTCGAGTTCCTTGGCGGCGATGCGTTCACCACGCTCGAGGTCCTGCGTGAAGACCGCTGCTCCGAGCCCGAAGCGGGTCTCGTTGGCGAGACGAATGGCCTCGCACTCGTCGTCGGCCCGCATGACCGCGGCGACGGGGCCGAACAGTTCTTCTTCACCGGCGACCATGTCGGCGGTGACGTCGGTGAGGACGGTCGGCGGATAGAACGCGCCGGGACCGTCGGGCTTCTCGCCGCCGAGGGCGAGGGTGGCGCCCTGCGCGATCGACCGCTCGACCTGGCCGTGCAGTTCGTCCCGGAGGTGGACCTGGGCCTGGGGTCCCATGGTCGTGTCCGGGTCGAACGGATCGCCAATCACTGCCTTGCCCATCTCGGTGACGAACGCCTCGACGAACGCGTCGTGCACTTCGTCGACCACGATGAACCGCTTGGCAGCGATGCAGCTCTGACCGGAGTTGATGAGACGACTCGTCGCGCAGGTCTTCGCCGCCGCTTCGATCTCGGCATCGGCGAGCACGACGTAGGGGTCGCTCCCCCCGAGTTCGAGCACGGTCTTCTTGAGGAGCCGTCCCGCGGCCTCGGCAACGGCGGAGCCAGCGGGAACGCTGCCAGTGAGGGTCGCGGCGCGCACGAGATCGTTCTCGAGAACGGCCTCGACCTCGGCGGAACCGATCTTCAGCGTCCGGAACAGACCGATGGGCGCGCCGCCGGCGACGAAAAGCTCTTCGATGGCGAGGCCACAGCCGGTGACGTTCGACGCGTGCTTGAGCAGTCCGCCGTTCCCGGCCATCAGGGCGGGCGCCGCGAACCGGAACACCTGCCAGAGCGGGACGTTCCACGGCATGACCGCAAGCACGAGGCCGAGGGGTTCGTGGTGGAGATAGCTCTTGGTCCGGTCGGCATCGAGTGGCACGTCGGCGAGGTACTCCTCCGCGTGATCGGCGTAGAAGCGGCACACCCACGCACATTTCTCGGCCTCGCCTCGGCCGTCGGCGACCGGCTTGCCCATCTCGGCGGCCATCAACTGCCCGAGTTCGTCGGCTCGCTCGTCGAGTTGGTCGGCGGTCGCTCGCAGGATGTCTGCGCGGTGCGCGAACGCCGTGC
>JBBSLH010000305.1:0-4920 GCA_038255425.1 Acidimicrobiales bacterium
CACGCGCTCCGGGCGATCCTCCCCCGACCGAAGGCCGCGGCCGAACCGCCGATCGAGCAGGTGCGGGAGGTGATCGACGCGGTTCGTGAACGCGGCGACGACGCCCTCCGCGAGCTCACCGCGCGATTCGACGGCGTGTCGATCGAGTCGATCCGGGTCGACCCGGCGGAGGTCGCATCCGCCCCCGATCGAGTGAAGCCCGAACTCCGAGCTGCGATCGAGACGGCTCACGCCAACATCTCCGCCTATCACCGTGCGCAGCTGCACGACGCGGCGCGCTACGAACGGGACGGGCTTGTCGTACGCGAGCTCCGCCGGCCGGTCGACCGCGCCGGGCTCTACGTCCCGTCGGCGCTCGCCCCCTTGCTGTCCACGGCACTCATGACCGCCGTGCCGGCGAAGGTCGCCGGCGTTCCGGAGACCGTGCTGTGCACGGCGCCGGGACCCGACGGCAGCGTCGACGACGGCATCCTCGCTGCCGCCGCCATCGCGGGCGTCGACGAGGTGTACCGGGTCGCCGGGCCTGCTGCGATCGCCGCACTCGCGTACGGAACGGGATCGATCCGTCCGGTCGACGTGATCGTCGGCCCGGGCAGCGCCCGCGTGGCCCAGGCCAAGCGAGAAGTTGCGTCGTCCGGCCTCGTCGGTGTGCCGTCGAGCTTCGCCGGGCCGTCCGAGGTGGTGGTGATCGCCGACAGTGAAGCCGTCATCGACGATGTCGCCGTCGACATCGTGCTCCAGGCCGAACACGGACCCGACGGACTGGCGTGGCTGATCTGCTGGGACGATGCCGTCCGTGCGGCAGTGGACGAAGCCGTCGCCCGTATCGTCGCAGCGAGTCCCCGACGCGAACACATCGAGGCGACGCTGGCCGACGCCGGGTACGCCGTCGTGGTCGACGGTCCGGAGGCTGCGGTCGCCGTGTCCAACGTCATCGCCCCTGAACACCTCGAGATCCAGACCGCCGATCCCGAGGCATTGCTGCCGCTGGTGAAGCACGCTGGCGCGGTGTTCTGTGGTCCGTGGGCGCCGGCGAGCGTGGGTGACTACGTCGCCGGACCCAACCACGTTCTGCCCACCTACGGGTCGGCCCGGTTCGGTGGCGCTCTGCGCGTCGACGACTTCTGCAAGCACGTCCACGTCGTCACGCTCGACGAGGCCGCGCTCCGCTCACTCGCCCCCCACGTCGAGGCCATGGCCGAGGCCGAGGGCCTCGCCGCCCACGCCCAGTCGGTCCGCCAGCGCGTCGACCGCCTGGAAGAGGGGCGATGAGACGCCCTTCGGTTCGGGACGACCTCGCCCTCCACCCCGGCTACCACTCCCCGCAGGTCGACGTCGACGTCCGACTCAACACCAACGAAGCGCCCGAGTCCCCGCCCGACGGGTTCCGCGACGCGCTTGCCGACGAACTGGCAGCGCTCGACTGGCACCGCTATCCCGATCGCGACGCGCTCGCGTTGCGGGAGGCGATCGCCGCGCACCACGCCGTCGAGCCGAGCCAGGTGTTCGCCGCCAACGGGTCGAACGAGGTCCTCCAGACGTTGTGCCTCACCTACGGAGGTCCGGGACGGACCGTCGCGACGTTCGAGCCGACGTATGCGCTCCACTCGCACATCCCTCGGATCACGAACACGGCCGTTGCGTCGGGGGAGCGGACCGACGACTTCGCGCTCGACCTCGACGAGGTCCGACGAGTGCTCGGCGCGCACGACCCGGTGATCACCTTCCTCTGTTCGCCGAACAACCCGACCGGGATGATCGAGACGGAGGAGACCATCCGCACGGTCGCCGACCTCGCCCCCGGCCTCCTGGTCGTGGACGAGGCCTACGGCCAGTTCGCTCCTTGGTCGGCGCTCGAGCTGGTCGACGACGAAGCTCCCATCGTCGTGACGCGCACCTACTCCAAGACGTGGTCGATGGCCGGTGCTCGCCTTGGCTACCTGGTGGGCCCGACGTGGTTGGTCGACGAACTCTCCGAGGTCGTCCTGCCGTACCACCTCGACGCGTTCAAGCAGGCGGCCGGTCGGGTCGCGCTGCGGTTCGAGGACGAGATGCATGCTCGGGTCGCGACACTGGTCGAGGAGCGCGGTCGGGTCTCGACGACCCTCGCCGACATGAACGTGACGGTGTGGCCGTCGGCGTCCAACTTCATCCTGTTCCGACCCGAGTCGGTCAACGGCGATGCGGTCTGGGAGGCCTTGCTCGAACACTCCGTCCTCGTCCGCAACTGCGCCACCTGGCCCCGACTCGACGGCTGCCTCCGCCTCACGCTCGGCACCGCGAGCGAGAATGACCGTTTCCTCGAAGCCCTCGCCACTGTCCTGGAGTCCGCATGAGCCGGTCCGCAACCATCTCCCGAACCACGAAGGAGACCACGGTCGAGGTGCACATCGACCTCGACGGGTCCGGCGCGTCCGACGTGTCGACTGGGCTGCCGTTCTTCGACCACATGCTCGACCAACTCGGACGGCACGGTGGTTTCGACCTCACCGTGAAGGCCGACGGTGACCTCCACGTCGACGGGCACCACACCATCGAGGACGTCGGCATCGTGGTCGGTCAGGCGTTCGCCGAGGCCCTGGGCGACAAGGCGGGTATCCGACGGTTCGCGAGCGGTCTGTATCCGCTCGACGAGGCACTGGTCGAGGTCGCCCTCGACCTGTCCGGCCGCGCGCATGCTGCCATCGACCTCCCGTTCGGCGAGGTCCTGCCGCTCGGTGACCCGCCGTTCAACCCCGAGATGGCGCAGCACTTCCTCGAGTCGTTCGCTGCATCGGCGCTCATCACCCTCCATGTCACCAAGAAGGCGGGGGTCAACACCCACCACGTCATCGAGGCGTCGTTCAAGGGCGTGGCCCGCTCGCTGCGCGATGCCGTGCGTGTCGAGGGTGCCGAACTCCCGTCCACCAAGGGGAAGTTGTGACCGCGCTGCCGTTGGTGGCAGTGCTGGACTACGGGATCGGGAACCTCCGATCGGCGCAGAAGTCCCTCGAGCGGCACGGCGCCGACGCGCGTCTCACGGCAGATCCAGCGGTCGTCCGTGACGCCGCCGCCGTGGTCTTGCCCGGTGTCGGCGCGTTTGGCGCGTGCATGGACGCGGTCGAGCGAACCGGAGTCGACGACCTCGCCCACGAAGCCGTCGAGGCGGGGACACCATTCCTCGGCATCTGCGTCGGGATGCAGCTGCTGTACGAAGCGTCCGAGGAGACACCCGGGCGCGCAGGGCTCGGCATCCTTCCGGGCGCAGTGGAACGAATTCCCGCCGGCGTGAAGCACCCACAGATGCAGTGGAACATCGTCGACCTGGTTCGTCCGTCCCCCCTCTTCGACGGAATCGGCGGCGACATCTGGATGTACTTCGTCCACAGCTTCGCGGCGCCGATGTCCGACCTGGTCACCGCGACCTGCGACTACGGCGGACCCGTGGTCGCAGCCGTCCAACGAGACAACGTCCACGCCGCGCAGTTCCACCCGGAGAAGTCGTCGACCGCAGGACTCGCCTTCGTCGACAACTTCGTGTCGCTCGTGCGCTCCGACCAGGCGGTTGTCTGATGGACCTGTATCCCGCCATCGACCTGCGAGGCGGCAAGGTCGTGCAGCTCGTCCAGGGTGACTTCGACCGCGAATCGGTCCACGCCGACGATCCCGTCGAGGTGGCGCTTGCGTTCGTCGAGGCCGGCGCCCCCTGGGTCCACATGGTCGATCTCGACGCCGCTCGCACCGGCGAGGCGCACAACCGCGCCCTGATCGCCGCGGTCTGCGAAGCGGTCCACGTGCCCGTCCAGGCCGGCGGTGGCGTTCGTTCGGCTGCAGCGGCCGCCGCGTTGGCCGACGCCGGTGTGGCTCGCGTCGTGATGGGCACCGCCGCCGTCGAAGACCCGGCGCTGGTGGCGCAGGTGGCGTCGTGCCAGCCGGTCGCGCTGGGACTCGACGTCCGCGGCCGCGAGGTGTCGATCAAGGGCTGGACCGAGGGCAGTGGGCTCGACATCGCCGACGCACTCGATCGATTGTCGAGCTCTGGCGCGGAAGCGGTCGTCGTGACCCAGATCCGAGGCGAGGGCCTGCTCGAGGGCCCCGATCTCGAGGGGCTCGCCGAGTTGCTGCGTCTCACGGACCTCGACGTCATCGCCAGCGGCGGCGTGGGCGAACTGGCGCACCTGGTCGAGCTGGCGAGCATCGAGGAATCGGGCCGCCGCCTCGCCGGAGCGATCGTCGGCACGGCCATCTACGAAAAGCGCGTCGACGTACACGACGCCGTGTCGGTCCTCGGCGTCATCGCGAAGGAGAGCGCCTGATGCGCACCGCTCGGATCATTCCGTGTCTCGACGTCGACGCCGGACGGGTCGTCAAGGGTGTCAACTTCGTCGACCTCGTCGACGCCGGCGACCCCGTCGAACTCGCCCGCCGCTACGACGAACAGGGTGCAGACGAGGTCATCTTCCTCGACATCACCGCATCGTCTGACGACAGGGAAACGATCCTCGACGTCGCCCGCCGCACGGCCGAAGAGGTCTTCATCCCGTTCACGATCGGCGGCGGGATCCGCACCGTCGATGATGCTCGCGCCCTGCTCCGCGCCGGTGCCGACAAGGTGTCGATCAACACCGCAGCGGTCGACCGGCCCGAGCTCATCTCCGAGATCGCGACCGAGTTCGGTTCGCAGTGCACCGTCGTCGCCATCGATTCCAAGCGGAGTGACGCCGGCACACCCAGCGGCTTCGAGGTCTTCGTCCACGGCGGTCGGACCCCGACGGGGCTCGACGTCGTCGAGTGGGCACGTCGGTGCGAGGAACTCGGCGCCGGAGAGATCCTCCTCACGTCGATGGACCGCGATGGCACGCGAGACGGCTTCGACGTCGCCGTCACCCGAGCCGTCGTCGACACGGTGAACATCCCGGTGATCGCGTCCGGTGGTGTCGG
>JBBSLH010000306.1:0-4919 GCA_038255425.1 Acidimicrobiales bacterium
CGCAGGGGTGCGCCCGCGCTTCGGGTACTCGATCGCGACGTTCGTCAACTCGACGACGGTCGCCGCGCCCGTTTCCGACGTCACCGGTCCGGCGAGGTCGGACGCACTCGTCGCACCGGAACCGGCGCTCCGCGAGCGCTCGGTCTCGTTGGCCGACGACACAGCGCCGAGATGAGGGACGGCTGCCAGGAGCGAGCGGGTGTACGGATCGACTGGATCCTCGTACACCTGCTGCGTCGAACCGGTCTCGACGATTCGCCCGCGCTGCATGACGATCACGTCGTCGGCGAGGTCGGCGACCACGCCCATGTCGTGGGTGATCAGCACGATGCCGGCGTCGATCCGGTCACGCAGATCTCGCAGCAGCTTCAGGATCTCGGCTTGCACCGTCACGTCGAGCGCCGTCGTCGGCTCGTCGGCGACGATGAGGTACGGGTCGCACGCCAACGCCTGAGCGATCATGGCTCGCTGGCGCTGGCCGCCGGACAGTTCGTGTGGATAGCTCTCGATTCGCCGCTCGGGCTCGGAGATCTCCACCAGTTCGAGCAGCTCGATCGCGCGTTCCCGCGCTCGACGCGGCGACATCGACTGGTGACTCCGCAACATCTCGGAGATCTGGAACCCGATCGTGTAGACCGGATTCAGCGCGGTCATCGGCTCCTGGAAGATCATCGACACGCTGCGGCCACGGATCGCCCGCAGCGCACGCTTGTCGAGCCCGACGATCTCGGTCTCGCCGACCTTGATCGATCCCTGGACATGCGCATTCGTCGGCAGCAGACCCATCATCGCGAGCGCGATCGTCGACTTTCCCGAACCGGACTCACCCACGATCGCCACCGTCTTGCCCGCCTGCACGTCGAACGATGCGTCGATGACAGCGGGGAACCAGTCGCCATCGACCCAGAACTCCACTCCGAGCCCGCGGATCTCGGCCGTGTTCGTCCCGTCACGGGCGGATCCGGGCGCGGACGTCTCGATCTCGGTCATGCCGGTGCTCCAGTGCTGCAGATCGTCATCGACCGGCGAGATGCCCGTCGGGCCTGCCGCCTTGGCAGGATGGTGGCGTGAACGAGGAGTTTCGTCCCGGCTTCGGTCGAGGTCTCACCGTTTTCGTCGTGGCAATCGCTGCAATCAGCGCCGTGGTGGTCTCCGTGACGGCCGGCTTGAGCGCTGTGCTGGTGACACTGCCGTGGTTGGCGTTGCTGGTGGCGACCTGCTGGGCTTTTTTCTGGCGTCCCAGCGTGTCCGTGTCCGACGCCGGCGTCCGCCTGGTCAACGTGACCCGCACGATCGACATCCCCTGGCCGGCCGTCCACGAAGTCGACACCCGGTTTGCACTCACGCTCCACACGGCGTACGGACGGTTCGCTGCGTGGGCCGCTCCCGCACCGAGCGCTGGAACCGCGTTGCGCTCTTCGATGCGTCGCCGTCGCGAGTCCGCCCGCGATGTCGAGGACCCGAACATGATCGAGACATCGAGCATGGGCGACCTCGCCGGCACGGCGTCGGGTGACGCAGCGATGATCGTCCGCCGGCGATGGGAACGCCTCCGCGACGGGGGGTTCCTGGACGATCCGCAACTCGAGTTCGACCGCGCTCGCGTGCGCTGGCACTGGGCCGTCGCCACCGGCATCGCGTCCCTCGCCGCACTGTGCTTCGCCACCCTGCTGCTCGGATGAACGGTGTCGATCCGTCACGATTGACCCAGCGGCCGTGCGATGTTCATCGCCGCACCACGGGCCTCGGCTTCGCCCTGTGCGTCGACGCCACTGCGATCGAGATCCTTGCGGTTCGGCACACGCTTCTGACGCGGGTCGAAGGCGTCGCGCAGTCCGTCGCCGATGAACTGCAGGCACAGCACGATCGCCACGATGAACGCGCCAGGCCAGATGAACAACCACGGCCTGGTCTCGTAGGCGCCCTGATAGGAGTTGACGAGGGTCCCGAGCGACACCTCGGGAGCGCGCACGCCGAATCCGAGGAAGCCGAGCGCCGCTTCGGTCAACAGCCCTGCACCCATCAGCAGCGTGGTGCTGACCACGATCGTGCCGACCGTGTTCGGCAGGATGTGCTTGAAGATGATCCGGAAGTTCGATGCGTTCGCCACTCTGGCCGCATCGACGAACTCACGCTCGCGCAGTGCGAGGAACTCGGCGCGCACCAGTCGCGCCAGCCCCGTCCACGTGAAGATTCCGAGGGCCACCGCGACGGGCCACTTGCCACCGAGGTCGAGCGCGAACCCCGCCACAGCGGTGATCACGAGCAGCGGGAGCACGATGATCACGTCGGTGAACCGCATCAACGCCGAATCGACCCATTTGCCGTAGTAGCCCGACAGCGCACCGACGACCACGCCGATCGAGGTGGAGAGCAGACCGAGGACGACGATGACCGTGAGGCTGGTCTGCACGCCGCGCATGGTCTGGGCGAACATGTCCTTGCCGAGTTCGTTGTCGACCCCGAACGGATGCTCTCCCAACCCGATCCCCGATCCACCGAGCCACTGCGGGCGCAGCGACATGGTCGGGCCACCGTCGTCACCGGTGCGCGGGACGAGTTCGTCGAAGCTGTACTTCCACCATCCCGGTATTGGGCCCCACCCGACACTGGTGGTGGCGAGCAGGACGATGAAGGTGAGGATCCCGAGGGAGATCATCGCCCCCTTGTGTCGGAAGAACCGCTTCCGGACGATCTGGCCCTGACTGAGTCCGGCGATCTCGGCCATCTCGCCGGCGATCTCGTCGTCGAGTCCGATCCCCATCGCGAGGTCGTCTGGTGGGCGTGGGCTGTCGGTCATGACGGGATCACTCTCCGACTCGGATGCGGGGGTCGAGGAAGGCGTAACCGATGTCGGCCAACAGGTTGAACACCACGGCGAACGTGCCGGTCACGACGAAGAACGCCATGACCCGGTTCGGATCGATCTCGCGCAGACCGTCGATGAACAGTCGCCCCATGCCGTCCCACTGGAACACCGACTCGGTGATCACGGCGCCACCGATGATGCCGCTGATGTCGAATGCGACGATGGTGGCCAGGGGGATCAAGGCGTTGCGGAGTGCGTGGCGGACGACCACCGTTCGCTGTGTGAGTCCTTTGGCGCGGGCGGTTCGGATGTAGTCCTGGTCGAGCACCTCGAGCATGCTGCCTCGCGAGAAGCGGGTGTAGGAAGCCACCGAGATCAGCATCAGTGCCATCGTTGGCAGGAACAGGTGGCTGAACGTGTCGTTGGCGATCACCCAGAACGATCCGTCCAGGCGATCCTCCTTGTGTCCGATCGTCTTGATCGGCCGGTTGCGGATCACCGACGAAGCCGAGTAGTCCGACCACGACTGCATCATCCGGTCGAGGAACATCAGCGCACCCATCAGGAACGCCACCAGCGATGCGGTACGCGCCGACTGGCCTTTGTCGTAGCCGCCGACGGCGTACCCGACTGCGGTGGCGACCGCGATCGCGATCGCCAGCCAACCGAGCAGCATCCAGATGTTGATCGCGTCGTCGAACACCGCCTGCATCGGGAAGTACGAGACGATGCCGATGCCGCAGGTGATCAAGGCGGCGTTTCGGGCTCGCACGTTGCGCCAGCCCGACATCACCGCAACAACGCCCACGGCGATGCCGAGGCTGACCACCGCGTATGCGATCGGACCGAACCCCGGGTCGAGGAGCCACTGGTTCGACGACATCCACGACAGCGCGAGCGCCGCCACGCCGGCACTGATCACGCCGGTGGTCGCCTTCCGAAGCGTGGTCCCGCCGGCGAACGATGCGCCCACCACCCCGGCCAGCAGCGACATCGCCACGATGAAGGTGACCGAGAAGTGCGCCCCGTCGCGGAGCCAGTCGTTGAGGTTGATGCCGCCCCAGGCCTTCAGGATCACGGCGACCCAGAAGACCGGCAGCGAGAAGAAGAGGAACGTCGTGAAGGTGACGAGGTAGTCGAAACCGGAGTACTGGCGCAGCGCCGAGAGCATGCCGGTGAGAACGCCGAGCACGATCGAGAGGACCGTGGCCGCACTGACCAGCTTGAGGGTCAGCGGAATACGGCGCGCCAGCTCATCGGACACCGGTTGCTGGGTGGTCGACACCAGCCCGAAGTCCTGCTCGAACACGAGCCTGCGCAACCACTGGAGGTACCGCTCGACAGGTGGTACGTCGAGGCTCAGCGTTTCGGTGACCGTGCCGATCACTGCGGCGCGCTGGGTGGGATTCGAGATCTGGAGGGTGAACGCGAGCGGGTCACCGGCTCTGGTCATCATCAGATAGAGGATGAAGGAAGCGCCGACCATCACGAAGGCGCCGGCGACGATGCGCCGACAGATGTACACGAACATGGGACTCCATACGAGAGACTCGTCACGCCGGATCAGGTCCTGCGTTCCGCTGGCCGTCGAGCGGCCGGGAGTTCAAGAACACAACGGTGGGGCGTCGGGCACCGTGCCCGACGCCCCACCGATCACGTCACTCGATCAGACTGCGGTCCAGTCCCAGACGTTGAAGAACACCGTCGGAGCGATGGCGATGCTGCTCACGCCGTCGACGTAGGTGCTGTTGTAAGCCGTGACTTCCGGGAACTGGAAGATCGGCAGGCCGAACGCATCCTCGAACAGCTCCGCTTCGACCTCGCCCAGGATTTCGTCCTGACGTGCCGGATCGGTCGTCGACTTGAGCTCTTCGTAGAGCGCGTCGACGGCTTCGTTGCTGTATCCGTAGAAGTTGTTCAGGCCACCGGTCACGAAGTTCGCCTCGGTGTCGGCCACGGCGATCGCCGTCGTCTGCCAGCCGAAGAACACTGCGTCGTACAGCGACGGGTTCGACAGGTTCGAGCCCCAGTTGATGTCCCGACCGTCGATCAGGTTGAAACCGGCCTGTGACACGGAGTCACGGATCAGCTCGTACTCCGACGCACGCCG
>JBBSLH010000307.1:0-4870 GCA_038255425.1 Acidimicrobiales bacterium
CGAGCGGAAGCAACGAGGTCAGCGGACGCGAGGTGTTCCAGATGCTTCGCGATCGCCTGGCGGCTGACCGGGAGGTCGGCGGCGAGCGCGGTCGCGGTGAGCGGTCCGTGAGCGACGACCCGTTCGAACACCGTTCGCCGAGTCGGGTCGGCGAGCGCCGCGAGGACTCGGCCGACGGTGTCGGTCACCGGCGGCAGGTCAGTGCGGGAGCGTGTGCGCGGCAGAGAATGCGGAACTCGAGGTCGAGCAGCGGTCCCGCAACGCTGGCCATCGTGGACGCACGTGCCGTCGACACCAGCGGTGTCTCGGTCACCGAGATACGCGTGCCTGCGGGTGTCGGCGTCAGGTCGACGTCGACGCGAGAGCGGTCGCCGTCCGGGTCGTCGTCGGTCCACCACGTCCACGACAGCCGTCGTCCGGGCTCGACGTCCTCGACCACCGCAGATCGGCGTGTGCCGTCCGGGTCGGTGAACTCGCCAGCACCGTCGGGCTCGACGTCGAGGGTGGTTTCGCCGCCGAACCACGCAGCGCGCTGGTCGTCGTCGACGAGCAGTTCCCAGACCTCGTCCGGGCTCGCCTCCACCTCGACCGAGCGATGGACCGGAGGAGTCGTCTTCATGGACTGCAACCTATCGGTTGCGGATACCAACGCGGCGGCTAGGTTGAGGTGCAATCAGTCAATTGCACATCTACGGAGGTCTCATGCTCGTCCCCACGGTGGTCCAGTCAACGCAACGCGGCGAACGCGCCTTCGACATCTACAGCCGCCTGCTCGAGGAGCGGATCATCTTCCTCGGCTCGGCCATCGACGACGACGTGGCGAATCTCGTCATCGCCCAGTTGCTCCATCTCGACGCCGCCAACCCCGAGGCCGATGTCCGCCTGTACATCAACTCGCCGGGCGGTGACATGAACGGCCTCTTCGCCATCCACGACACGATGTCGTTCCTCCGGGCCGACGTCTCGACGATCTGCATCGGGCAAGCGGCGTCGGCCGCCGCGGTGTTGTTGGCGGCTGGCACGCCCGGCAAGCGGTACACCTTGCCCAACTCGCGGATCCTCATCCATCAGCCCCACGGCGGGACGCAGGGCCAGTCGGTCGACATCGAGATCTGGACCCGCGAGTTCGTCGGCATGCGCGATCGCATGGTCGACATCCTCGAGGAGGCCACCGGCCAGGACCGCGCCCGACTCCTCACCGACATCGACCGCGATTACATCGTCCGTGGTGCCGCCGCCGTCGAGTACGGCCTCGTCGACCACGTCATCACCCGAGTCGGCGTCGAGATCGATGCCCCCGAGACCCTCGCCACCCCCGCCTGACCCCCACCCCACCCGTTCTGGTCTCACAAAAGCGCGTCCGAACTGCCGATGTGGTGACCAGAACGATCCGCCCTGGGATCTGGTCACCACATCGGCGGTCGAGACTGCCGATCCGCGAACCAGAACGGTCCGGTGGGGGCTCGTAGAGTCGACGGCCGTGACGACGACCGCAGACTCGACGCCGGCAGATCGGCCGCCTTCGGTCGACCGACTGGCGCGATCGCTCGCCGACACGGGCCTTCCGCACCCCCTGCTGGTCGACGCCGCGCGCGAGGCGATCGCTGCTGGTGATGCAGACTCGGCCCGAACCATCGCCGAGGGGATTGCTGGGGCGCTGCTCCGGCCCGTCGTGAACGCAACGGGTGTCCTCCTCCACACCAACCTCGGTCGGGCGCCGCTCGCCACCACCACGACCGGGCGGGCGTCCAACCTCGAGTTCGACCTCGCCGCCGGAGAGCGCGGGAGCCGAACTGCGCACGCCGGTGGTCTGCTCGCCCGTGCGGTGGGAGCCGAGGACGCCATCGTGGTCAACAACTGCGCCGCCGCGGTGCTGCTGGCGCTCGCAGCGTTGGCGCGGGGTCGTGGAGCGGCGGTGAGTCGGGGCGAACTGGTCGAGATCGGCGGTGGCTTCCGAGTCCCGGACGTGATGGCGCAGTCGGGTGCCCGCCTGATCGAGGTCGGCACCACCAACCGGACCCGAGTCGGCGACTACGAAGCGGTCGTCGACGACGACCTCGCACTGGTGCTCAAGGTGCACCGATCGAACTACACGATCTCGGGCTTCACCGAGGACGCTTCGGTCGCCGACCTCGCGACCCTGCGAGTCCCGCTGGTCGTCGATCTCGGATCCGGACTGCTCGATGCAGCCTGCCCGTGGCTGCCCGACGGCCCGCCGCCGTGGCTGCTCGACGAGCCCGCAGCCAAGCAGACGCTCGCCGACGGCGCCGACCTGGTCATGTTCTCCGGCGACAAGTTGTTGGGCGGCCCGCAAGCGGGGATCATCGCTGGCCGGTCCGATCTCGTCCGGGCGTGCGCGAAGCATCCGCTGTACCGGGCGTTCCGGCCGGGCGGGCTCGTGCTCTCGGCGTTGCAGGACGTGGCGACTGCTTATCTGGCGCGCACCGCCGACCAGCTGCCGTTCTGGCGGATGGCGATGGCCCCGGTCGAAGGCCTCCGAGTTCGGGCCGAGGCGTTGGTCGACGAGGCCGGCGTGGGTCAGGTGGCGGCGTGTTCGTCGGTCCCCGGTGGCGGGACGCTGCCGTCGGTAGAGATCCCGTCGGTCGGGCTCGCACTCGACGGCGACCACGTCGCGGCCCTGCGGTCGCATCGCACACCGGTGATCGCTCGGATGGTCGATGGTCGGACGATCCTCGATCTGCGGACGGTCGAGCCCGACGACGACGCATTCGTCGCCGCCGCCCTGACCGCTCGCTGACCGTGCACGTCGTCGCGACCGCGGGCCACGTCGATCACGGCAAGTCGACGCTCGTCCGCGCCCTCACCGGCACCGACCCTGATCGGCTCGCCGAGGAGAAGGAACGCGGCCTCACCATCGACCTCGGCTTCGCAGGCACCGATCTGCCGTCCGGTCGTCACCTCGCCATCATCGACGTGCCCGGTCACATCCGGTTCCTCAAGAACATGCTCGCCGGGCTCGGCGCCATCGACGCGTGTCTGTTCGTCGTGGCTGCGTCCGAGGGGTGGAAACCGCAGTCGGAAGAGCACCTCCGCATCCTCGACGTGCTCGGCGTGGCCCACGGGATCGTCGTGCTCACCAAGATCGGTCTCATCGACGACGACCTACGCGAACTGGCGCGCCTCGAAGTCGAGGAGGCAGTTGCTGGCACGTTCCTGGACGGCGCCCCGGTGGTCGAGGTGGACACGCCCTCGGGCGTCGGGATGGACGACCTGGTCGCCGCGGTGGACCAGTTGTTGGCCGAGACTCCACCGGCGGCCGACCTCGGACGTCCGCGCCTGTGGATCGACCGGTCGTTCGCTCCTGCCGGTGCCGGCACCGTGGTCACGGGGACGCTCGCTGGCGGATCGGTGTCGCTCGACGATGCGTTCGTCGTCGAACCGCTCGGCGAGTCGGTCCGCATCCGAGGGATCCAGCGGCACAACGCACAGGTCGACCACCTCGGTCCCGGCAACCGAACCGCGCTCAACCTCGTCGGCGTCGGGCACCAGCAGATCGGCCGCGGCGACGTCCTGGTCCGTGCCGGTCAATGGCACCGGACCGACACGATCGACGTGTCGCTCACGGTGCTCGATGCGCTCGACCACCCGGTGTCGAGGCGTGGCGCCTACATGGCGTACCTCGGTTCAGGCGAGCACCCGGTGAGACTCCGCGTGCTCGGGCCGGACGCGCTCGAACCGGGGGAGACGGGTGCGGCTCGACTCCACCTGCCCCGTCCGATGCCGCTGTTGCCGGGCGACCGCTTCGTGCTCCGCGACGCCGGCCGGGGCGAGACTGTCGGCGGGGGAGCGGTGCTCGATGTCGATCCCGTCGTCCGGGCGGCCATCGCTGCGCCCGACCGATCAGTCGATCGTGTCATCACAGAACGAGGCTGGGTCGACGTGGATCGGCTCGCGCTCCTCACGGGCGAGGCCCGACCGCCCACCCTCGGTCGATGGGTGGTCGATCCGGACCGACTCCGCGCCGACCGTGAACGCATCGAGGCGACGATGATCGCTGCCGGACCGCTCGGACTCGACCTCGCCACGCTCGACGACCGCGACCGCGCTGTGGCCGAGACGCTCGACGACGTGGTGGTCGACGCTGGTCGCGTGGTGCACGTCGACTCCATCGATCCCCTCGACGGTCATCCGTGGCTCGACGAACTGGCCGCCGAGCCGTTCACGCCGCCCGACCCACCGGCCGACATCGGTCGCAACGAGATGCGGGAGCTGGTTCGACGGGGCGCAGTGGTGGAGGTCGGCGGCGTCGCCTTCGGCGCAGGTGCGATGGACGAGGCGGCGGTCGTGGTCCGGACATTGCTCGCCGAGCATCCGGCCGGGATCACGGTCGCGCAGGTGCGCGACGCGCTCGGCACCTCGCGGAAGTTCGTCGTGCCACTGCTCGAACATCTCGACGCGACAGGACGGACCCGTCGACGTGATGATCTACGGATCGCCGGTCCGCGTTTGTAGCTGCGTCACGCGAGGAGCGGTTTGCGCTCGTTCTCGCTCAGTCCGCCCCAGATGCCGTGCTGCTCGCGGATGCGTACCGCGTAGTCGAGGCACTCCTGCTTGACCGAGCACGTGGTGCAGATCGCTTTGGCGCGGCTTTCACGCTCGAGCTTCTCGTCCTTGCGCTCGAATTGAGCTGGCGGGAAGAACACCCGCGCCTGTGGCCCACGACAAGCAGCCTTGAGCTGCCATTGTTCGGTCTCCGTGCGGATCGCGATTGTCACTGAACAAACCCCCCGGTGTTCGACTAGCCACGGAACCTAGGCCCAACGACCCAGTCGTTCAAGGGGTAATCTTCGCGAGCGTTTCGGTTGCAGTCGCGAGCG
This sequence comes from Acidimicrobiales bacterium, assembly GCA_038255425.1. Lineage (GTDB taxonomy): Bacteria > Actinomycetota > Acidimicrobiia > Acidimicrobiales > Salinilacustritrichaceae > Salinilacustrithrix. Next base: position 4,839 of record JBBSLH010000307.1, read on the forward strand.
GTGCTGCCCGCCCCCGCTCAGTGGCGCTCGCG
>JBBSLH010000308.1:0-4857 GCA_038255425.1 Acidimicrobiales bacterium
ATTGCGCCTGACTGCCCCGACCCGGCTGCTGCTGATTCTGGCTGCTGGTCCATGGCGGTAGCTCTGCTTCGTGCAGGACGCGAACAGCTGCACCCGCCGCAACCCACGCGGCCGCCGAGGCCGGTGAGGCCGGTGACGGCTCTCCGAGCAGGCCGAGCGCAGTTCCGGGAACCGCCGCGAGCGCGAGCACCGGTGGCTTGCGCCACAGCACTTCGGGCGTGGGTATCGGTGCCATGGCCATGACCTCGACCTCTCGGTCGATGCGTGCTTGATCGGTGTCGACCTTCAGGAAGACGTCGCCGACCCGCAACGTGGCGCGTTCGGAATGAGCGACGACGACTTCGATCTTCTGCACGGCGTCGATCATTGCTCCACTCCACCGGTCGGCGCAGAGATGGTGCGAAGTCGAGTTCCCGACCTTCCTGCGCTCGGCCGCGGGTGATGGCGGCGGTGTGAATGCGATCAGCTGAACTGGACCGAGTGGCCGATCGTGGATTCGAGATGGCCGACCAACGCGGGCACACCATGATCCCATCCGGGCTTCGTGTCGGAGCGGCGTTCAGCCACGACCGCGGCGAGTTGAACTACGCAGCGAAGCGCCTCGTAGTACCGGACCCGCACATGGCCGCCGACGCTCGCTGTGCACCGCTCCTCGATGTCCTCGGCGATGCGCACACCGGCGGCATGAACGAGTTGTCGGAGCGGTGAAGGCGGTGGGAATGGCTCTGGCATCAGCAGGAATCCAACTCTGGCGAACCCAACGTCCAGTGCCGGGTCACCCACCGCTCCCATCGTCCAATCGACGAGACCAGAGGCCGTGCCGTCACGCATCAACACGTTGCCTGGCCACAGATCACCATGCACCAACACCGGTCGCTCGAGTGGCGGCGGCTCGTTGGCTCGCAGCCAGCCAACAGCGTCGTCCAAAGCGTTCTCCCCGGTCAGGATGGCCTCGGCCCAGTCAAGGTGTCGCGTCGAGAGCGCGAACCGCTCGGGGACACCGCGACGCTCCATGACGTCGAGCACAGATTTACCGTCGACCCGGCCGAGCGTCTCGAGTACCGCGGCGAACTGGTCGGGCCACGACCGCACGAGCTTCGGAAAGTCTCGGGCAAAGCGCAATGGCTCCACCCCACGAAGGAACGCGCGGCCAGGGAGCATCTCCATGACCACGTACGGGGCGCCGAGCACCTCCGCCGAGGGTTCGACCAGCAAGATGCGGGGTGCCGGTAGTCCGCCGGATCGCGCTCCCTCATGGAGCCCGGCCTCGACTTGGGCCTGCATCGGCGACGAGCCGACCAGTCGCAGAACCAATCGCCCAGGCCATCCCTTCGGAGGCATCGCCAACTCGAAGGTGAACATCGACGAGAACCCGCCTCCACGTAGCGGCCCCGGGGGAACGGCGTAGCGCAGATCGGGTCTGTCGAGTTCTGCACGCAGCCGTTCCAGCAGCTTCGATCTCAGCGACTCGACACCAAGCGTCCCCATTTCCCAGAAGGTACGCCAGCTGAAACGGACCTGGTCCGACTGCTCCACAGCCGGACCGACGCGCCGATCGGTGGAACGATGTTCTCGACCGAGATCTGGTGATCTGTGCTGCTGATCGGCTCGGCTCAGCTGTCGGACCCCGTTCGTACGATCAGCACATGCCTTGTCTGTCGAGCTTCTACGGGATCGTCGTGTACATGTACTGGACCGATCACCCGCCTCCTCACTTCCACGCCGAGTGTGGGGACGATCAAGCGGTGGTCGCGATTGCTGACGCTCCCTCGTCGCAGGATCGATTCCACGCAGGGCGCTACGCCTTGTCCAAGAGTGGCGTGAACTCCACCTCGACGAACTCGAAGCAGCGTGGGAACTGGCCTCATCACGAGAAGATCCCGGCACTATCGAACCGTTGCCATGAAGAAGATCGACAAGATCCCCAGGGTCGTCGAGGCCGAGTTACTCCCGCCGTATGGCCTCCGGCTGACCTTCGATGACGGCCTTGTACACGACGTGGACCTGGCCGACGATTTGTGGGGCACCGTGTTCGAGCCGCTGAAGGATCCGGCGTACTTCGCGCGGGTCGCTGTCGATCACGGGACCGTCGTCTGGCCCAACGGCCTCGATCTCGATCCTCTTGTGCTCCACGGCGACTTCGATCCAGCGCAACGAGCACCGAGTTCCTAGCCAGGCCGAGCAACACAGACAACAGGCCGAACGGACGTGGGCGTCCATGTTCAGCCGCTCCGAAACCGGCGTTCGCTCGGGCGTCCGGGCAGAAGTGGCGACGACGTGGCGCTTTGCACCCATCGGTGGTCAGGGCTGCTTGTCCCGGCGAACGATCGCCCCGGACTCAGCCGACGAGCAGACGACTCCGGAAGAGTTCGAGCACTTCGTCGACCGCGGCGCGGGTCTTGCTGCCCGGTTCGTCGATGAGGTGTTCGGTCACGACCGAGTGGGGTGTCATCTTCGGTTCCGGGTTGGCGTCCTCGTCGTCGAGTTCGATGGCACGGAACCCTGCTCCGAGCTCGCGTTCGAGGAACCGGAAACGCTCCGAGGGCACGAGACGGTCCGACTTGAACCGCATGCCGATGACCTCGAGGCCGGCAGCGCAGCGATCTTTCACCACAGCGAGGTCCTCGTCGGAGATGTCGATGGAACCCTTGCGCTTCTTGCCGATGGCGAGCGGCATCGACGGCTGTGAGAGCACGGGTGCCAGCAACCGTTCGTCGGTCGCCATCGCCAGAGCGAAGCCGCCCGTGAAGCACATGCCGATCGCTCCGACGCCGGGGCCGCCGCAACGCTCGTGCTCGTCGCGGGCCAGCGCGCGCAGCCAGTCGATCACCGGTGAGGTCTTCCCGGTGGCCCACACCGTGAAGTCGCGCGAGATGCACGAGGGCACGACGCTCTGGACCATGTAGCCGGCGCTCGGTTTGCCACCGGGAGCGGGGTCGCGACCGGGTTCGCCCATGAGGTGTGGCATGACGGCGGTGCAGCCGATCCCCGCCACCATGCGAGCGAAGTCGGCGACCTTCGGCGTGATGCCGGGGATCTCGCTCATGACGATCACCGCGGGCCCTGACCCGGTCCGGAAGATGTCGCGGGTCTTTCCGTCGTGGGTGAAAGTCGTCTTCTCGAATTCGTCCAACGGATCGTTGGCCATGGTCCCTCCCGGAGTCGCCGGAACCGTAGCTGTGCGACCATGCCGGTGATGGAGATCACGCGCCTCGGGCCGAACGGATGGCATCTCGTTCCTCGCCCACGAACCCTTGGTCGCCTTCCCGTACCTCCGCGTCCTGCCCGAGAAGTACGACGGGAAGTGGCTCGGGATGTCGATGCCGGGAATCTTGTATAGATCCGACGACTTCCGGATATGGGAGGCGGGTGCGATGGTCTTCGACAGCGACTTTCGCCACTGTGCCCCGGAGCACATCCTCCACTCGACGATCGCCCTCGTCGACGACTGGTCCGACTGGGTTCCATCCGAACCGGAGTCGGTGCTCGCCCCCGAGGAGTCCTGGGAGGGTGCAGACCTCGCCATCGCTCCTTCTGCCCGAGGACAGGTCACGACGCGGGTCCGTCAACTCCGCGACCCGGCGATCGTCGAGGACGGCGACCATCTCTACATCGCGTATGCGGTGGCGGGGGAGTGCGGACTCGCACTCGCCGAGATCCACGACCGCTGAGAGATGTCCGGCTCCACCGGAATGGACTCCCGCGTCGGCGGGTTCCCCTGAACGTGCCCACCACTGCACCTGCGCAGCGCGCCCCGGCATCGATCGTCCCGCCGCACGCCGGTGCCTGGTTGATCGTGGTGTTCGCGTCGGCCGCCTTCGTGATCATCGCCGTCGTACTCGAGGTGATGGGCGGGAGCTACGCCAATTCGCCGCTTCCGTCCTGGGCGGAGTTCGTTCCGCTGTCATGGCCCCCGCTGGCACGAGTGTTCTGGTGGCTGGGCGTCGCCGCAGCCGCAGCCGGGTTCCGGCTCGGGCTGCATCGTCTCGGCATCGCCCAGCGGCGCCTCATCGTGCTCGTTTCAGTCGTGCCGTTCCTCGCGTTCGCCGGTGGGATCGCCGGCGGTGCCAGTTGGTCGACATGGCACTGATGTCCCCGCTCGCGGACGCGAGCCCGATTCTCGGCGTTACGGTTCGTTGACCATGGTCGCCCCGAGGACCCAGTACTGCGAGGTCCGTGACCTCACCGAGGCGCTCGCCGCGCCCCTCGGGCCCGAGGACCAGACCGTCCAGTCGATGGCCGACGTGAGTCCGACGAAGTGGCATCGGGCCCACGTCACCTGGTTCTTCGAGGAGTTCCTCCTCGGCCCGCACGCTCGTGGATACGAGCCGTTCCACCCGCAGTACCGCTATCTCTTCAACTCGTACTACGAAGCCGTCGGCCCCCGTCATCCCCGGGCCGCTCGGGGTGCAGTGTCGCGGCCCACGGTGGATGACGTCACCGAGTACCGCCGTTCGGTCGATGTGGCGATGGTCGACCTGATCGAGCTCGGCGGCGACGATGCCCTCGCCGGGCTGGTCGAGCTCGGCCTCCATCACGAACAGCAGCACCAAGAGCTGCTCCTGATGGACGCCAAGCACGTGCTCTCACAGAGCGTCCTCGATCCGGCATATCGCGCGTTCCGCGACGCCACGGTCGGCATCTCGAGGCCGGTATCGTGGATCGCGCATCCCGGTGGCCTGGTCGAGATCGGCGTCGCAGGGGACAGCGAGGCGTTCTGCTACGACAACGAACGACCTCGACATGCCGTCCACGTGCAACCGTTCGAGATTGCCGACCGCACCGTGACGTGTGGTGACTGGCAGGCGTTCCTCGCCGATGGCGGGTACGAACGCCCCGAACTGTGGTTGTCGGACG
>JBBSLH010000309.1:0-4852 GCA_038255425.1 Acidimicrobiales bacterium
CTCCAGGTGTTCGGGCTGGATCTGCGCCACACACCGAGCGTCGAAGCGTTCTGCTCACACCTCCTGGCGACCCGCCCCCGGCTCGATGCGATCGTCAACAACGCCTGTCAGACGGTGCGACGCCCGCCCGGGTTCTACGAACACATGATGGAGATCGAGACGGCTGCGCTCGATGCTCTCCCCGTCCACGTCCTGGATCTCGTCGGCTCGTACGAGCAGCTGCGATCCGGGTCGACGGCGATCGCGAACACGGGGCACGTACAGGAGGTGCCCGGTCTGGACCGGGCTGCGGAGCTCTCCCAGACCGTGCTGTTGCCCGAGGACCGTCCCGGTGCCGACACCCTGTTCCCTGCCGGCCAACTGGATCAGGATCTCCAGCAACTCGATCTGCGCGGCCGCAACTCGTGGCGGTTGCAGCTCCACGAGGTGTCCTCGGTCGAGCTCCTGGAGACCCAACTCGTCAACGCGGTCGCCCCGTTCGTGTTGAATGCGCGACTCAAGTCCCTGATGGAGGCAACACCGGGCGACCACAAGCACATCGTCAACGTGTCGGCCGTGGAGGGTCAGTTCTACCGACCGCGCAAGACCACGAAGCATCCGCACACGAACATGGCCAAGGCGGCGCTGAACATGATGACGAGAACGTCCGCGACGGACTACCACGCGTCGGGGATCAACATGAACAGCGTCGACACCGGGTGGGTCAGCGACGAGGACCCACAGGCGATCGCTGCGGCCAAATTGGCCGAGCACCGGTTCCATCCCCCCTTGGACATCGTCGACGGAGCCGCCCGAATCGTGGATCCGATCATCGACGGAATCAACACCGGCACCCACGTGTGGGGCCAGTTCCTGAAGGACTACGCCCCCACCGACTGGTGAGCCTCCGAGGATTGCTCGGACGGGTCGCTGTCGCGAGCCGCTCTGAGCGCATCGGTGTGGATCGTCCAGCGGTGCCCACCGTTGCGCTTCGAGTGGTACATCGCGTGGTCCGCGTCCGAGAGCACGATCGGTCCGCCACCGGGCATTCCCGTTCTGGCGATTCCGATGCTGCACCCGACCCGGACCGTTGCGCCGCCGAGATCGATGTCGCAGTCGACGATGTCGAGCACGTGCTGCGCGAGCCGTGCACATCCATCGTCGTCCATCAGGTGTGATCGAGCGACCACGAACTCGTCGCCACCGATGCGCGCGATGAGATCGTCGGGATCGATCGCCCGTTCGATCGCCGTTGCGATCTCCCGGAGGAGACGATCGCCTGCCTCGTGGCCGAACCGATCGTTGACCAGCTTGAAGCCATCGAGATCGAAGTACAGGAGCGTGACTCCTCCACCGACTCCTTCGAGCAGATGCTCGCCGAGCCACTCGTTCAGCGCGAGCCGGTTGGCCACACCGGTCAGAGAATCGGTCCGGATCTGGTCGAACAGCCGGGTATGGAGCGCTCGAGTTTCGGTCACGTCTTCGATCGATGCAATCGCTCCGAGGGAGTGGCCGTCTTCGTCCAATCCCAACGGTCGGATCCGAAGCCGACAGTGTCGATGTTGCCCGTTGGCTGCACTGATCAGTCGAGCGTCGACGTTGGTCGACGAGGCCGTCGAGATCGCGGCAGCGAACGCATGCTCCACGATCTCACGATCGTCGGAAACGACGCCGTCGCAACAGGTGCCCCCTCGAGCGTCGACACCGGTGAGATCTCGCATCCACCTGTTCACGTACGCGACCTCACCGTCGGCGTCGACCTGGATCACGCCGACCGGCAACGACTCGGTCAGCGCATCGAACTGGGCCTCGCCGAACTTGGCCGCCGACAACGCCATCATCTCGTCGTGCACGTCGATCAACTCGACCTCGATGTAGCCAGGATCCGAATCCGCGTCGAAGTTCGTCACGGTCGCCTCCAGCCATCGTCGGTCGCCTGTGGCGGTGAGGTAGCGGATGCGGCTTCGTTCGATCCGTCCGCCCGTCAGCATGCCGACCCAACTCGCCATTCCGCGTTGGTGGTCGGCAGGGTCGATGAACCTCATCGTCGGCTGGCCCACCATCTCCTCTCGGGTCCAGCCCAGCAGGAGCTCGGTTGCATCGTCGACCCACAACACGCGACCTGTCCGATCGCGATGATGAATCAGGCGTCTCGGCAGGGCCCGCTCGGGCACGCCCGCATCGTGTTCGAGCAACGGCCGCAGCGCACCACCGACGAGGATCACGAGCACACCCCACTCGTCGAGCATGTTCACGAAGTGGACGACCAACTCCTCTTCGCTGCCTGTGCGGTGCACACGTGCGTCGGCAACGCCGTGTGAACGCGCACGCAGCAACGACGCGAGCACCGCTGGCTGGTCACTCTCGCGAATCAGCGCAAACGGGACGGAACCACCGCCATCGTCTCCGTCGCCGAACGTTCCCACATCGAGTTCGAGGATCTCGGGTGGCAGTGCACACAACGCGTTCGTCTCGTCGAGACACAACGCGCTCACGCCCGCTTGGCGTACCAGCGCACGCACCAGATCGCGCCTGAGGTCGAAATTGGACCACCGCGACGTCACCCGGTGGCCCAGATCGCTCGGGCCCCCATCTTTCGAACTCGAGAATTCCACACGGGCATCATCGGCAGGCGACACCGCGAACATGAGCCCGAGACGCGAGTCAGGCGGCGCAACTCGGCGCCGAGAGTGACGACGTCCACGCTGCGACGACCCGAATCTCAAGCCGTCGATGCCGAAGATTTGGTGTTCAGAGGACGAAGCTCACCGCTGCCCCGACCGCCGCCGCTGCCGCTGCGGTCGCAGCAATCACCTGCACGGCAGTGCGCCGTTCGGCCCCGCGAGTTGTCGCGATCAGGGCGGCGATGCCGAGCGCGGCGAGCAGGACGGCGAACCGATCGAGATCCTCGGGGCGCCCGTCGGCGGGCTCGGTGGTGACACGGATCAGGTTGTGGACAGCCTCCGCGCCGAAGACCGCCGGAAGGCCGGCACGCCCCAACACTGCACGCCATCCCGACCTGTCCACAGCCCAGCCTCCCGCCACGCCGAACACCGACCCAGCCAAGAGTCCGGCCAGCAGCCACACCACCGCTGTCGGCGACGTGAGGTTCGAAGGACTCGCGTCACGCACGAGCACATCGGCGAGGTAGTACGCCTCGACCCCCACCACCAACACGATCACCGCGCCGACACCAGCTGCTGGCCGATCGCGGACCCATCGGCCGTACGCGAAGGCTGCGGCGGCCCACACCGCCGGAGAGTTGAACAGGTGGGCCCACGGATACGGAGCATTGACCTGTCCCCACAGATCGAGCGGACCGAGCAGGAGACCGGCGACGACTGCGACGAGCCACCACCGACGACGCGCCTTCCGGGTTTGTGGCAGCCGCTCGTCGAGATGCATCATCGAGGTGGTCTCGTTCTTCTGGAGGTGCGTCGAGTCGGAACCCATCAGATGCTCGGCTGCGTTCGCACGGACCCGTTGGAACCACCGATCAATCGGATGCCCTGGTCGAGCACGGACGCGACATGTTCGAGGTCGATGTCGCGTCCGTTCTGCTGGAAGATCTCGATGCCGAGGATGGTGGCGGCTGCGAGTTCAGCGATGAGTGAGACCGGGATCAGCTGCGTGATGGGCGACGATTCGAGGACCAAGCCGAGTTCCGACGTGGCGTAGTCGACACCACGATCGATCGCCTCTCGGACCTCCTTGGCGAGCGCCGGCGATGTGCGTGCCCCGACGAACAGTTCCATCACTGCGTGACCCTCGTCGCTGTGGGCTTCTGCGCGAAGCACGGCGCCGAGACGACTGCGCCATTCGACGTGGGCGTCGTCGCCGCCGAGACCCTCCCGTATCCGTGCGATGCCCCGGTCGGCAAGTGCATTCGCAGTCGCCGCAAAGCAGGCCGTCCATCGATCCGAAGTGGTAGAAGATCGACCCGTTGACGGTCCCGGCTTCTTCGGCGACGGCCCGGGCGCTGGTACGAGCGAAACCCTCGCGCGCCAGGACGCAGACAGCTGCATCGATGAGGCCGGCTCGGAGTTCGTCGTTCGGTACCGCTTGCTTTCGGGGTCCAGATTTCGCCACGGTCCGACGCTACCGGCGATTTAATCCAGTTGCCTTGAGCATCTGCCCAGACCTCGTTCAGCGGTTTCACGGTGCCTCTGAGTCAGGGCGTGACGACGATCTTGGCGCGGGCGTGGCCCGAACCGATCTCGGCGAGGCCGGCTGCGACGCCGTCGAGGCCGACCACCCGGTCGATCTGCGGTTCGAGCTGACCCGACGTCAGGAGCTCGCCGAGGAACATCAGGTCGTCGACGTCGGCCGCCGCGGTGAACTGGTGGAACGAGGCGCTGGCCCGCACGAACGCAAGCCGTGCACGGAGCATGTAGGGAAGCGGGTCGACCCACCGGTTCGCCTTCGGACCGCTCACCGCCACGTATCGGCCACCGTCGACCAACACGCTGCGGACGTCACGAGGGTGCCGGGTGCCGACGTTGTCGAGCACCACGTCGAAGCGGGCGCCCCCGGCGACGAAGTCGTCGCGGGTGTAGTCCAGCACCTCGTCGGCGCCGAGCGCGAGGACCATGTCGACGTTGCGGGTGCTGCACACGGCGGTCACGTGGGCGCCGAGCGCCACGGCGATCTGTACCGCCATCGTGCCCACCCCGCCGGCGGCGCCGTCAGCCCGGCCACCGGTGTGGCTGCGGCGGCCTCGAACGAGACCCCCTCGGGGCGTGATCGGCTACACGCTCCAGGAGCAGGCGATGGCGTATGTCGTGCCACCCGATGGTGACGCCAACGCCCTCGCTCGATCCTTCCTCGAGGGGATCGGCGCCGGCGAGCATCCCCACACCGTCAACCACGTCCA
>JBBSLH010000310.1:0-4837 GCA_038255425.1 Acidimicrobiales bacterium
GAAGCGGCGCGGCTCGCGTCGGAACATGGAAGACCCGTCCGAGCCATCTGGAGCCGTGAGGACTCGGTGCGGCTGGGCCCCAAGCGCCCACCGCTGGCCGCAGGCCTACGACGCGACGGAACCGGCACCGTGCGGATCGCTCGGACGCCCGGCGCCGTCGAGGTCATCCACGCGGCCCTGCCCGACGTGGACGTCGACGAGATCGACGTCGCCGGACCTCCCACCTCGCTCGACATCCGTGGCGCGGTCTGGGCCGAGGCGACCGTGTTGGCCGCGGCCGTGCGTGGTTCAACCGAGCCCGTTCGGCAACCGGACGGCGGTCTCGCCACCGCGGAGGTCCGTGACGACGGATCGATCCATGTCACGGTCGATGCCGGTGACCCGCTCGACGACATCGTCCTCCGGTCGTACTGCATCGGCGCCGCCCACCAGGCACTGTCGTGGGTGACCTCCGAGTCGATCGTCGTCGACGACCAAGGCGTCGTGCACGACCTGACCATCCGCTCGTTCGGCATCGTCCGAGCCGTCGACACGCCGCCGATCGAGATCACGATCGAACCGTCGGACGCACCCGCCGTGGCCGTCGGCGATGCGGTCTTCGCCGCGGTCGCCGCGGCGGTCTGGCTCCACCAGGACACACCCCCGGTGTGGCCCACCGGCATCCCCCTCCGCACCCCCTGACCGTTCTGGTCTCGAATGAGCGCGTTCAGACCGCCGATCTCGAGACCAGAACGTCTGGGGTTTGGCAGGATGGCGGGATGAGCACGCCGGTCGGTCCCTACACGCCAGTCGTCCGAACAGGTGACTTCGTCTTCTCGTCCGGTCAGGTCGGGATCAAGGACGGCAAGTTGGTCGAAGGTGGCCTTCGGGCCGAGTTGACCCAGGCGATGGAGAACCTGTCGACGGTGTTGGCCCTGGAGGGAGCAACGCTCGACGACGTGGTGAAGACGACGGTGTTCCTCACCGACATGGGTGAGTACGCCGAGATGAACGAGACCTACACGGCTGCGCTCGGCGACCACCGCCCGGCGCGATCGGCGGTGGCCGTCGCCGCGCTGCCCGTCGGCGCGTGCGTCGAGATCGAGGCGGTCGCAGTTGCCCCCGTCAACGGCTGATCTGGCACGATGACGCCATGATCGGCGTCGCAATCTTCCTCGTGGTGCTCCTCATCGGCATTCCTGTGGGCGTGCTCATGTCCGGCGGGATCGGCGCAGCCGTCATCGGCTGGGTCCTGCGCAACGACGTCGACAGCCGCAACCAGGACTCCGAACTCCTCGACCTCAACGGCTAGTTAGGCCCGGAGGGAGCCGCCAGGCGACCGGGTGGACAGACGGTGACCAACAGCTCCGCGCAACGTGGGAGTGCCCGCAGCGGAGCGAGGACACTCCGGTGTCGCGGCTCAACTCATCCAGCGGGACTGGCCGAAGCGGTAACCGACGGAGCGGACGGTCTGGATCAGGCCGGCGTGTTCCTCGCCCAGCTTCGCTCGCAGACGGCGCACGTGGACGTCGACGGTGCGAGCCCCGCCGTAGTACTCGTAGCCCCAGACTCGTGAGAGCAGCGTCTCTCGCGTGAAGACCTTGCCCGGATGCGAGGCCAGGAACTTCAGCAACTCGTACTCCATGTACGTCATGTCGAGCGGCTTGCCGGAGATCGCCGCTTGATACGTCTCGAGGTTGAGGGCCAGCTCGCCGTACTCGACGAGCTCGGGGCGAGTGCCGCGGCCGGTCTTGTGGAAGAGGTGTTTGAGACGGACGTCGAGCTCGCCCGGTTGGAACGGCAGGACGCAGAAGTCGTCGAAGAGGTCCTCGCGCAGGTCGAGCGACGGGAGTTGCTCCGCCGCGACGATCAACAGGACCGGCTCGAGCGGGATGTCGCCCTTGCGGATGGAGCGACACAGCGCGAAGGCACCCTCTGGGTCGGTGACGGCGACGATGACCGCACCCGGCCAGCCGTCGACGGGTTCCAGGCGGTCGACGTCGGCCTCGGAGGCGACGCCCGTCCATGGGTAGCCGCCCAGGTCGAGCCCTTGCGACAGGACGGGCGGCGGCGGGTCAGGGAAGACCAGTAGAGGTTCCATGTGGGCGGCCCGCTCACCAGCTCGGCAGGTAGCGGGCGATCTCGAACGGCGTGACTTGCGTGCGGTAGAGGTCCCACTCGGCCCGCTTGTTCCGCAGGAACCACTCGAAGATGTGGTCGCCCAGCGCCTCGGCCACCAGTTCGGACTGCTCCATCGCGTCGATGGCCTCGCCGAGCGACGCCGGGAGCAGCTCGATGCCTGCGGCCGCACGTTGACCGTCGGTCATCTCCCAGACGTTGGCCTCGGCCTCGGCCGGGAGGTCGTAGTTCTCGTCGATCCCCTTGAGGCCGGCGGCGAGCAGCACCGAGAAGGCCAGGTAGGGGTTGCAGGCCGGGTCGGGTGCCCGGTACTCGAGGCGGGTCGACGTCGTCTTGCCGGGCTTGGTCACGGGCACGCGCATGAGCGCCGACCGGTTGTTCCGACCCCACGACACGTGGACCGGCGCCTCGAACTGGGTCTGGCTGCCGTGGCCCGTGCCCTGGATCAGTCGCTTGTACGAGTTCACCAGCTGGTTGGTGACCGCGGTGATCTCGCGAGCGTGATGGAGCACGCCGGCCATGAACGACTTGGCGATCTTCGACAGTTGATACGGGTCGCCGGGATCGTGGAACGCGTTGGTGTCGCCCTCGAACAGCGAGAGGTGCGTGTGCATCCCCGACCCCTGAACGCCCTGGAGCGGCTTGGGCATGAACGTGGCGTGCACGCCGGCCTGCTGGGCGATCTCGCGGACGACGAGCCGGAACGCCATCACGTTGTCGGCCATCGACAGCGCATCGGTGTAGCGCAGGTCGATCTCGTGCTGGCTCGGGCTGTCCTCGTGGAACGAGTACTCGACGGGGATGCCCAATGCCTCGAGCATGTGGATCGTCTTCTTGCGCAGGTCGTTGGCGACGTCGGCAGTGGTGAGGTCGAAGTACGAGCCCGAGTCGAGCGGGACCGGCTGGGTCGTGCCGTCGCCGGACTCGAAGTAGAAGTACTCCATCTCCGGAGCGACGTAGAACTGGAAACCCTTGTCGCGGGCTGCCTCGAGATTGCGCTTGAGCACATGGCGGGGATCGCCGGCGAAGGGGGTGCCGTCGAGGTTGCTGATGTCGCAGAACATCGCAGCGGACGAGTTGCGGTCGTCGCCAGGGACGCCCCACGGCAGGATCTCGAACGTTGCCGGGTCCGGAAGCGCGAGGACATCGGACTCCTGCACGCGACTGAACCCGTCGATCGCAGAACCGTCGAAGTGCATGCCCTCCGCGAAGGCCGATTCGAGTTCGGCCGGCGAGATGGCAAAGGACTTCAGTTGCCCCAGGACGTCGGTGAACCAGAGTCGAATGAGCCGGACGCCCCGCTCTTCGACCGTGCGCAGCACGTATTCGCGTTGGCGTTCCATGTGCCGATGGTACGTGTCCCACCCAGTCGCGCCTACTGTCGATGGGCGTCTCGGCCACCCGTTCACAAAGCGTTCACACAGGGGAAAAGGTCGTGAAAAGAGGACCGGCTTGGATGGGCGAGTCCGCTACCCGATCTCCGGTTCCCCCGGGCATCGATCACATCCCACGAGAGGCGCAGCGCACGTGAGCATCAAGGCTGAATACATCTGGATCGACGGGACGAAGCCCACCGCGTTGCTTCGGTCCAAGACGAAGATCATGGAAGCTGGCGACGACCCCGGCATCTGGGGCTTCGACGGTTCGTCCACGAACCAGGCCGAGGGCCACCAGTCGGACTGCGTGCTCAAGCCGGTCTTCTCCTGCCCGGACCCCATCCGCGGCGGCGACCACATCCTCGTCATGTGCGAGGTCCTCAACATCGACATGACGCCGCACGAGACCAACACCCGTGCGGCCACCGCGGCGCTCGCCGAGAAGTACGCCGACCAGGACATGTGGTTCGGCATGGAGCAGGAGTACACGTTCCTCGACGACGGCCACCCGCTCGGTTGGCCCCGGGGCGGCTTCCCCGGCCCGCAGGGCCCGTACTACTGCGGCGTCGGCGCCGACGAGGTCTACGGTCGCGACATCGTCGAGGCCCACATGGATGCCTGCCTCACCGCCGGTCTCAAGCTCTCGGGCATCAACGCCGAGGTCATGATGGGCCAGTGGGAATACCAGATCGGCCCCGCCGGTGTCGTCGAAGTCGGCGACCACATGTGGGTTGCCCGCTGGCTGCTCTACCGCATCGCTGAGGACTTCGACGTCGCTGCCACCATCGACCCCAAGCCCATGCCGGGCGACTGGAACGGTGCGGGTTGCCACACCAACTTCTCGACCAAGTCGATGCGTGAGAACTACGAAGCCTGTGTTGCTGCGGCCGAGGTGCTGGGCAAGCACCACGAGGAGCACATCAAGGCCTACGGCCCCGGTGTCGAGCGTCGCCTGACCGGCATGCACGAGACCGCCCCGTGGACCGAGTACTCCTACGGCGTCTCCGACCGTGGCGCTTCGGTGCGCATCCCGTGGCAGGTCGAGGTCGACCAGAAGGGCTACATCGAGGATCGTCGCCCCAACGCCAACATGGACCCCTACGTGGTCGCCGCGCTGATCACCGAAGCGGTCTGTGCCGCTGAGGTCGCCGGCAACTGAGCCTCTCGTCGGCCGCAGGGTCGCCGAGATCAGGAACTGCAGAGAGCCCGGGGCCACGCGGTCTCGGGCTCTTCGCTTTCGTGGTCAGACGCGCGACAGCAGGTACAGGGTGGGGCCGCGGTCGGTGACGAGTTCCGCAGTGATCCATCCGACTTCCGGCCGATCGATGCGCTCCGTCAGTCCC
>JBBSLH010000311.1:0-4834 GCA_038255425.1 Acidimicrobiales bacterium
CGTCCGATCCCCGGCCGTTGGACCTTGACGACCACGTCGCTGCCGTCGTGCAGGGTGGCGCCGTGTACTTGTGCGATCGAGGCCGACGCGATCGGTGTCACGTCGAACGAGGCGAACAGTTCGTCGGGATGGCTGCCGAGGTCAGTGGTGATCACGTCGACGATGTCGGCGTAGGGCACCGGTGGCACGTTGTCGAGGCAGGCACGAAGCTCGTCCGCCAGGGCATCGGGGAACAGCCCAGGGCTCGAGGCGATGAGCTGCGCGAGCTTGACGTAGGTCGGGCCGAGTTCCTCGAACGCCTCCCGAAGTGACGTAGCCCCTCGCGCCGGTCGTTGCCCGGCGCCGCCGCGGATCGTACGAACCCCGGCCCGCGCGAGCAGTCGTGTCGTCGTGACGGCACGACCGAGCTCCCTGGCTCGGAAGTGTGTGATCTCGCTCGGCACCAGTCGTTCGATCCGCACACCATGTTCCTGACGTCGATACTATGTCGTCACATTGTTGCACGAGTCGAAGGTGGCGACCCAAGGCTGCTGCCAGGAGGAGATCGATGGCACTCACCGAGGCGGAAGCTGGAGATGTCGACCACGACCGTGGATCGGAGTTCGCTGACACGTCGTTCGATCTGCGCGGTCTCCACCCGTCGGATGCGGCCCGTCTCGTCGAGATCGTCCTCACGTTGGCCCGACACGGGGCAGTCGTCGTCGTGCGCCGAGGGCCGTTCATCGCCCTCCGCCTCCGTCGTCACGGGCCGAGAGCGCTCTCGGTCGCGCTGCGTCGCAGCTTCGTGGATCTCGGCCCGACGTTCGTGAAGCTGGGCCAGTTGATCGCGTCGAGCCCGGGCTTGTTCCCCGACGTCCTCGCGTCGGAGTTCCGGAGCCTTCTCGATGCCGTTCCGCCGATCCCGGTCGCCGAAGTGCACCGGATCATCGAACAGTCGATGGGCCAGCCGGCAGCAGAGCTGTTCACCTCGTTCGACGACATCCCACTCGCGGCCGCGTCGATCGCTCAGGTGCACCGCGCGACTCTTCGCGACGGCACCGATGTCGTGGTGAAGATCCGGCGGCCGGGCCTCGGGCGTCAGGTGTCTCGCGACCTCCGCCTACTCGGGCGGCTGGCGTCGCTGCTCGGCCGTGCGGGACGCACCGGCGACATGTTGAATCCGGTCGCCATCGTCGAGGACTTCGCCGAGACCCTGAGCCACGAGCTCGACTTCCGGAACGAGGCGCGCTGGATGGCGGAGTTCCGGTCCAACCTCGAGTCCTTTGGCGACAACCGCCACGTGACGACCCCAGTGCCGATCGAGGGAATGTGTGCCGAGCGCGTGCTGGTGATGACCTACGTCGACGGTCATCCGGTCGACGACCTGGACGCACTCGCCGCCGGCGGCCACGACTTCGAGGAGATCCTCCGATTGGGCGTGAGGGCATGGCTGGAGTCGGCCTTCGAGCACGGTCTCTTCCATGGCGACGTCCACGCCGGAAACCTGTTCGTGACGCCGAACAGTGAGGTCGCGCTCCTCGACTTCGGGATCATGGGCCACCTCACCCCGCCCATCCGCGCTGCGCTGCGCGATGCGCTCCCCGGTCTGCTCCTCGCCGACGACCCCTATCCCGTGGTCCAGGCGTTCTTCGCTCTCGGGGCGGTCGCCCGTCCTGTCGACCTCGACAGGGCGGCAGACGACGTGCGCGAGCTGATCGCACCGTTGGCGTCGACCCCGCTGGCGCAGATCAGCTACGGAGCACTCCTCGGCGACGTCATGCGCGTAGCCGGACGGCATGGCGTCCGTCTGCCCCGCGAACTGGTGCTGGTGGTCAAGCAGATCCTGTACTTCGAGCGGTACGCGAAGGAGTTGGCGCCCGACTACCACATCCTGTCCGACCCGCGGTTGCTCACCTATCTACTGCCGCAGTACGAGGTGCCGGTGGAGCGGCCGGTGCTCACGACCCGTCCGCGTACCCGTCCGCTGGAGGGTGACTCGGAGGCGGGTCTGCTCGTGGAGTCGATCCGCGACGACCGCTTCGGCTGGGAGTACTCGTCCACACGGCCTGAGCTGCGCCGGCTCTACGAGAAGGCGAAGGAGAAGCAGTGGAACGTCTCCACCGACATCGACTGGTCGATCGACGTCGACCCCGACGATCCTGGTGGGCTGTCGGAGTACTTGCCGGTGATGGCTGCCGATGCCTTCGAGTCGTTCACGCCGAAGCAGAAGCGTGAGGCCGGTCAGGTGTTCAACACCTGGCTGACGTCGCAGTTCCTCCATGGCGAGCAGGGGGCGCTTCTGGCAACGTCGAAACTGGTGGCTCAAGTGCCTGACGTCGACGCCAAGTTCTACGGAGCGACCCAGGTGATGGACGAGGCACGTCATGTGGAGGTGTACGCCCGCTACCTCAACGACAAGTTGGGCGACATCCATCCCATCAACCCGAACCTCCAGCAGCTCTTGGAGTTGATCGTCGCCGACCCGCGATGGGACGTCACCTACCTGGGGATGCAGATCATCGTCGAAGGGCTTGCGTTGGCCGCGTTCGGTCTCATCCATCAGTTCGCGACCGAGCCACTCATCAAGCAGATCACCCGCTACGTGATGGCCGACGAGGCGCGCCACGTGGCGTTCGGTGCCCTCGCGCTGAGCGGGTACTACGACGAGTTGACTTCCGCCGAACGATCGGAGCGCCAGGATTTCGTGTTGGAGGCGTCGTGGCTCATGCGCGATCGCTTCCTGGCGACGGAAGTGTGGGAGCGCCTCGGAATCTCACCTGCGGACGGCCTCCTCGACGCCAGTCGATCGCCGATGATGCAGATGTTCCAGCACGTCCTCTTCGCCAAGATCACCCCCAACCTCACCAAGGTCGGACTGATGGACGAGAAGCTCCGCGACCGTCTCGTCTCCATCGGTGCGATCCCCACGACGTGAGTGCATCACAGGAGCAACAGCTCGACCGACGGAGATGGGAGAGTGGTGGTATGACCGATTCGATCGCGCCGACCGCGTTCGGGCTCCCCGACGTCCCTGGCAAGGAGCTGGATCACTACCTCGACGCCGCCGCTCGATGCTTCGCGCGTCATGGGTTGGGTCGCACTCGGGTCACCGATATCGCAGAGGAGGTCGGTGTCTCCAGGGTCACCGTCTACCGGCAGGTCGGGACCGTGGAGCAAGCCGCGAGACTCCTGCTCTCCCGCGACCTCGACCGGCTCTTGAACTCACTTCTCCCGAAGCTGGTCGCAGCCGAGATGCCGGATGACGTCATCGCGGTGATTGCGAACGCGGTGGAGTTCGCCATCGAGCATCCGGTGCTGTCGAAGGTGCTACGGGATGAACCCGATCTCGTGGGCGGCTTCGTGATCGCTGAGCTCGATGTGTTGCTCGAACGACTGGAGCTGCTTGCAGAACCGGTCGTTCGTCGGCTGGAGACGCTCGGAACCGGACGCGACGTCGATCTCGCCGTGCTCGCGGATTGGGTGGCCCGAGTCGTCGTGACGCTCGTGGTCGCGCCGCCGTCGGTTCCGGTCGATGCCTACCTGCGCACCGCGCTCAGCCCGATCCTGGGATGACGTCGCCTCTCAGGTGACCGTCTCGAATCGCCAACGGTGCTGCGACTTCAATTCGTAGGGAGTCGAGCGCGGTTGGTCAATCTCGAGGGCCAGTGCGTTGGCTCTGTACATGCTCGCGATGGTGTCACTGGAATGCTCGATCGCCTCGCCGAGCGCGCCGTCGAGCAGTTCTTCGATGAGCGAAGGCAGGCTGTCGGCCGCCTCGAGCATCCAGGAGTGACGGGCGCGCTCGACCCGCACCAAGGTGGCACCGGCGGCATCGGCGGCCATGCGGGCGAACGGATACCAGATCACCAGGTCTCGGTCGCTGTGGATGACGATGACCGGGACTTCGTTGTCTCGCAAAGATCGAAGCCGGTCGTCCGAGCCCTGATCGGCGATGGTGGCCACGAAGGCTCGTGGGAGCGACGGAAGTGACCGGAGCCGATCGGCGAGCGACGGTGCCGCGAGACGTGCAAGCGAGCCGACCTCACGTCGCCCGCGCACGAACGTCGATGCGATGTCGACGGCCAGTAGTCCGATGCCCAGGGGGAGTAGGCCGGGGACGACGCGGCTCAACCGGGTGAATCGGTCGAATCCCTTGCCGATCGCCGCGTTGATGGGAACGACGGCGACGGCGCGCTCGGGTTGGGCCGCTGCCAAGTCGACCACGATGCGTCCCCCCATCGAGTGGCCCATGAGAACTGCCTTGTCGATGCCGAGATGGTCGAGCACGCGGCGGTGCAGGTCCACGTAGGCCGACCACCGGTACCCGTCTCGACCCAGGGGGTCGGTTCGGCCGTGACCGGCGCTGTCGACAGCGATGACCTGGAATCCGAGACCAGCGATCCGGCGCAGCATGCGCGCGTACAGAATGCCCTCGGCGATGATGCCGTGGATGAGCACGAGGGGTACCCCTTCGCCGCAGACCGAGAGCCCGACCCGGTGCCCGTCGTCGAGCACGAGCTCGCGGCGACGCAGGCGCGGTGGTTTGCTGGTGGCCCCGCTGGTCAACTCCTGCATTTCGGCTCGGACGGCCATGGTCACTCCCGGTGAGATCGAATCGATTGAGACGAAGCTACAGATCTGTGTCATGAATGCAGTAACGGGGTGGCGCGATGCTCGCCCGCCGGCAGGGCCCCCAACCCCGCCCATAGACATATGACAGGATTCGCCAGATGTACCAGGCCGGGACATTCGGGCTATGTTCGCCGGCGACGCGGAACGGTGAAACCCCGGAGTCCAGCGCGTGATGACTGGCCGAGCGGAGGACGAAGTGATGACGATGGATCTCGAGGGGAAG
>JBBSLH010000312.1:0-4808 GCA_038255425.1 Acidimicrobiales bacterium
GAACCGCTTCCCGAACCGGTCGCTCGAGACCGCGTACAGCGTCCCGGCGAGCAGCGACAGGGTTGCGACCGCGAGGCCGGTGGCGACGATCGTCGCGGTGCCGAGCTCGCGGAGGCCGGGATTGACCGCCAGGCCGAAGAGCGTGATCACCGGGAGCACCAGCCAGCCAGTCACCCGTTCGAGGACGACAGATGCGAAGGTGTCGGGCGAGCGCCCGGTGTCCTTGGACAGGCGACTGACGCGCAGGACGTCGCCGCCGATGGTCGTGGGGAGGACGTTGGACACGAATTGTCCAGCCATCGTCAGCGAGAACAGGCGTCCCATCGGGGAGGGGAGTTCGAGAGCCGTGAGGACCTGCTTCCAGCGAACGGTCGCGAGGACCATGCCGGCGAGGGTCAGAGCGCCGGCCACGCCCAGCCACGCGAAGGTCGACGTCGACGGTTCGGGAACCAACTCGGCAGCGTCGATGTCCGGCGCCTGCCACAGCAACAGGCCGATCATGCCGACGCTGACGACGATCCTGAGTCCGAGCGAGACTGCGGGGTGGAGCTTCACGTCTGATCCCCCTCCGGCTGGTCCAACTGCTGGGTCATCGAGCGAACGTGGTCCTTCCAGACTACGCCCGGTACGGGACTCTGGCCACGACAGGGCAGCATGGGTCGATGCAGCTGATCCCGCGCTCTCGGCGCAGCAAGGTGATTGCAGTCGTCCTCATCGTGGCCATCAGTGCCGTGGTGTTGGTTCGTCGGGACGAACTGTGGTTCGTCGCGAAGCTCGCGGTCCCCGGACCGGCCTACTCGGCTGCGGCAGAGCGGACGACGGGTCCTGCGCCGACGAGCCAGGACGATGTCGACCTCCCCGCCCCCCGCCAGGCGTCGACCGAAACCGGAAACGACCCTGCGCTGGCACTGGGACCGCTGATCGGGCTCGAGGCCCCCTCCGCCGTCGCCGACCCGCCGGGTCCCGGCCCGATCCTCGTGACCACGCTCGACGGGCTCGTCCACGCGGTCGATCTCGATGCCGGGACCACCGAGGTGGTGCTCGACCTCAGCAACGCAGTGTCCACGGGCGGCGAGCGGGGTCTGCTCGGCGCGGCCGTCGATCCGGCCGGTGAACGCCTGTATCTCGACTACACCGACCGTGGCGGAGACACCGACATCCGCTCGTGGCCCCTCGTCGACGGGCTCCCGGACGGGACCGATGGGGACGGTGTGCTCCACCTCGAGATCGGCCAGCCGTTCGAGAACCACAACGGGGGCAACCTGGTCTTCGGTCCTGATGGCGCACTCTGGATCGCCACCGGCGACGGCGGTGGCGCCGGCGACCGCGGCGAGGTCGCGCAGGACGACTCGTACATCCTCGGCAAGATGCTCCGGGTCGTGCCCGACCCCGAGGGTGGCGTGACGGCGCTGGCGTCGAACCCCGACTGGGAGCGACCGGAGATCTGGGCGATCGGACTGCGGAATCCGTGGCGATGGAGCTTCGACCGTGAGACCGATCGCCTCTGGATCGCGGACGTCGGCCAGAACACCATCGAGGAGGTCTCGGTCGCTGCTGGCGATGCAACGGAACCGAACTTCGGATGGGACGTCCTGGAAGGGGACAACAGCTATGAGGGCGATCCCGCCGAGGCGTTCATCGACCCCGTCATCACCTATGGCCGTGACGGTGGCTGCAGCGTCACGGGTGGCTACGTCTACCGCGGGACGGAGAATCCCGGACTGCACGGCTGGTATCTGTTCAGTGACTACTGCCTCGGTTGGATCCGCGCAGTTCCGGCTGACGATCCGTCGGGCGAGCCGGTCGAGCTCGCCGCGAGCGTCGGCCAGGTCATCTCGTACGGCGAGTTGGAGGACGGCGAACTGGTGATCCTCACCACGGACGGGGTCCGCCGGATCGTCGCCCAGTGACTCAGCGGGCCTTGTCGAGGAAGCGCTCGACGTCGACCACGACCCGGGTCACCTTGCCGGCACCGATCAGCCCGCGAGGATCGCTCGCCGACACCGTGAAGGTGAGACGTCGGCCGGAGATCTTCTCGAGGGTGGCCTCGGCGGTCACGGGCGCGCCGATCATCGTCGGCGCGAGGTGGTCGAACTGGATCCGCTGGCCGACCGATGTCGAGCCCGCCTCCAACTCGCCTTCGACCGCAGCGACGGCCGCTTCTTCGCACAGCGCGACCAGCCGTGGCGTGGCCAGGACGCTCACGGTCCCGGTCGAGAACGAAATGGCGGTGTCTTCATCCGCTACGAGGAGTTCGACGGACGCGGTCAGTCCTGTCTGGAGGGGCACGCCGGTACGCTATGCCGTCCGACTGGGCCCATGTCAGATCGCAAACTCCGAGAGGATCCCATGATCGAACAACCGGTGCTCGAACGCGTGCTCCACACTGCACTGTCGACGGGCGGTGAGTTCGCCGAGGTCTTCGCTGAAGACCGTCAGAACGGCAACGGCATGCTCGACGACGGCAGGGTCGAACAGCTGACGTCCGGCCGCGACCGCGGCGCCGGTATCCGGGTGGTGGTCGGCGACACCACCGGCTTCGCGCACACGGCCGACCTGTCGGAGGAAGGCCTCCGGACTGCGGCCACTGCAGCCTCAGCAGCCGCGCGGCAAGGAGGCGGGGGTGTTCGCGAGGTCGCATTGACCCGGACGCATGTTCCGTCGCCCAACGATGTCCAGATCCTGCCGGAGGACGTCGCCAAGGGCGACCAGGTCGAGATCCTTCGCCGCGCCGACGCTGCAGCCCGATCCGCTGGCGGCGAGATCAGCCAGGTCACGGCGTCGATCGGTGCCGGCCGCAAGCGGATGCTCGTGGCCAACAGCGACGGTCTCTTCACCACCGACGACCAGGTGCGCACGTTCTTCTCGGTCAGCGCGGTCGCCACCGGCGACACCGGCATGCAGACCGGACGCAAGAGCGTCGGTCACACCATCGGCTGGGAGCTCTTCGACCGCATCGACATCGAGGACTTCGCCGGCGAGGCCGCTCAGCAGGCCATCACCAAGCTCCGAGCACGTCCCGCGCCGTCCGGTGAGCTGCCCGTGGTCATCGGTGCCGGGTCCGGCGGCGTGTTGTTCCACGAAGCGTGTGGTCACGGCCTCGAGAAGGATCTGGTCGACAAGGGCGCGTCGGTCTACGCAGGAAAACTTGGCGAGCTGGTCGCCAGCCCGCTCGTGACGTTGGTCGACGACGGCACCATCGCCGAGGAGTGGGGCGCCTACGCCGTCGACGACGAGGGGTCGCCCGCACAACGCAATGTGCTGATCCAGGACGGCGTGCTCACCGAGTACATGTGGGACTTCCTGCGGAGCCGCAAGGACGGTCGCCCGAACTCGGGCAACGGTCGGCGTCAGTCGTACAAGCACCTTCCCATGGTGCGGATGACCAACACCTTCCTCGAGGCCGGCGACACCGATCCCGCCGACATCATCTCCGGCACCGACCACGGCGTCTACGTCGCGAAACTCGGCGGCGGGCAGGTCAACACCGCATCGGGTGACTTCGTGTTCGGCATGATCGAGGCGTATCTGATCGAGAACGGCGAGATCACCGAGCCGCTCCGCGAAGGCAACCTCATCGGCAACGGTCCGCAGTGTCTCCGAGACATCGAGGTCATCGGCAACGACTTCGCCTTCGGTGGTCCCGGGACGTGCGGCAAGGACGGCCAGGGCGTTCCCGTGGGCGACGGCTGTCCGACCCTGCGGGTGAGTCAGCTCACCATCGGTGGAACGGCCGCATGAGCGCGACCACGAGAACGGATCAGGGAACGTCGGTCGAGGCGCTCCAGGCGATCGCCGACCGCGTCGCCGCCCGGGCCGAGTCCGGCGAGCAGGTCGAGGCCTACGTGAGCGCCGGCACCTCGACCAACGTCGATGCCTACGAGGGCGAGATCGAGTCGTTGACCCAGGCCGGGTCGGCTGGGATCGGTGTCCGGGTCATCAAGGACGGTCGTACGGGGTTCGCCTGGGCGACGAGCCTCGAGGACGACATCATCGCCGAGACCCTGGCCGAGGCCCGCGACAACCGTCCCTATTCCGAGCCGGACGAGTGGGCGGGAATGGCGGTGCCCGACGGCGTCGAGCCGGCGGAACTCGACATCCACCGCGCCGAGGTGCTCACCACGTCGGTCGACGAGAAGGTCGCCATGGCGATCGAACTCGAACGGATCGTGCGCGCTGCCGATCCGCGCGTCCGTGGGGTGCGCGCCGCCAGCTATCACGATGCCGAGGGTGCATTCGCGCTCGCGACGTCGACCGGGATCTCGGTCGGAGGGCGCACCACCGGCGCCTACGTCTCGGTCAGCGCCCTGGCCGATGACGGCGACGCGTCGGTCATCGCCGGCGGCTACTCGATCGGCCGAGCGCCGAGCGAGCTGTCGTTGCAGGAGGCGGCAGACGACGCGGTCAGTCGACTGCTCGCCAAGATCGGCTCGACCAAGCCCGAGTCGGGCGAGGTCACGCTGGTGCTCGAGCCCCGCCTCACCTCCACCGTGCTCGGGATCATCTCCGGCATGCTCGGTGGCGAGGCGGTGGCGAAGGGCAGGTCCCCGTTCGCCGAGCGAGTGGGCGAGCAGATCGGCTCCCCGCTCCTGACGATCGTCGACGACCCGACGAATCCCGAGTCGCCCGGAGCCGAGCCGTACGACGACGAAGGGCTCGCCACCCGACGTGTGCCACTTCTGAAGGCGGGCGTCCTCGAGGGATTCCTCCACAACAGCTACTCGGCACGACGAGCCGGCACGGTGTCGACGGCATCCGCCGCTCGCGGTTTCAGCAGTCGTCCGGGCATCTCGGCTCGAGCGCTCACC
>JBBSLH010000313.1:0-4806 GCA_038255425.1 Acidimicrobiales bacterium
AGATCGTCGGTATCCGCGACACGACCAAGACCACCTGCACGGGTGTCGAGATGTTCCGAAAGCTCCTCGATCAGGGGCAGGCGGGCGACAACATCGGCGCTCTCCTGCGCGGCATCGAGAAGGACGGCGTGGAGCGTGGCCAGGTGCTGTGCAAGCCCGGGTCGATCACGCCGCACACGACCTTCGAGTCCACGGTCTATGTGCTGACCAAGGACGAGGGTGGCCGTCACAAGCCGTTCTTCTCCAACTACCGCCCCCAGTTCTTCTTCCGGACCACCGACATCACCGGTTCGGTCGAGCTGCCCGAGGGCACCGAGATGTGCATGCCCGGTGACAACACCGACATGACCGTCACGCTGATCAACCCGATCGCCATGGACGAGGGACTCCGGTTCGCCATCCGTGAGGGCGGCCGAACCGTCGGCGCCGGCCGGGTCACCAAGATCCTCAAGTAGTCCAGAGACGAACCAGTCCTGATGACAGCGGGCCCTCTGCGCGACGACACGTCGCCAGGGGGCCCTGTCGCGTCCGGGGGCAGGGCCGGCAGCGGCCGGGTGGACCGGATCGCGCTGGCGCTCGCCGCGCTCTACCTCCCGTTCATCTTCCTGGGCTACGGGACCGACATCGACGTCGCCAACGTCCGCCGCAGCGGCGAGTCCCTCCTCGACGGCGACTACGGGGTGTCGCGCACTCCGGGGTCCCTCCCGACCGAGTTCCTCACCGGGGTGCTCGACGCGATCGGTGATGCCTGGCTGGTCAACCTGGCGTCGGTCGCAGCCGCACTGGTGACACTTCTGCTCCTCGGGCGCATCGTCAGCCGCGAGGCAGGCGAACGCTCCGGCGTGGTCGCGGTGCTCGTGCTCGGGTGCAACCCCTGGTTCGTCGTGGGAGCGACGTCGCTGAGCGACGTCGTTCCGGCGATCGGCCTCGTCCTCCTGGGACTGTGGCTCTTCCCGCGTCATCCCTGGCTGGCCGGACTCGTCTACGGGTTGGCGATCGGCACCAGGATGGCCTCGGTCGTCGTCATCGGCGGCCTGCTCCTGTCGACTGCTCTCGATCGCGACGGTCGACCGGATCGCTCGTCGTTCCGGACGGCGTTCCGCACCGGTGTCGTCGCTGTTGTCGTCGGTGCGGTGTTCTTCGTGCCCGCGTGGCTGCAGTACGACCGCACACTCGACTTCCTGCAGAACGAGTTCGATTCCGGCTCGCTCGTCACGATGGTCGGCCGCTGGTTCGTCAAGAACGTCGCGTTCTTCGGGATCCCGGTCCTGGTGCTGCTGGCCTTCCGAGCCCGGACCGTGTTCGAGGTGCTCGGGCAGTGGCGGACGAGCGAACTGGCACGGGTGGCCATCGTGCTCACGATCGCGGCCGAAGGGATCTACCTGCGGCTCCCGTTCAAGATCGTCCATCTGCTCCCCATGGCAGTGGTGGTGGCGGTCGTCGTGGCCAGTAGTCCTCGGTTCGGAAACCGGTTCGTCGGCGCGCTCCTGGCGGCGCAGATCTGCCTCGCCGTCGTAGCCGTCACATTGGCCGCCCCCGACGTGCCCGATGCCTCGACGACCGGAGGATTCCGTCCCGGTCTCGTCTGGGGCGTCGTGGTCAACGACGTGCGGTGTCGCGTCGACCCGCCGGTCGACGATGCGGCGCCCGATCAGGCGACCGTGCAAGGCATGGACGCCGCCGAGGCGATGTTCCGCTGCCAAGCCCGGTCCTGGCGTGCCGAGTGACCGTGTGCCGAGTGACCGTGTGCGGAGTGACGGCGGGTTGGCCGCTCGTCCCGTCGGTCGGTAACGTGTCTCTTCCGGTGCCGACGCCTGTCGTCACTCGTTCCGCAGATTGACAATCGAGCCTCGTAGAGCCCGCTCAGAAAGATCCCAGGTCGTACAGCCATGGCTGACAAGCAGAAGATCCGCATCCGCCTGAAGGCGTACGACCACGAGGTCATCGACCAGTCGACGAAGAAGATCGTCGAGACCGTGACCCGCACCCAGGCCGTGGTCCGGGGCCCGATTCCGCTTCCCACCGAGAAGCACCGCTTCACCGTCATCCGCTCGCCGCACAAGGACAAGGACAGCCGCGAGCATTTCGAGATGCGGATCCACAAGCGCCTCATCGACATCCTCGAGCCCACGCCCAAGACGGTCGACTCGCTCCAGCGCATCGAACTCCCCGCCGGCGTCGACATCGAGATCAAGATCCAGCAAGTGTGAACCGTCGCTCGCTGAGCGAGCTCCGGTTCCCGGAGTTGTTCGGTAGGGCCTCACCACTCCCGCGGAGACGGTCGTCATGAGCGTCACCTTCCGGGTGGCGTTCCGGCGACTGTTCGTCGCACGGTTGCTCGGGACGGTCTCGCTCCGGTTCGCGTATCCGTTCCTCCCGACCATCGCCGACGGTCTCGGCACCGACCTCGCCACGATCGGCATCGGTGTCGCCTGCGGCGAGGCCGCGGGCCTGCTTGCGCCGCTGATCGGTCGGCGCCTCGATCGCATCGGCCGCCGACGCGGCATGACCGATGGCCTCGTCGTCTCTGCCGTCGGTTGTGTCGGCGTCGCCGCAGCGCCACACGTCGCGTTCTTCGGCGTGGCGCTCTTCTTCGTGGCGATCGGCCGCTACCTCTTCGACGTCTCGTTCGGAGCATGGATCGGTGACGAGGTCCCTTTCGAACGTCGCGGACGAGCCATCGGGCTCGGCGAGCTGACCTGGTCGGGGGCGTTCCTCGTCGGCGTCCCGGTGGCCGGGTTCATCGCGTCACTGACCTCATGGCGCGTGCCCTATCTGATCTCCGCCGTGATCCTGTTGGTCTCCATCCCGGTGGTGCGGGCCACGCTCGCGCCCAAGCTGGCCCGCCCGAAGACCGCCCCCGAGGCCGGCAACGCTCGCCCGACCTGGTTGCATGCCGGGATCTTCGGTCTCTCGCTGGGGGCGGCGCTGTTCTTCGTGACCGAAGGTGCCTTCTTCGAGACCGATCTCGGGATGGGCGACCGGACGATCAGTGCCGTGGTCATCCTCTTGGGCGTCGGTGAAGTCGTCGGCGCGCTCGCATCGGCGTTCCTGGCCGACCGGGTCGGCAAGCGGGTGGCGGTGATAGCAGGCGTGGTGGTCCTGGTGCCGGCTGCGTTCGGGTTCGCGATCGCGGGCTCACACGACGTCGCCGGGGTCCTGGCTGCGCTGCTGGTCGGCCTGGGATTCGAACTCGCCTTCGTGTCGGCACTCCCGCTGGTCGTGGAGGTCGACGAGTCGCACCGGGCGGGGGCGCTGGGACTCGCCGTGGCCGGTCTCACCGGAGCGAGGACGGTCGCGGCGATCGTGGGGACCCGACTCTTCGACGAGTACGGGATCGATGCGGTCGTCGCGGTCAGCGTGCCTGCGCTCGCGGTCGCACTCGTCGTCGTGATCGCCAAAGTGCGCGAGCCGGCACCCACGCCCGGAAAATTGCTGTGAATCGCGTTCGGGATCCGATCGCGATCGGCAGCGATTTTTCAGATGTGGAGGTGGGCGGTGGTCCACCCGTCGACCGAGCGGGTCTCGACGACGTCGCCACCGACGCGGTAGCGGACCTCGGACCACTGGTCATCGAGCAGGCCGGACAGCAGGAGTGAACCACCGCGGCGTGTGAGCCCTGTCAGGGCGTCGAGGAGCGGCCGGAGCGATCCGATCGTCATGTTGCAGACGACGACGTCGAAATCGCCGGTCACCTCGGGGAGAGGAGTGGTCGACGCCGACACGACGACGCCGTTGCGGACAGCGTTGTCCGCAGTCACTGTCACCGCCTCCGCATCGATGTCGATCGCCGTCACCTGGGCACCTCGGAGCGACGCTGCGATCGACAGGGCCCCGGTTCCGCAACCGACGTCGAGCACGGTCACACCTGGACCGACGATCTGGTCGAGCAGTTCGAGACACGTCGCGGTCGTGGGGTGCGAGGCATCGCCGAACACCGTCGCTGGTACCCACAGTTCGACGTCTTGTCCGGCCACGGCGACCACGACCGCGCGGCCTGCGAGTTCGACGGCCTCGACATCGGTGACGTCGACGGGTCCGAGGTCAGCGAGGTCCTCGACGAACCCGGCCACGTCGTCGTCCGACACGCCGGCACGGATCGTCGACTCGTCGACCTCCCAGATCCCGGCGGCCCCCGCTTGCCAGCAGCGGTCGGCGACGATCTCCGCATCGCGACCGGTCAGGTCGATGGCGAGGAGGCGCACCCGGACAGTCTGTCCACGACCGGGCCCGAACGCGACGATGCACGACCCCCAGGAGGTCGTGCATCGCCTTCGTGCTCGGGTGTCGTCAGGCGGCGTCGAGTGCTGCCAACTCCGAATAGGCCGTCTCGCGTGCTGCCAGCATCGCCCGCTCCAACGCCGTGGCGTCGAAGTCGTCTGCTCGCAGGTCCACGGTCCACTCCGCGTGGTCCGCCGCCATTCCGTCCAGGTGGAGATGGTTGATGTCGCGGTCCGCTGTCGCCATGGGACCCATCAAAGCGGGTCCAGACAACAGCCTCGTTTCGGACGGATGACGAATCGTGTCGTTGTCGTGACAGATCGTGTCCCAAGCGACACGGGCTGAGCGCATTGGACGTTGGGGGGCCGGACCGCTATCGTTTCTTCTTCGTGCCCCCCGGCCCTCTGGCCACCGGGCGCTCATTCTCTCCAACCGAGGCCCGCACAGGCCTGATCCCAGATCGGGAACCGTGCGGCACAACCGAAACCAGCGCTCCGTTGGGCCACGTGCCCCTCGGAGCGTTTGCGTGAAGAAGGACACGCCGACATGGCCACGAAATCGATCGTCGCCACCAAGGTGGGCATG
>JBBSLH010000314.1:0-4782 GCA_038255425.1 Acidimicrobiales bacterium
CTCGCTACCTACGACGCCGAGGACAGCTTCCGCCACGAGGACTCGGCTGGCTTCGTCCGGCTGTGGGGCCTCGGCATCGAGACCTGGTCTCAACGCCAGGGCCCAGGTTCGCGGCCATGAGCGAGGACGGTCAGACCCTCTGGCACGGGCGGTTCGCCTCCGCTCCGGCGGAGGACCTGCTCGCCTACACCGTCAGCCTGCCGTTCGACCAACGGTTGTTTCCGGACGACATCGTCGGCAGTCGTGCCCACGTGCGCGGGCTCGGACGGGTGGGCATCCTCGCCGACGACGAGGTGGCCGCGGTCCTGGCCGCGCTCGATGCGGCCGAGACGGAACTGGTCGACGGCACCTTCCGGTTCATCGAGTCCGACGAGGACATCCACACCGCGGTCGAGCGCCGGGTGACCGAGTTGGCGGGGTCGGCAGGGGCCAAGATCCACACCGGCCGCAGCCGCAACGACCAGGTGGCGACCGATCTGCGGCTCTGGTGCAAACGCGAGCTGCTCGACACCGCCCGCGACGTCGTCGGGTTCCAGCACGTGCTGCTCGAGCGGGCCGAAGCGGCGGGGGAGATCTACCTCCCCGGCTACACCCATCTGCAACGCGCTCAGCCGGTGTTGCTCAGTCATCACTTCCTGGCCCACGCCTGGTCACTCGCGCGCGATGTCGATCGTCTGATCGATGCGTACCACCGCCTCGACGTGTCGCCGCTCGGTGCCGGCGCCCTCGCAGGGAGCAGTTTGCCGCTCGACCCGGAGTCGGTGGCGGCCGACCTTGGCTTCGCCCGTGTGTTCGAGAACAGCCTCGACGCGGTGAGTGACCGTGACTTCGTGGCCGAGTCGCTCTTCGCCGTGACCATGATCGGTATCCACCTGTCTCGCATGGGCGAGGAGATCGTGCTCTGGAGCAGCGACGAGTTCGGTTTCGTGCGCCTCGACGACGGCTACTCGACGGGTTCGTCGATGCTGCCGCAGAAGAAGAACCCCGACATCGCCGAGCTGGCGCGAGGCAAGGCCGGACGAGTCATCGGAAACCTGACCGGTCTGCTCGCCACGCTCAAGAGCCTGCCGCTCGCCTACAACCGCGACCTCCAGGAGGACAAGGAGCCGCTGTTCGACGCTGTGGACCAGGTTCGTCTGGCGCTGCGGGCCACTGCGGGCATGTACGCCACGCTCGCCGTGAACGCCGACGCCATGGCTGCAGCGGCCGATGCACCGGGTGCCGCAGCCACCGACCTCGCCGAGTTCCTCGTCCGTGCCGGCACGCCGTTCCGGGATGCGCACGCCATCGTCGGTGGCCTCGTTCGGGACGCGCTCGCGGGTGACGCTTCGCTCGCAGACCTGGTGAACGCGCACGAGCAGTTGGGGCCCGATGCTGCGGCGTTGCTGAAGCCCGGGGTTCCGGTACGACAACGGACGACGCGCGGTGGCGCGGGGCCCGAAGCGGTCTCCCATCAGATGGGGCGGTTCCGCGGGCAGCTCGCGCACGACGAGAAGCGACTCGCCGACCTGGCAGCGGTCTGATGCAGGAGACGCTGCGAGTCCGGTACTACGAGTGCGACATGCAGCGTGTCGTGCACAACTCGGTGTACCTGGCCTGGTGTGACGAGGTCGCCGACCGCTACTTCCGGTCGGCCGGGATGGGCTCGTCCGACTGGGACGTCATGGTGAAGGCGGCAGCGGTCACGTGGACCACCTCGGCCACGATCGGCGACGAGATCACGATCGAACCGTCGGTGTCGCGCTGGGGCAACACCTCGTTCGACGTCACGTTCGACGGCACCCGCGCCAGCGATCCCGTGTTCACCGCCACCATCACCTATGTCGGGGTCGAGACGGGGACCACGAACACGGTGCGCGTGCCCGACGACTTCCGGTCGGCCGTCGCAGGCGTGTGAACCACGTGGTCGACGGTCGACTCGATCGGGCCTTCTTCGCCCGAGATCCTCGCGAGGTCGCGCCCGACCTGCTCGGCACGCTGCTCGTCCACGAACGCCCCGGGGATCTTCGTGCCGGTCGCATCGTCGAGGTCGAGGCCTACTGCGGCGCCGACGATCCGGCAGCCCACACGTACCGGGGCATGACGCCGCGCAACGAGTCGATGTTCGGGCCGGGTGGCCTGCTCTACGTCTACTTCAGCTATGGCGTGCACTGGTGCGCCAACGTGGTGTGCGGCGACGAGGGCGTCGGCGTCGCCGTCCTGATCCGTGCGTTGGCACCGGTGGACGGGCTCGAGGCCATGTACGCCGATCGCGGGAGGCCCGCCCGACGTGACCGCGACCTGTGCTCCGGTCCGGGCAAGCTCACACAGGCGATGGGGATCGGCCGGGATCACGACGGGGTGGACCTGACGGCCGACGGCTCACTCTGCATCGTGGACCACGGCGTCGGCGGCGGAGCTGTCGTCCAGACGACACGGGTCGGGATCAGCGTTGCTGTCGACGAGCCGTGGCGCTGGTACGTCGAGGACGAACCCAACGTCTCGCGGCGGTGAGTCCTGTCAGCGGACGACGGTGAGCTCGTGGGCGGCGCGAGACGCCGCCAGGTAGACCTCGGCAGGCGACATGCCAGCCGTGTCGACGACCACGCCGTCGTACTCCACGCCCTTGTGGATCCAGGTGTCGTCGACGGTGATGACCGCCGTGTTCGCATGACGGTCGGCCTGCTCGGCCGCGAGCTCGTCGATCGGCCGGTTCACGCGGTCGACCTCGACGACGGCGACGCCGGTCGGTCGGATCCCGATGAGTTCGACGGCATCGATGCCGTTGGCGCGTGCGTGCGCGTTCAGCCAGTCGGCGATCTCCGCCGACATGCGGTAGGCGGTGGCCATGATCGCGGTCTCGACCTCGAGGCGTTCGGCGATGCCTCGCAGCCCGATGCCGAGCGGATTCGAGCGCTGCGCGTCGTCTCCGACGAACGTGAGTCCCGTGCTCCTCCGCTGCACGGCACGGAGCTGGAGGAGCGTCATGTCCTGGGCTTCGTCCACGATCACGTGGCCGTACATGACCGGGATTCCCTCGACCCTGGCGCGCACCTCGTCGGCCAGCGCTCCGTCGTCCTCGCTGCCGAGCCACGCGTCGATCAGTTCGTCCGGAGCGTCGAGGTCGGTCAGGAATTGTCGGCTCCGGAGCTTCTTGAGGACCTGCACCGTCGTCCATGCCGGCCAGATGTCCTTGATGGCGTCGCGGATCACGGCCGGCTTGCGGTCGTGTCGGTTGGCGAGGACGTCGACGAACACCTTGCGCTTGTCGCGCCACGGGAGCGACCGACCGGTGATCCGGTCGGTGAGTTCGGTGATCTCGTCCTCGCGGATCAAGGCACCTTCGACCCGGACGGACGCCGGTGTGACGAGGCGCTGTTCGAGCCGGTCGAGCACGTCGAGCCATCGGTCGTCACTCCCGGCCGCATTCGACGGGCCCAGCAGCCGGTCGAAGGTCGTCTGGGTGATACGTGCCTCGCCGAGGGTGGGCAGGACGGCGGAGACGAAGCGCAGGAACTTGTCGCTGGGGCCGACGACCAGGATGCTGCCGGCGGTGAGCCGGTTGTCGTTGTAGACGAGCCACGCTGCCCGGTGGAGCGCCACCACCGTCTTGCCGGTGCCCGGTCCACCCCGCAGCACAAGGCGCGCTGCCGGGTCGAGTCGGACCAGCTCGTCCTGTTCGGACTGCAACGTCGCCACCGCGGTGCGCATCTCGGTCCCGCGTGACTTGGCGAGCTCGCCCAGCAGGGGAGAGGTACCGCTGATCTCGCCCGACGCGAAGTCCTCGATGAAGAGATCGACGATCGATCCCACGTAGGTGACACGGCGGTCGAGGCCCATCGGGTCGTCCAGGCGGGCTTGGTAGAAGCCACCGGCGAACGGTGCTCGCCAGTCGACGACCAGCTGCTCGCCGCCCTCGTCGATGCCGTAGAGACCCACGCGCCACACGTGGGCGTCGTCGATCCGGCCGAAGACCACCAGTTCCTGTTGGAGCTTCTCGACCGTCCCTCGAACAACGGCGTCGATGTACTCGTCGGCCAACCCGTCGGCACCACCGCCGGAGATGCCCGCGAACCGCTCGAGCTTGGATTCGACCGCGCGACGCGACCGTGCGAGCGCGGCGCGCTCGGAGTCCAGGTCGATCACGGTCCCCACACGCACGTGTCTAACGAGCGCAGGCGCGATGGAGAAACGCGTATCCGGGAGGCGACGTAGGGTCCGCCGGGTGCAGACGGAAGATCATGCGGACCTCGCCGCGTCGGAGCGGCTCGCGGACGCGGCGGCAGCGATCCGCACGGCCGACATCGATCCAGACGCCGAAGCTCACCGCTCGGCGATCCTCGAGTTCGTGGACGAGCACGACGACGCGTTGCATCGCTCGTGTCGTCGCGGCCATCTCACCGGATCGGCCCTCGTCGTCGATGCCACGGGCGACCACGTCCTGCTCCTGTTCCACACGAAGCTCCAGCGGTGGTTGCAACCGGGTGGACACTGCGACGGCGATGCCAACCTCGCGGCCGTGGCGCTCCGGGAGGCGACGGAGGAGTCCGGCATCGATGGGTTGCGCGTGCACCCCGTGGCGATCGATCTCGACGTCCACCAGGTCGATCCTCCAGCGGATGGACCCCACCTCCACCTCGACGCCCGCTTTCTCGTCGTCGCGCCGATCGATGCGCAGCCCCTGGGAAACCACGAGTCGGAAGCGATCCGATGGGTCAGTCCCGCCGACCTCGGTGACTTCGACGTGGACCCGGGCACCGTGCGCATGGTCCGCCACGGCCTGCGGATGCACGCGTTGCTGAC
>JBBSLH010000315.1:0-4770 GCA_038255425.1 Acidimicrobiales bacterium
CCGGAACGGCCGCTCCTGCGACCGGCACCCTGCCCGCCACCGGCGGCAGGATCCCGATCGAGTTCGTTGTCATGGCAGTGCTCAGCGGGCTCGCCGCACTCGCACTGGCCCGAAGGAGCGTCAGACCGGAGGGCTGATCGCCACGCCGAGGAGCATGGCTGCCTCGGTGACGTCCACCCCGTCGGCGGCCGCCTCGTCGATGGCGGCGATCGCACCCGTCGTGTCGAGGTCGTTGTCGAGGTCGGTCCGGACCTGCTCGAGCACCTCGGTGCCGTCGCCACCGGCGAGGACGCCACCGCGCCACTTCGCCAGTCGCTCGGTGGCCTCGGGCAGGAGATCGTCGCTCCACTCCCAACCATCTCGGTAGTGGTGTTTCACGACGGTGAGGCGGATCGCCATCGACTCCCACTCCTTGCGGAGCTCGGAGACGAAGATGAGGTTCCCCAGCGACTTCGACATCTTCTCGCCGTCCATGCGGACCATCGCCTGGTGCATCCAGTGGCGGACGAAGGGTTCGCCGGTGGCGGCCTCGGACTGCGCTGCCTCGCACTCGTGATGCGGGAAGATCAGGTCCGATCCCCCACCGTGGAGGTCGATGGTGGTGCCCAGCTCGCGCAGCGCGAGCGCCGAGCACTCGATGTGCCAACCGGGTCGGCCCGGACCCCAGAGCGAGTCCCACGACGGCTCGTCCTCGAGTGACGGCTGCCAGAGCACGAAGTCGAGCTGGTTGCGCTTGTGCGGGTCGTCGATGTTGCCGCCGCGCTCCTTGGCGTACTCGAGCATCGTCGCCTCGTCGTAACCGGACACCTGACCGAACTTCTCGTACGTCGAGATGTCGAAGTAGACGGCGCCACCTGCCTCGTAGGCATGCCCGCGGTCGAGGACCATCCCGATGAAGCCACGAATGTCGGCGATCGCGCTCGTGGCCCGTGGTTCGCTCCACGACGGGATCATGCCGAGGGCGATCATGTCGTCGTCGAACTTGGCGGTCTCCGCCGCGGCGAGATCGAGATAGTGGACCCCGATCTGCCGTGCCTTGCCGAGGATCGAGTCGTCGACGTCGGTGACGTTGCGCACACACCGGGTCTGATGACCACGGTCTCGCAGCCGCCGCTGCAGCACGTCGTAGCCGACGTAGGCAGCGGCGTGACCGAGGTGGGTGGCGTCGTACGGCGTGATGCCGCACGTGTACATCGTGACCAGCTCGCCCGGCTCGAACGGGACGACTTCCCGCTTGGCCGTGTCGTACAGCCGCATCGGCAGTCGCACCGGGTGGGACGGACTCACTCCGCCGGAGCGACGTCGGTGCCGTTCTCCGCCGCGGCGACCGATGCCCGACTCGGCTTCTTGGGCAGGTCGGTGATGGTGTTGCTCTTGTCGGGGATCCCCGTCATCTTCACCGCGACCCGGGTCTTGTACCGGACGTTGAGCTGGAGCAGGACCGAGGTGAACGACTCGATCGGCGTCGACTGGCTGAGCTCGCCTGCATCGAGGGGACGCATGTTCGGGATGGCATGCACGAGTTCGGCGGCCATGGCCGTGGCGGCCTCGTGGTCGGAACAGATCAGGACGTCAGACTCGATCGGATGGTCGAGGTCGCCCAGTTCCTTGGCAGGGACGTGGTGGAACGCTGCTGCGACCTTGCAGTCGGGCACCACGGCCTGGACGCTGGCGGCCACCGAGCCTCGCGGCGGTACGAGCGGCTGGAACTCCTTGCCGATGCGGGTGAGCGCGTTGGCCATGGAGATCACGATCTTGCCGTGGAGGTGGTCCTCGACCGACGCCGCGGTCTGGGTTGCGCCGTCCCATGGGGTGGCGATGACCACCACGTCGGCCTCGGCCGCCATGGCGTTGTCGCCCGCCGTGATCGACAGATTGCGCGCGGACCACTGCTCGAGCAGCTCGTCCACCTTCTCCATCGCCTTGTACTTCGAGCGCGAACCGATGATCACGTCGTAGCCCGCGTCTGCCAGCCGGGCGCCGAGCGCCGAACCAGCGGGACCTGTTCCTCCGAGGATGCCGATCTTCACGGGCGGCAGCCTACCGGCGGGGGTTCGCGGGACCGTAACGTCGCCCTATCGTCGTGGCCGTGGAAGAAGAGATCGACCCAGGGAACATCCGGAACACCCAGCCGGCCAACGCGTTGCCGTTCGTCGTGGCGCTCGTCGGCTTCCTGATCGTCGCCGCGCTCGCGTTCTTCTTCCTCCGCGAGGACGAGTCGCTCCGGGCCTTCCAACCCGAGGAGGTCAGCATCGTCGACGACACCACCGTGCAGGCCACGGGGATCTTCGGGCCGTGCGAGCGGATCGTGCGAGCACAGGTCGACAGCGACGACGACACCGTGTTCGTGGAACTGATCGCCGGCGACCTCAGCGACTGCGACTGCAACGACGACTGCTCGCAGGAGAGCTACTCGCTCGACATCGTGCTCCCCGACCCGATCGAGGACCGCCGGGTCGTGCCCGGCGTCGGCCGCCGAGAGCTGCCGTGTACGAACGGGACCTGTCAGGCCGCCCAGTAACGTCCTGCGCTCACCTCAGGTCTGGAGACACATGGGAATCCTCGACGGCAAACGACTGCTCATCACCGGCGTCCTCACCGATGCCTCGCTCGCCTTCGGGATCGCCAAGCTGGCGCAGGAGGAAGGGGCCGAGATCGTCCTCACCGGTGCGGGTCGCGCACTTCGGCTCACACAGCGAACCGCTCGCAAGCTCCCCACCGAACCCGACGTGCTCGAGTTCGACGTGACCGAGGCGACCCACGCCGAGGCCGTGCGTGACGCCCTCGGCGAGAAATGGGGCAGTGTCGACGGCGCCCTCCACGCCATCGGCTTCGCACCCGAGTCGTGTCTCGGCGGCGGTTTCACCGACGCCCCGTGGGAGGACGTGGCGGTGGCCATGCAGATCTCGGCCTACTCGCTCAAGACCGTGTCCGACGCCGTCGTGCCGCTCATGACCGAGGGCGGCTCGATCGTCGGCCTCGACTTCGACGCCACGGTCGCCTGGCCGGCCTACGACTGGATGGGCGTCGCAAAGGCCGCGCTCGAGTCGACCTCGCGCTACCTCGCTCGCGAACTCGGCCCGAAGGGGATCCGCGTCAACCTCGTGGCCGCCGGGCCGATCCGCACCATGGCCGCCAAGTCGATCCCCGGGTTCCAGGCGTTCGAGGACGTGTGGGATGACCGGGCGCCGCTCGGTTGGGACGTCAACGACTCGTCGGGCGTCGCTCGCTCCACCGTGGCCATGCTGTCCGACTGGTTCCCGCAGACCACCGGCTCGATGATCCACGTCGACGGCGGATTCCACGCCATCGGCGCCTGAGGCCCGTCAAGAGTCGCGGTCAGAAGTACTTCGGGTTGGCGACGCGGAGCTTGTCGACGACCGTGCCGGCGATCGCCTGGTGGAGATCGTCTGAACGGGCGTCGTAGCGACCGTCGCGGATCGCCGCCACCAGATCGGCTTCGCTGCCGACACCGAGTTCGCCGAGGCGAGCGACATGTTCGGCCGCCATCGCAGGACCCAACTCCAATTCGCGCTGGACGATACCCAGCACGTTGGATGCCACCCGACCGTGGAACGCCGTGCTCCCGGAGGTGTTCTCTCGCACGTCGCCGTCGATGTACTCGCGCACTGCTTCGACCAGCTCGGCCGCTGTGGGCCGACCGTGGAGCCCCGCCTCGATCAACGGCGGAGGAAGCGCACGTTCGGTTGCCGCCGCCAGCGCCTCGGGTGCGAGCAGCAGCAGGAGATCGTGTTCGTTCTCGCAGACCCGGCGCCCGATGGCCGCGAGCTCGACCGAGCGTGACAGCCCGCCGAGGTGCGCCCTCGTCTGCATGATGCACATGATCCCCCACTTGAGCGTGCCGAGGATCTCCCACCAGCGGACCACCGCGGGATCGACGTCGACCCCTGCCGCCTCGCCGTAGGCGGCGAAGAGGTCGTCGTAGCCACCGATGCCGGCGACCGGCCGCAACCCACGGAATCGCCAGGCGCGCACGCACAGCCACCCGAGGTCTTCCATCGGGTCGCCGAGGTGGGCGAGCTCCCAGTCGACGACGGCGCGGAGCCCGTCGGAGCCGATCATCAGGTTGCCGAGACGGAAGTCGCCGTGCACGACCGACTCGCCGGAGTCATCGGGCCGATTGGCGTCGAGCCAACGGAAGGCGAGCTCGAACGTGGGCACGTCGTCGCCGAAGGTGTCGAGCACCTCTCGGTACTGGGCCACCTGGTCGACCCGCTCGAGCGCCGGCACAGAGGCCGGGTCGATGGCGTGGATCGCGGCGAGCGCTCGACCGCAGTCGGCTGCGAACGAAGCCCGAGCGTCGGCGAACTCGTCGTCACGGAGGATCTTGCGGGCGATGGTCTCGCCGTCGACGTATTCGGCCACGAGGTAGCCCGTCTCCAGCGCATCGTCACCGGCGCCGGACGCGACGACTCGTGCGACCGGGACCCCGGCGGCGTCGGCGGCCCGGATCAGCGAGGCCTCGACCGGGAAGGCGGCGGACCGCACCCCTCCGGAGCGTTCCCGCTGGAGGATCCGGCGTTCACCGTCGGCGACGAACGACCACGTCTCTCTCGACGCGCCACCGGTCAGTCTCTGCAATTCCGAGACATCGACATCGAGGACCGCCGCGAGCGCGGTCGAGAGCTCGTCAGGCGTCACTGCTCAACAAGCAGCACGTGTCGCGGGGTACGGGTTGACGGCGCCACCGTGGTTTGGATGGATCTCGAAGTGGAGGTGCGGGATGCCACGGGCGTTGCCGGTGTCTCC
>JBBSLH010000316.1:0-4764 GCA_038255425.1 Acidimicrobiales bacterium
GGCTTCGCTCAGCGATCGCAGTGCCTCGACCGAACGTCGGCGCTGGCGCACCACCGGCTCGAGGATCTCGCCCACCCCACACGCGATCCGCAGGATCGGTTCGCCGTCGTACCGAGGGGAGAGCTCCATGAGCGTCGAGCGTAGGACGGCGGAAACCTGTCCGACGGCGTCAGTCGAGGGTGGGGCGGAACGCGTCGACGAGGTCGCGGCAGTAGGTCACGACGCTGCCGACCTTCTCGGCCGCGGTGTTGCCGAGGCGGACGACGACGAGATCGAGGGCGGGGCTGATGAGGATCCGCTGGCCGAACGCGCCCTGGCAGCTGAACAGGCCGAGACTGCCGGGGATGACCCAGAAGTGGGCGCCGTAGGTGCCGGCCGACTGCTCGCTCCCGGTGCGGGTGTAGTCGACCCAACCTTCGGGGAGGATCCGCTGGCCGTCCCACACGCCGTCGCGGAGATAGAGCGTGGCGAAGCGGGCGAAGTCGCGGGCGCTCGACGCGCAGTAGGCCGAGCCGACGAAGGTGCCGGCGGCGTCGAACGTCGGACGTGGCGTGGTCATGCCGAGCGGTCCGAACAGCTCGGCCTGCATGAACGCCTCCATCTCGTCTCGTCCGCCGCCGATGGTCTTGCTCACCATGCGGGACAGGAGATTCGAGGCGCCGCTGTTGTAGTTCCACTGCTCCTCGGGTTCGGCCACCTTCGGGAGCGTGGCGGCGAATGCGGCGACGTCGTCTCGACCGTCGCCGAAGAGCATCGGGATGACGTCGGACTCGTCGGCCGGCCAGTAACGAACCGAGCCGCCACCGATGTGCTCGGCCTCGCGGAACCGGAGTCCGTCGACCATCCGCAGCATCTGGTCGATCGTGATCTGGTTCCGCGGATCGTCCTCGTCCCATTCGGCCACCGGGATCGGTTGCGAGATGTCGAGTCGACCTTGGCGCACGAGGATGCCGACGAGCGCCTGGGTGATGCTCTTGGCCATCGACCACGAGGCGAACGCGTCGTCGGGATCAGCGTCGTGTGCGTACCGCTCGGCGACGATGGCGCCGCCCTGCGCGATCACGACGGCGTGGCTGCGTTCGAGGTCGTCGGGCTCGGACTCTCGGAACGCGTGGTCGAGCAGGGCGTTCAGCGCTTCCGCGTCGACGCGTGGGTCGAGGTCGGCGGTGGGCCACTCGGTGGTGGGGAAGGGCACGTCGGCCGGCTGCGACGGAAGGGGGAGGAGCTCGCTCATGGCGGGCAGTCTTCCAGGCGTCAGACTGTGGGGGTGGACGAACCCGATCGGTCGCCGACGCCGAAGGAGACCGGTCTGGGCGCGGTCGTGCTCCAGGCGGTCGACAAGGCCGTGGTCGCCCGGTGGGACCGGGCGAAGCGGGTCGCCGCCGAGACGTCCGGCACCGACGCGGAACGCGTCGACGCGCTCCGGGTCCGTTTCGTGCGTGAGGCCAGCACTGCGGGAGCAGCGGTGGGCGCCGCGGCCGCCGCGCCTGGCGCCGGTCTCTTCACGTTCCTCGGGACGACCGCGGCCGAACTCGGTTGGTTCACGCTCCGGGCCAGCGACCTGATCCTCTCCATCGGTGCGGTGCACGGCCACACCGACGCCCGCGTGGAGGAGCGCCGGGCGTGGGTGCTGTCGGTCCTGGCGTTCGGCGACAGCGCGCACGACGACTTCGCCGCCATCGCCGGCGCGGTCGGCCAGGGTCTCGGGAAGCGGGCGGGTGCGAGCGTCCCCACCCGCGTGCTGTCGCTGGCCAACCGAGCGATGGCCAAGACCGTCCTCAAGCGCTACGGCACCAGGCGGGGTGTGCTCGCGTTCGGACGGGCGCTGCCGTTCGGCATCGGCGCGGTGATCGGCGGGACGACCAACTACGCGCTGGCCAACCAGATCGCCCGCCAGGCCGAGGACTTCTTCAGCGACCTCTGAATCGACGGTGCCACCAGGTGGCACATGGTGCTACTGTGGTGCCATGGACCCCGAGATCAGCCAGCGCGACCTCCGTCTGCGCTCGAAGGAGATCATGGACGCCGTCGAGTCCGGGCAGACCTTCACCGTGACGCGCGGCCGGTATGCGATTGCTCAGCTGGTTCCGCTGCTCCGAGGGCGTCGTTTCGTGTCCCGCCAACAGTTCGCGGCCGGATCCGTCACCTCGCCGGAGATCGACGTCGACCGGTTCCGCGCCGACCAGGCAGAGGCGTATGAGCTGGGCGACGCCGATCCCTATGCCCGCTGATCACGAGCGCGGTCTCCTCGACACGAACGTCCTGATCTTTCGGTACCGCATCGATGTCGATGGGTTGCCGGGCGAGAGCGCGATCAGCGCAATCACGCTCGCCGAGCTCGCGGCCGGCGTTCATCTCGTCGATGCGTCGAGTGCCGACGCTGCGGCGGAACGGGCGCGTCGGACGGACGTCCTCCAACGCGCGGAGAGCGAGTTCGACCCGTTCCCCTTCGACACGCCTGCGGCCAGGATGTTCGGGCGAATCAGCGCAGGGGTCCAAGCCATCGGTCGGACGCCTCGCCGCCGCTCGACCGACCTGATGATCGCCGCAGTCGCGGGTGCCAACCAGTTGCCCCTGTACACAACGAACCCGGACGACTTCGCTGGCCTCGACGGACTTGTCGAGGTCGTGCCGCTCTCGATCGGCTGACGGGAACTCACCCGGCGGTGAGCTCGGCCAGCTGCGACGTGTAGGTGTTCATGTCGAAGTAGTCGCGCCACAGGCTGATCAGGCCGTCGTCGGTCACCTCGAACACACCGGCGACGGGCATCTCGAGCCAGCCGCTGCCGATCTTGAACCGGTCGACCCGCTCGTTGATGACCACGTTGCCGGCCACGACCTCGCGGCTCACCGGCCAGTCGACCTCGGACGCCATCCCCAGGAACCCGTCCAGGGTGGAGCGCACTGCGTCCCGCCCGGCGATCGGTCCGATCGGCACGTTCTCGTACGAGACGTCGTCAGTGAGCATGGCGACCGCGGCGTCGATCTCCTTGGCTTCGATGGCGGCGATGAAGTCGGCGACGACCGTGCTGGGATCAGACATGCTCGAGAGTCTGGCTGATGTCCGGATCCTCGTCGTCCTAGCCTCGCCGGATGCGCGTCGACATCGGTGATGGGGTCCGGCTGTTCTTCGACGTGGTGGGGTCCGCTTTGGAGCCCACCGACGACGAGATGGTCGACAAGCCGACGCTGATCCTCCTGCACGGTGGACCCGGGGGCGATCACTCGGGGTTCCGGCCGTACTTCGACCGGTTCGCCGACACGCATCAGGTCATCTACCTCGACCATCGTGGCAACGGCCGCAGCGACCAACGACGCGACCCGTCCGGCTGGGACCTCGACACCTGGGCCGACGACATCGTGCGGTTCTGCGACGCCCTCGAGATCACGGTTCCGGTCGTGCTCGGCAACAGCTTCGGCGGCTTCGTGGCGATGCGTTATGGCAGCCGCCATCCCGGCCACGCGTCGAAGCTGGTCCTGTCGAGCACCGCGGCACGTCGCCACACCGAGGAGACCGCCCGACGGTTCGAGGAGTTGGGAGGTCCTCGGGCGAGGGAGTTGTACGAGTCGATCTTCGTGCGGGGCGAACCGTTCGACGCCGACTACTTCACGGTGAACATGCCGCTCTACAACAAGCGCGACCATCCGTTCGGGCCACGTCGGGAGTGGGCCAATCTCCGAGTCCAGCAGCACTTCAACGGAGCGTTCGTCGACGAGTTCGACCTGCGTGGCGACGTTCCGGCCATCACGGTTCCCACACTCGTCCTGGCCGGCGCTGACGACCCCATGACGCCGGTGACCGCGAGCGAGGAGATCATGTCGCTGCTGCCCGACGGCATCGGTCGCCTCGAGGTCTTCGACGACTGCGGCCACGGCAGCTTCCGGGACCAGCCCGACGCCACCGAGACGATCCTGCGTGAATTCTTGGCCTCTGCCTGAGCAGTCCGCTGTCTGACGGGTGTCGGGAGTTGTTGTCAGTGGGTGTCGCGAAGATCGGGTCATGCCTTCCTGCGACCTGTGCCAAGAGTTCACCCACGACCCCACCGACTGCGATTGGTGTGGCCATCGACTGACGATCCATGAGTCCGTCCCGGACGACGTGGCAGAGCTCCCGCCAGTCGAATCTGCACGGGAGCGGCGCCCGTTCATCTCGTTCGCGGAAGCCATTGCGCCCGTACGAGAGGCACGGCGACGCGAGGTGAGCGCCGTGGTGCAATGGGCGATCGCCCACGGGCTCCCGTGCGACCGCAATCCGGTGGCGCTGTGCCTCGAGGTGCTCGACCGCCATCGCGGGCCGGACGGATTCGAACTCGATCGGGTCGACGTGAATCACGTGCTCACCTGCGACGCCGGCAACTGGTCGGCGATGAAACGGGCGATGCGGTCGGACAACGTCGCGCCGGCGCTGTGGATCGTTCTCCACCACCTCGCCGAGGGCGGCGCGCTGAGCGAGCGCTGCGATCCGATGTCGGCGCTGCTCGAACCACTCCAGTGCTACGGCGGGCTCGGTGCCGACGGGCGGGAACGACCGGAGGGCGTCGATGTCGACTTCGCGTGCCAGTGCTTCCTCCCCCACGATCCGAACTGCCCCGAAGGCCTCGCCCAGCACGTCGTGGGCCATCACCGCGAGACCTTCCAACCCTTCATCGCCCACGCCGACATGCCGCCCCGATCGGTCGATCCGCCGGTGTCGTCCTTGGAGCCGCTCTTTCGCCTGACGCGTCGAGTGCGAGCTGCTGGTGGCGTCTTCGTTCCCCGGGTGGA
>JBBSLH010000317.1:0-4737 GCA_038255425.1 Acidimicrobiales bacterium
CGAGACCCTCGCCGAGGTCTCGGGACGTGGCGCTCCCCGCCGCCGTGCACCGTCGAGTCCCGACGATCGCCACCGACACCGACGCCAGCAACGCTGGGTCGCCCCGTACGAAGAGGAGCGGTGGCGGCTCCGGGTCGGTGTGGAATGCGTCGGGCCACTCGGC
This sequence comes from Acidimicrobiales bacterium, assembly GCA_038255425.1. Taxonomy (GTDB): domain Bacteria; phylum Actinomycetota; class Acidimicrobiia; order Acidimicrobiales; family Salinilacustritrichaceae; genus Salinilacustrithrix. Next base: position 164 of record JBBSLH010000317.1, read on the forward strand.
CGAATCGGGCGACAGGATCTCGATGCCAGCATCGCGATGGGCCGACACGATCGCGTCGACGTCGGTCCGTTCTGCAGCACGGCGCCAGCCGCCGACCAACGCCGGGCGCCTGCTGGGCGAGGCCCGCAACGCGACTCCACCGAGCGCACCGCGCCGCACGGCGTCCCACGCACGGTCGGCCGAGCCGAAGTGGTCGAGCAGGGCAGCCAGGCGGACCGGCCCGAGCTCCGGCAGGCCGAGGAGCCCCGCGAGGTACGGCGTGGAGGTCACGAGGCCACCGCGACCTCGGCCCCGGAAGGAACACGGAGCGCAACTGCGGTCGCCACGTGCTCGGTCCCGAGCGGGCCTTCGTCGGCGGCGAGGTCCGCGATCGTCCGCGCGACCCGTCGGACGCGCTGTACGCCGCGGGCCGTCAGCTTCCCTCGGCGCACCAGGTCTTCGAGGAGCCGCGCCGCGGCCGGTACCAACGGCGCGACGACGTCGAGATCGTGACCGGACAGTGCACCGTTGGCACCGAGGCCGCGATCGTCGGCCCGACGCCGCGCGGCCAGCACTCGGCGAGCGACCACGGTGGTCGGCTCGCCATCGGGTTCGCCGAGGAGATCGCCAGCGTCGGGTCGACCGACGTGGAGGCGGAGGTCGAACCGATCGAGCAGTGGCCCCGACAGCCGACGTGCATACCGCGCCAGTCCCGCCTCAGAACAACGACACCCGGTGGTTTCCGGTCCACAGGGACAGGGGTTGGTGGCGGCGACGAACTGGAATCTCGCCGGGTAGGCCACGGTGCCTCGGGCTCGACTCACCCGCACTCGGCCCTCCTCGATCGGCTGGCGCAGCGCGTCGAGAACCGTCGGCGGGAACTCCCCGAGTTCGTCCGCAAAAAGAACGCCATGATGCGCCAAGCTGATCTCGCCGGGACGCATCGCGGTGGTCCCGCCGCCGATCAGCGACACGGCAGACGCCGTGTGGTGCGGCGCCCGGAACGGCGGACGACGGATCAGTTGGCCGTCGACCGGCATTCCCGCGGCCGAGTGGATCGAAGTGACCTCCAGCGCGTCCTCGTCGTCGAGGTCGGGTAACAGGCCAGGCAGCCGACTCGCCAGCAGAGTCTTGCCCGCACCGGGCGGCCCGCTCAGGAGCAGGTGATGTCCGCCGGCCGCGGCGATCTCGAGCACCTGTCGACCGACCGGTTGCCCCCGTACGTCGATCAGGTCGGGACTCGCAGGCGCCTGCGGCACGGGCGTGGACGGCGGGTCGGACCACCCCGTCTCGCCGCGAAGCGCTCGAACGACCGTCCCGAGATCAGGCGCGCAGCGCACCTCGATCCCGGGGACCAGCGCTGCCTCCGCGAACGCCGAGTCGGCGACCACGACGCCTCGGACGACACCTCGGAGCGCAGCGACGAGCGGGACCATGCCACGTACCGGCCGGATCGACCCGTCGAGGCCCAACTCGCCGAGGAACGCCCAACCAGCGGACGCCTCGTCGGGCGCCTCGCCGGTGGCGGTGAGCACGCCGACGGCGATGGCGAGGTCGAGCGACGTCCCCAACTTCGGGAAGGCAGAGGGTGCGAGGTTGATCGTGAGCCGGCGCATCGGCCAGACGTACTCACTGGAGAGCACGGCGGAGCGGACACGGTCGCGCGCCTCGCGACAGGACGCGTCGGGGAGGCCGACCATGGTGAACGAGGGCAGACCGTTGCCGACGTGCACCTCCGCTCGGACGCAGCGACCTTCGACCCCGAGCAACGAGGAGGACTGGATGATGGCGAGCACGGAGCGTCTCCCTGTGGCAGCCCCCTGTCGGGGCGGCGGGGACGGTCGTGACGCCGACGCATCGAGCGGGCCGGAACGAGCCGACCGAGGATCACCCTAGAACAGGGGTGGTGACACTGTCACCGGGTTTCCCGCCAGCAGCCCAGCGTCAGCGTCCCTGGAAGTTCGGTTCCCGCTTCTCGACGAACGCCTTGAACGCGTCAGCCGTGTCCGACGATGCCAGCGTGATCGACTGCGATCGGGCCTCGTCCTCGAGGGCCTGCGCCAGCGTCACATGGGTGGCGTTGTTGAGCATCTTCTTGCTGAGGCTGTAGGCGATCGGCGGTCCGGCCGCGAGGCGCGACGCCCAGTCGTCGACGAACGCGTCGAGTTCGTCGGCGGGAACCACTCGGTTCACCAGCCCGAACTCCGCGGCCTCGGCTGCCGAGAGGATCTCGGCGAAGTAGGTCAGCTCCTTCGCCTTGTGCAGCCCCACCATGCGAGGCAGCAGCCAGGACGAGCCGCCGTCGAGGGCCAGTCCCCGCTTGGCGAAGATCTCGCTGAACCGGGCCTGGTCCGACGCCACGATCAGGTCGCAGGCCAGGGCCAGTGAGCACCCCGCGCCAGCCGCGACGCCCGGCACCTTGGCGATTGTCGGTTGCGGTAGGTCATGGAGACCCTGGATGGCGCCGGCGACCGTGCGCATGGCGGTGAGTTGGTGCGGCGGTGCCTCACCACTCGGTGGCGCCCACAGATCAGCGCCCGAGCAGAAGTCGCCGCCGGCGCCGGTCAGCACGACGGCCCGGACCGACGGGTCACGTGCGATCTCGACGAAGAGGTCGCCCAGCGCGGCCCACATCGGAGCGATGACCGCGTTCTTCTTCTCCGGTCGATTGAGGGTGATGGTGACGATCGCGCCGTCCCGCTCGATCTGCAGCTCGTCCATGTGCCGGACGATACTCATGAGGCATGGGCTTCAACCCGAACCGACCCCAGAAGCGCCGCGACAGCGACATCATCTTCGTCGTCGCCGGCCTCGTCGTCGCGCTCGCGTTGGTCCTGTGGGCCATCTTCGGCTGACTCGGCCTCCGGCCCCTGCGGGCCGTTCGAGCCTCGTTGCGCTGCCGCCTGCTCGCTGGCGCTCCCGACGCCGGCCTGACCGAACGAATTCGTGCCTCCTTCCCTCAGAAGCAGTTCTCGATGATCTCGACCTGCCCGCGCAGGACCGAGACCACGTCGAAGCGGAGGGTGCGAGCGCGCTCGCCCGTGTCGGCACAGAACCGCTGAGCCAGCTTCCGGATCCTTCGCTGCTTGGCTGGTGTCACGGCCTCGGCCGGCACGCCGAACCGGTCGGACGAGCGGGTCTTCACCTCGGCGAACACGAGAACGCCGTCGCCCCGGAGCACGAGATCCAGTTCGCCGTCGTTGCAGCGCCAGTTGCGGGCGACGACCGTGTAGCCGTTCGACTCGTAGCGGCGGGCGGCCAGCCGCTCACCGTGGGCTCCGAGCTTCTGGCGGGCGACGGTCACGACTCAGGTCTTCTTGCGGAAGGCCTCGAGATCGAGGTCGGCCTTGGGGAGTTCCTCGATGTTGACGTCCTTGAACGTCACGATCTGCACCTTCGAGACGAACCGTGTCGTCCGGTACATGTCCCAGACCCACGCGTCGCGCAACGTCAACTCGATGTACGGCGTACCGGACTCGTCGCGGACGTGGCTCTCGACCTCGTTGGCCAGATAGAAGCGCCGCTCGGTCTCGACCACGTAGGCGAACGTCGGACTGATGTCCTTGTACTCGCGGTACAACTGCAGTTCGATGTCGGCCTCGTACTGTTCGAGGTCGTCGGTGCTCATGGATGGACGATCTCCGCGGCGGCGCTCATGGTCGGCACCGTAACCCGCAGGGGGTGACAGCGTGGCCGACTAGAGATACGCCAACCGTCCCGGCGGCCACACCCGAGCCAGCGCTCGCCCCACGATCGAATCGGCCGGCACCGTGCCGAACCGTCGGCTGTCCTTCGAGTTGTCCCGGTTGTCGCCCATCACGAACACGTCGCCATCGGGCACCGGCGTCGGCGGAAAGTCCGTCGTGGTGGTTGCGTCGTCGAGGTACGGCTCGATCAGTCGACGTCCGTCGATGAGCACGCTGCCGTCTCGTCCCTCGACGGTCTCTCCCGGGAGGCCGATCACGCGTTTGATCAGCTCGGAGTCCTCAGGCGGAACCACGCCGACGGCCTCCAATGCGTCACGACCCAGTCGCAGGACCACGAACGAATCGTCGCCGTCGTCCGACGCTCCCGGATCGTCGAAGACCACGACGTCGCCGCGCCGAGGATCGTGGAGTTCATACGCGGTGCGTGACACGACGACCCGGTCACCTGCCGTCAGCTGCGGCTCCATCGATGCCGACGGGATGTAGAACGCCTGAGCAACGAAGGCCTTCACCCCGATCGCGATCAATGCGGCGATCAGGATGAGGACCGGGATCTCGAGCAGTACGCGCCACGGCGACGTGCCGTCGGCCTCGTCGGGATCGAGGGGTCGCAGTTCAGCGCCCGGTTCTCCCGAGCGCATCCCCCGCCAATCGATCATCGTCCGTCCGGGTCGAGTCTCGCGACCAGAGCCGAGATCAGAAGTCGCGCTTTTCCTTGACCTTGGCCCGCTTCCCCACGCGATCGCGCAGGTAGTAGAGCTTGGCTCGGCGGACGTCACCACGGGTGACGACCTCGATCTTGGACACGACCGGCGAGTGCACCGGGAACGTCCGCTCGACGCCGACGCTGTTGGAGAGCTTGCGGACCGTGTAGGTCTCGCGGACTCC
>JBBSLH010000318.1:0-4731 GCA_038255425.1 Acidimicrobiales bacterium
ACCGAGGGTCTCGACAACGTCCCCGTTGATGGCCCGGTGATCTTGGCGGCGAACCACATGTCATTCTTCGACTCGGTGGTGTTGACCCTGTCGGTGCCACGCCGCACGAGGTTCGTTGGCAAAGCGGAGTACCTCGAGAGCTGGAAGACACGGTTTGTGTTTCCGGCGCTGGGGATGATCCCGATCAGGCGCTCAGCCGGCCGCCAGGCGATGGCCGCGTTGGACACTGCCGCTTCGGCGCTGGAACACGGCGACATGCTCGGCATCTATCCCGAAGGGACGCGCTCGCGCGATGGCCTGCTGCACCGCGGCCGGACCGGTGTTGCTCAATTGGCGTTGATGACGAACGCGATGATCGTTCCGATCGGCCTGGTCGGCACTGAACTGGTCCAACCAATCGGCGCCAGGGTGCCACGACCGTTTCATTCGGTGGTGGCACGATTCGGAACGCCGATCGACCCCTCGTCGTACGTGGGAACCCAGCGGCGTCGGCGTCGACAGATTCGAGATGACCTGATGGACGCCATTCGCTGTCTGTCAGGCCAGAACGCGTCATCCGATTTCGCCTCCGTCCAGCGAGGCTGAACAAGCAGATAGATGAATCCTGCGATGAGCACGGCAATCGCAGCCAACGTCGGCACGGCGCCACGTTGTTGGGTTCGACGACTCACGATGGAAGCCTTTCCACACGCCGAAATCATGATCCTGTCGCGTCAGCTACGGGCCGTGACGTGCTCGAGTGTCGGCTTGCACAACCAGGAGCACTTGGCCGAGCGGATACGTGAGGATCTGATCGGGTTGATGAGTTCGCATTGCCCGCCGATATGAGCGTTGCGGGGACAGGTTTGATCGCCAGCTATTGGCCTTGCTGGCGCATTCGATTCGAGGTTTCGACGGTGCTGTGGTTCTGTGACCTGCCGAGTCCGTCGATCACTCCGAGGCGATCCTGCTCCGGGCGGTTCTGGCTCAGCTTCTGCTTCGCTTCGATCCGTTCGACACGAAGTTCGATCCCGACGATCGCTTTGAGTTGTCCATCGATGAACGACGCCGGGGCGTCGGACACCGCCCACGGTTCAACCAGTTCCGGGTCGTCGACCCGACCCTCGTTCTCGAGGGTCAGATCTTCGACAACCTTCCGTTTCCATTCGGCATCGTGGTGGATCTCGACGACTCCGTGGAGATGGACAGCTCGTAGTTCGTCGTGGGTACGACTTTGCCGTGTTCAGTCTTCGACGGGTACCAGCGTGGCGACACGTACGCATCGACGATCGGGACGATCAGGAGAGCCTGGCGCCATCGATGTCTCGCCAGTGCGGATTCGCTTTGGCGAAGTGCGCACGGGCCAGCGAGATCTCGTCGTCGACGACGAACGGGAGGGCGGTCGCGACCAGCCCCGGGCCATCGTCGGTGTCCTCGTTGTGGGAGACGAGGTGACCGAACCCGGCGCCTCGGTGCGCTTCGGTGACGTCGGGGCCGGTGCCCATCTCGCACGCTATAGGGGTGTACATGTCCGGACCGTAGTGTCGCATCGCGGGCCGGTGGGCCGTCGATTTCGGTGGCTTTCGGAGTGCTGCTTGCTGCACGTCGCGAGTAGCGCTTCGTTGCTCGAGCGTTCGGTGACGATCGGTGTCGTGCTGCGGGGATCGTGTGTGGGGTGCATGGGTTCCCTAGGAGTTTCAGCTGAGGAGTGCGGCGGCGGTGACGGCGAGCGCGAGGCCGAGGGTTTGTTTGCGGTCGAGGCGTTCGTTGAGGAAGATCACGGCGAGGAGGACGGTGGTGGCCGGGAACAGGCTGACGAGGGCCCCGACGATGGCGAGGTCTCCGTCGAGTGTGGACCACAGGAAGAGACCGTTTGCGGTCATGTCGAGTGCGCCCGCTGCGATCGCGATGCCGACGGTCGATCTGTCAGGTGTCGGCGGTCGGGTGACGAGGGTGGCGGCGAGGAGCACGGTGACCGAGGTGGCTCTCGCCATGAGCAGCGGCACGGTCCCGGCGTCATCGGGGGTCTGAGCGAGGAGCACGAAGAACGTGCCGAACCCCAACCCGGCTCCGATGCCCAGCGCGAGTGGTCGCCGGGATGCGCCGGCCAAGGCGATGTCGCCGCCCGCGACGAGCCACACCGCGACCGGGACCACACAGATCCCGACGATCGCGATCATCGCCGGGCGGTCTCCGAGCGCCACGCCGACGATCACGGGAACCGCTGCGGCGACCACTGCGCTCAGTGGGCTCACGAGTCGGTTCGGTCCCTCGGCCAGACCCTGGTAGAGCAGCAAGAGCCCGGCGAGGCCCGCAAGTCCACCGGCTGCGCCCCACGCGACCGCCCCGACCGACCACCGCCCGTCGATCACGACGACGAGCACGACGGCGAGGGCCGCACCCGCGAGGTTCGTGATCAGCGTGACCGCAACGACTGCTGCTTTGCGGGTTGCGAGTCCGCCGAGGAAGTCGGCGACACCGAACGTGCACGCTGATGCGATGGCGAGCAGAGCGGACATCAGCGGCCGGCGGGGCTGTCGATGGGATCGAACACGGCGAGATGGAATTCGGCGGCACCGTCGGCGCCACTGCGGTATCCGTGGCCGACGTCGACTGCGAAGATCAGTGACTGGCCCGCATTCACCGTTCGCGTGTCTCCGCCCTCGATGTCGACCTCGACCCGACCAGCTGTCACGATCAACGCTTCGATACTGCCGGCGCTGTGGGCGTCCGATCGTTTCGACTCACCGGGTTCGAGGCGCCACACCCACATCTCGAGCGGCCCCATCCCCACGAGGAGCCGCGCATGGCTTCCTGCGTCGGTCGACCACAGCACGGCTGCGGTTTCGTTGTCCGGTTGCAGCACCGCATCGACCGCGCTAGGGGTTTGCGCGATCAGGTTGGTCAGGTCGATTCCGAACCCGTTCGCGATCGACAACAGCGTCGACAGCGACGGGTTGGCCGATCCCGATTCGATCTGCGTCAGCAGACGCCGACTCACGCCGAGCCGGGTCGCGGCGCGGTCGAGCGACCAACCCCGCTCCTTGCGTCGCGCCCGAACGACCGCACCCACCGCTGCACTCCCTTCCATATCGGGCACTATAATGCTCGACATGGTGCAACGCGTGTGGCCCGCAAACGAACTCGATGAGTGGCTCGCAACGGTCCGCATCGACCCAGCGATCTTCGATCTCCGTCCCGACTACTGCGCCGGGCTCATGGTCGCTGCCGGCATCAGCTCCGGCCCCTCCGACACCGACAGCGACCACTGGCTCCAAACAGCCGATTCGTACGACATCGATCTCGACGACGAACACCTCGAACACTGGCGAGACACCTACCGGGCGTTCGGCGCCAAACCGAACCGCACACGACCGAGCGCCGACGCCCTCTCGCGGCGTGCCGAAAAGAACGGGCTCCCGCGCATCGACAAGATCACCGACACGTACAACGCGATCTCGGTGCTCCAACGAATCCCGATCGGCGCGGAGACCGTCGACGCCTACGTCGGCCCGGCGCGACTCGTACGTGCCGAAGGTACCGAACACTTCCACACGACCGACAACGGTCAAGCCGTCGTGGAGCATCCCGAACCCGGCGAACCGATCTGGCGCGACGACACCGGCGTCACCTGCCGCCGATGGAACTGGCGCCAAACCCCACGCACCGCCATCACCGACACCACATCCAATGCACTCTTCATCGTCGACGCCCTCGGACCTGACGCACACCAACGCGCCACCGCCGCCATCGACACCCTCCGAACCGCACTAGTAGCAGACAGGCCGTCCGCCATCAGATACATCGACTCCACCACCTGACCACAGCCTCCACAGCGCAGAACAAGTCGCTCAGTACCGGACGAGGCACCGAAGGATCCCGCGCACCGCACGGCCGAGCCCAAGCCGCATCGGCACCCACGCTCGGTGTGTAGCGACTAGCGAGCCGAGAGCGGCCGAGCGATCGGTCCAGACCGTGCTTGGCTTCCGGTGGAGGCGTCGGGCGTTATCGCGTCACTGGCCGAACACCGACGTGCCGGTACTGAGCGGAGTCACCGTCCTCGAAAAATCCTTGGCCACCGCCGCTCGAGGCGCATCGCCCGGTTCGGGTTGATCTGCGGGTCCGCTGGAGACGGACTGAACGATTTGGACGCCGGAGCCGCAATGCCGCCGTCGTTGGCGGATTCATCGGGTGCGGCGTCTTGGCACGTTTCCCTGTGGATGCTGGCCGAAACACTTTTCGACAACATTTGTGGGCTTCGGCGGCGATTCGGCTCGGCATGGTTGGGGGCGAGTATGTCGACGGGTCGATACCCGTTGATGAACATCCCTCGACCGTCGCTGCGATCGATCGGGTCTCCCGGCATCTCGATCTGACGCAACAATCGTGACGAGCCGTGCGTTGGAGCGGGCCCCGATCACGTTCTGGCGGCAATGCTGAGCCCGGTTGCCTCGCTCTACGAGATGGCGACGTCGCCATGTGTCTCGAAAACAGCTTCACCCTGGCCTTGGTGCGATGGATGTTCCCACTCGAACCAGACGACTTTGCCGCCGTTGACGTCATCGTCCAGTCCGACGCGCGAAGCAAGCGCGCGCACGAGGCCCAGCCCGCGTCCGGTCGGCGATGTGTTGGCTGGTCGTTCGCTGTGGTGGAGTAGGTCTCGGAACGCCTGGGTCGCTGCCTCGTGGTTGTGTACCTCGATCCGCACGACGGGTCCATCGCGGACCGTGATTGTCACTGCGCTGCCCACAT
>JBBSLH010000319.1:0-4717 GCA_038255425.1 Acidimicrobiales bacterium
CCGGTCGCAACGGTGACGGCGAAGTCGAAGCTCGACATCTTCGAGAACGCTCGCAGCCCGACCGCGCGAGCAATGATGATGACGGCGCAGAAGATGGCGATCGCCGAGACGACCACCAGCCAGACCTGGTGCAGATCGGTGGAGAGCCAGCGCTCGGTCACAGCCCGAGTGCCTCATCCAGTCCGACCGTCAGGCCGGGGAGATCGGCGACCCGCTTCACACCGAGGAGGACGCCGGGCATGAAGGAATCGCGGTCGTACGAGTCGTGGCGGATGGTGAGGGTCTGTCCGGTGGCGCCGAGGATGACCTCCTGGTGCGCAACCATCCCTCGCATGCGCACCGAGTGGACCGGGATGCCCCCGGGTCCCTTGCCGCCGCGAGCGTGCTCGACCACCTCGGACTCGGTGGGGTCGTCGGCCCATTCGTCCGATGCTGCTGCAAGTCGCTCGACCGTGAGCATCGCTGTTCCCGACGGTGCATCGACCTTGGCGTCGTGGTGATACTCGATCACCTCGGCCGTGTCGAAGAACGGTGCGGCCATCTCGGCGAAGCGCATCATCAAGACGGCGCCGATGGCGAAGTTGGGCGCGATCAGACAGTTGGACTCGGTGAAGGTCGAGCGGAACCGCTCGTGATCGTCCTCGTCGAACCCGGTGGTGCCGACGACGGCGTGGACCCCGTGCTCGGCCGCCCAGGCCAGGTTCTCGCGCGCCGCCTCGAGCCGCGTGAAGTCGACCACGACGTCGACACGGGCGCGTTCGAACGCGTCGGCCCCAGCGGCCACGGTCAGATCGGGCACCGGCGCCCCGCGCGCGACCAGATGGAGGTCGATCCCCTCGTGGTGCGGGTCGACGGCAGCCACCAACTCGGTGGCACGATCCGAAGCGACAGCAGCACAGACCGTGCTGCCCATGCGCCCGCCAGCGCCGAAGACTCCAACTCGAATGGTCACGTCCGGAAGAGTAGGAGACGACGGCACAAATCACCGTGGGAACGTCGCGTCGACGTCCATCAGGTTCTGTACCGTCCGAAGGGATGACGACGGACGACACCGGGCGGGAGTGACGATGGACCACGATCGCAAGCGCTGCCGAATCCGTCCCGCCACCCGTGGAAGTCGACCGAGCTGCCGGTCGCGGCGCTCGGATCCACGCCTGTCGACGAAGCACCCCAAGCGCCCGCGGACCCACGTCCGTCCCGCTCGCTGACGATCGATTCTGGCGCGAGGCCGACGTCGTCAGACGGCGGCGGCGAGTGCCGCGGCGTCGACCGGGCCGACGGCGGCGACCGTGCGTGAACCACCGAGGAGCCGAGCCAACAACGCGTCGACCTCGTCGATCGTGACCGCTCGGAGACGGGCGAGTTGTTCGTCGAGGTCGACGACGGTGCCCGTGGACAGCAGCATGCGACCGATGCGGCCCATGCGGCTGCCAGAGTCCTCGAGCCCGAGTTCGGTCGCTCCGGACAGGTAGCCGACAGCAACGCGGAACTCGTCTGCGGTCACACCCGTCGACGCGATGTTCACCAGCTCCGACTCGAGCGTCTCCAACGTCTCGGCCGAACGACCGGGCGACGTGCCGACGTAGGCGCCGAGCATGCCGGCGTCGGAGTGGGCCTCGACCCAGGAGTACACGGTGTAGGCCAGGCCCCGGTCCTCGCGGATCGTCTGGAACAGGCGCGATGACGACCCGCCACCCAGGATCTGGTTGGCGACGGCCAGCGCGTAGCGATCGTCGTGGCCCGACGGCAGACCCCGCCAGCCCAGGACGAGGTGGACCTGTTCGCCGTCGCGCTCGTGCGTGTGCAGCGGGATGACATCGTCGCCCGGGACCACCCGATCGGGTGTCTCTCCACCGGGAGCGAGGTCGAGGTGCTGGGCCACAGCCTCGCAGAACTCGTCGTGTTCGATGCGCCCCGCGGCGGCCACGACCAGGTTGGCCGGACGGTAGTGCTGTTCGAAGAACGACGCGATGTCGTCGCGTCGCATGGCTCGGACGGTGTCGGCATCGCCGAGCACCTCGCGTCCGAGCGGATGAGCGGGGAACATGCCGTCGGCCGCCAGCATGTGCACCAGGTCTTCTGGCGTGTCCATCGCAGCCCAGAGCTCTTCGAGGATGACCTCACGCTCGGCGTCGATGTCGACCTGTCGCAACGCCGGTGCCGAGAGCACGTCGCCCAGCAACTCGACGCCCAGACGCCACTCCCCCGCCGGCAGGCGGGTGTGGAAGGCGGTGTGCTCGCGCGAGGTGAACGCGTTGAGATCACCGCCGACGGAGTCGACCGACTCCGCGATCTGTCGGGCCGAGCGTCGCTCGGTCCCCTTGAAGAACAGGTGCTCGAGGAAATGACTGGCCCCGGCGATGCCGGGTGCTTCGTCACGTCCTCCGACACCGACCCACACGCCTGTGGTCACCGAACGCGCTTCCGACATCGGGTCGGTGACGACCCGGATGCCGGAAGCGAGCGTGGTGATCTGCGGTGTCAGCGGCGCCGACCGCGTCCGCGGCCTCCGCCACCGGTGCCACCGGTGGGCTTGTTCTCGGGACCGAGGTCCCCGAACTCTTCCTTCAACTCTTCGTCGAAGGCGTCCTCGAACGACACGAAGGTGGTGTCGCTGGAGCCGGCGTCGTCGTCGGACGACTTGTCGCTGGACGACTTGTCCTCTGCCTTGTCGGCGCGGGGCTTGCGGTCACGACCGCCACCGTCACGACCGCCACCGTCACGACTGCCGCCGTCACGGCCACCACGACCTCCGTCGCGGCCACCACGATCACGGCCACCGCCGCCACCCGACGAGCCGGAGTCACCATCGTCTGCAGGCTCGGACGCCATGGAGAGGCTGACCTTGCCGTTGGGATCGATGTCGTCGACCCGGACCTCGACCTCTTGGCCGAGCTCCAGTTCGTCCTCGACCTTGTCGATGCGGCGCTTGCCACCGATCTTCGAGATGTGGAGGAGACCGTCGCGGCCCGGGAGGATGTTGACGAACGCACCGAACTTGGTGATGTTCACCACACGACCCATGTAGACCTCGCCGACGTCTGCGGCCGGCGGGTTGACGATCAGCTCGATCTGGCGACGAGCCTCTTCGACGGCATCCTTGTCGGTGCCACCGATGGTGACGGTGCCGACGGCGCCGTCGTCGTCGACGCCGATGTCGGCGCCGGTCTCGCCCTGGATCGTGTTGATCATCTTGCCCTTGGGGCCGATGACCTCACCGATCTTGTCGATCGGGATCTCGAAGCTGATGATTTTCGGAGCCGTGCCCTGGACGTCGTCGCGGGGCTCAGCGATGCACTCGTTCATGACGTCGAGGATCGCCACACGAGCTTCCTTGGCCTGCTGCAGGGCCGAGGCCAAGACGTCGGCCGGGAGGCCTTCGATCTTGGTGTCGAGCTGCAGCGCGGTCACGAATTCACTCGTGCCGGCGACCTTGAAGTCCATGTCGCCGAAGGCGTCTTCCGCACCGAGGATGTCGGTGAGGGTCGTGTACTTGCCGTCCTCGTAGATGAGGCCCATGGCGATACCGGCGACCGGTGCCTTGATGGGCACACCGCCGTCCATGAGCGACAGCGACGATGAGCAGACCGAAGCCATCGACGTCGAGCCGTTCGAGGCCAGCACCTCGGAGACGAGGCGGAACGTGTACGGCCAGTCCTCCATGTTGGGGATGACGGGGAGCAGTGCACGCTCGGCGAGGAGGCCGTGGCCGACCTCGCGACGCTTGGGGCTGCCCACGCGGCCGGTCTCACCATTGGCATGCGGAGGCATGTTGTAGTGGTGCATGTAGCGCTTCTTCTCGACCGGACCGAGGTTGTCGAGCAACTGGTCCATCTTCGGCATGCCGAGCGTCAGGACGTTGAGGACCTGGGTCTCGCCACGCTGGAAGAGGCCGGAGCCGTGGGCGGTGTCGAGGATGCCGACCTCGGCGGTGACCGGGCGGAGATCCGCCGGGCCACGACCGTCGATGCGGATGCCCTCGTTGACGACGCGCTCGCGGATGACCTTCTTGAAGACCGACTTGATGGCGCCGCCGATCTCCTTCTCGCGGCCGGGGAACTCGTCGGCCAGTTCGCCGCGCACGGCGTCCTTGAGCTCGCGCTCGGCCTGCTCGCGCTCCGCCTTGACGGCGATGGCGCCGACGTCGCGGAGACGGTCGGTGGCGACCTCGGTCACCTTGGCGAGGACGTCGTCCTCGTAGTCGGTGGCGGCGGTCCACTCGATCGGCTCACGAGCGCCGTACGCCTTGACGAGTTCGCGCTGGAGATCGATGGAGGCCTTGATCGAGGCCTTGGAGTCCTCGAGGCCCTGGGCGATGGCTTCTTCGGTGACGAAGGGGGCGCCGTTCTGGTAGTGCTCCCACGCCTTCTCGGTGCCGTTGGCCTCGACCATCATGATGGCGATCTCGCCGGCGTCGTTCTCACGGCCGGCGACCACGAGGTCGAACGTCGATTCGTCGATCTCGTCGTGCTCGGGGTGCGGGACCCACTCGCCGTCGGTGTCGAACGCCATGCGAACGGCGCCGATGGGACCGTCGAACGGCAGACCGCTGAGCATGAGCGCAGCGGACGCACCATTGATGGTGAGCACGTCGTAGGGGTTCTTGTTGTCGGACCCCATGATCGTCGAGACGACCTGGGTCTCGTTGCGGTAGCCGTCGGGGAAGCTCGGCCGCAGCGGGCGGTCGGTGAGGCGGCAGGTGAGGATCGCGAGGTCG
>JBBSLH010000320.1:0-4706 GCA_038255425.1 Acidimicrobiales bacterium
AGCATGGCGAGGTATTGGGGGTAGGTGAGTTCGACATCGGCCAGCAACGGCCGGTACGACCGCATCACCGCGTGACACGCCGTGTAGAGCGCGAAACAGAACTGCTGATCCAGGTCGAGCTGCGCGAACGCCTTTGGCATACCGGCAACCGTACCAGACCCATCCCTCACGATCAAATCGCGCTCGATCTATCGTGGAACCATATAATTGTGTACAATATGTTGGCGATTCTGTCGGGTTCTGTGTTGGCCTGCGCAGCGTCGGCGCAGGAACCCGAACGAGGAGTGATGACCACGCCATGAGGAACTCTGAGCTTGCCCAGGCCGAACGTCGGTCGCTGTGCGAACTTCTACTGACGGTGGGTCCCGGGTACCCCACCCTGTGTGAGGGCTGGACTTCCGTTGACCTCGCTGCCCATCTGGTGGTGCGCGAGCGTCGCCCCTTGGCTGGACCCGGAATTGTGTTGGGGGGTCCGTTCGCGCGATACACGCAGCGGGCAATGAATCGGGCTGTCGACCGTAACAGTTTCGAGGCTCTTGTCGAACTGCTGCGCTCGGGCCCGCCGCGGTTGTTGCGCGGCGTCGATGGGCCGATGAATCTGATCGAGTACTTCATCCACCATGAGGATCTCCGTCGCGGCGCGGATGCGATGTCACCGAGGGCAGATCTCGAAGCGCTCGACGACGCTCTATGGGCCCAATCGCCGCGACGTTTCAAGATGATGACCCGCAAGCTGCATGACGTGGATCTCACTCTCAGAGATCCCGGCCGGGGCGACCTGCACATCGGCGGCGGCGACCGGTCTGCGATCATCGCTGGGCCTGCCAGCGAAATCGTGTTGTATCTCTTCGGACGCCGAGACGCGGCACATGTCGAACTCGACGGAGACGAGTCCGCCATCGCTGAGGTGCAAACCGGAGCGCTCGGAATCTAGATCACCTGACGACAGCCCCCCTGAATCCTGCGACAAGAGTTCGCCGATTCAGTCGGGCGGGGACGTGTCCGGTTCGGCTGCTTTTCGTTGGTCGTAGGTTTTCGGGCGTTGTCGATGTGGGGACGGTTGTGTTCGGCCCATTGGACGAGGTCGGTGGTTGTGGCCGAGAGGTTGTGGCCGAGGTCGGTGAGGGAGTAGTCGACTCGTGGTGGGACTATGGGGTGGACGGTGCGGGTGACGAGGTCGTCGCGTTCGAGGCCGCTCAAGGTGACGGTGAGCATGCGTTGGCTGTGAAACCGGGTCAACAGCGACGCAGCGCTGGTCTCGAGGGTCGACTTCCTACTTCGACCCCTACTCCGGCGACGTTTCAGCTGCTCGTGGAGACAGCGGTCTGTCGGAGCGCGGCGACTGCTCCACGCAACACCGCGACGGTGAAGTCATCCGTGATTGCCTCGCTCTGGATCATGCGTCGATAGGTGAGTGGCCCCAGCAGCATCGCCAAGGCGACGTCGAGGTCGAGGTCGGGGTCGATCTCGCCGCGCAGTTGCGCGAGCTGGAGAACGGTGCGTAGGGGTCGTTGGCGTGCGGCGAGGATGTCTTCGACTGCAACGTGGATTGCAGCATCGGGGCGTCGCTCGTCGAGGAGTAACGGGAGAAGTTGGTTGATGGCACGGTTGTGCTTGTGGTCGTAACGACCGAACAGGTCCGCAAGATCTTCCTCGAGCGATCCGGAGTTCGGTGTGGGGTGCTCGACGAGGCAAGAGCGGACGGCCTCGATGATCAACGTCTCGCGGTCGCCGAAGTGTCGGTAGATGGTCGATCGGGCGACACCTGATCGCTCGGCGACGTCTTCCAGCGTCATGGCTTCGATGCCGACGGCGAGGAGCGCTTCGACGGCGGCGTCGATCACGCGTCGTCGAGCATCCTGGCTGCGTGGCCGTGCCATGGACACGAGCGTAGCGATACGATCGATCGCCGACGCGCACTGCAGCGTGATCGCTGATCGAGGTGTCAGAAATCACGACCCTTGCAGACCCTGGACCCGTCGACGGCTGATCATCGCGCGGTAGCGTTTCGACTCAAGCGTGTAGTGAAACCCTGAGATCCCTGCCGAATCGGGATCTCCTCACCGCACAACGGAGGATCCTGTGAACACGAATCAGCGCGCAACCGACCGAGAAGCTCCAGGCCACGAGATCGAGCCCGTGGTGTTCGAACGCCGATGGTTGATCCTCGCAGTGCTCTGCATGAGCCTGATGATCGTCATCATCGGCAACACCAGTCTCAACGTGGCGATCCCGACCCTCGCCCGGGAGCTCGATGCCCCAACGAGTTCGTTGCAGTGGATGGTCGACTCCTACGCCCTGATCTTCGCCGGCTTGTTGTTCACCGCCGGCGCGATCGGCGATCGGTTCGGACGCAAGGGCGCACTGCAAGCTGGCTTGTTGTTGTTCCTGGTCGGCGCAGCGATCGCCACCGTGGCCGATTCCTCCGCCACGGTCATCGCAGCACGCGGCGTCATGGGTGTGGCCGCTGCATTCGTCATGCCGTCGACGCTGTCGATCCTCACCAACGTCTTCCCCGGCAGCGAGCGACCCAAGGCGATCGCGATCTGGGCCGGCATCTCCGGGGGTGGAGCGGCGATCGGACCGATCGCATCCGGATGGCTGCTCGAACACTTCTGGTGGGGATCGGTGTTCCTCGTCAACGTGCCCCTCATCGCCTTCGCCCTCGTCGCCGGCGCCATCCTGGTTCCCAGGTCGCGGGATCCTCAACACCAGCCGATCGACGTTCCCGGCGCGGTCCTGTCGATCATTGCGCTGTCGTCGCTCGTCTACGGCATCATCGAAGGGCCCCACAACGGGTGGATGTCTCCGGAAACGCTCGCCACCTTCGCGCTCTCGGCCATTGCGTTCGTCGCGTTCGTGTGGCGCGAGTCCTCAGCACGATTCCCGATGCTCGATCTCGGTCTGTTCCGCAACCGGCGATTCAGTGTCGCCTCGGCGGGCATGACCCTCACGTTCTTCGCGATGTTCGGCACGTTCTTCCTCATCGCCCAGTACTTCCAACTCGTCCTCGACTACACGCCGCTGCAATCCGGGCTGTTGCAGCTGCCGGTGGCATTCATCATCATGGGCATCGCCCCACGGGTGCCCAAGCTGGTCGAACGCTTCGGTGTGGCATCGGTGGTACCGATCGGACTGACGTTCACCGCTACGGGCCTTGCGCTGTTCTCGGTCCTGCAGGTCGACAGCTCGCTGGTGAACGTCTACCTGGCCATGGTCCCCCTCGCGACCGGCATGGCCATCACGATGACACCGCTCACCACGATGATCATGTCCGCGGTGCCGCTCGGTCGGGCCGGTGTCGGCTCAGCGATGAACGACACCACACGCGAACTCGGCGGTGCGCTCGGCGTGGCCGTGCTCGGCTCCGTCGTCACGTCTCGATATGCGTCGGGCATCGTGTCGTCGCTCGGCAGCCTCCCGGAGCAGTCACGGGCGATCGCCGACAGCGGTCTCGCCGGTGCACTCGATGTCGGCGCCCGGCTGGGCGGCACGCAGGGCGAAGCGCTGGCCGACGCGGCGCGACGAGCGTTCGTCGACGGACTCAACACAGCCGCGCTCGTCGGCGCGGCAGTCGTGTTCGCAGCCGCCATCGCCACCCGACTGCTCCTGCCGAGCGGGCGCAGCGGCTACACCAGCGGCACGGACCGGCCCACCAACGACGAGGCAGATGCTCCACAGAAGCGGTCGGCCGGACGTAGTACAGCCGATTCAATGTCGGCTCGCCCGATGCGGGCAGCTCGCACGGGAAGGCGCCCGACCCAGAAGACCCGGACGTAGTCCCCAAAGCGCAGATGTCTGCCGTGCACCGAGACGTGCAGACCCCCTCGAGTCCCGACTCAAAGCGTTTCTCGTCAACTCTGATTAGGTACCCCGAACATTGCTGCGATGCGTACGGCATTTCCGAATTTCGCTCAGGAGATGATTGCTGATCGCGACGTGACAGCAACTGCGCTCGGCACTGATCCACTCTACATGAGCCGATCGGATCTGGCGGAGCGGGTGGCTGAGCGACGCGACGACCTCGGTCTCGCCGGCAGATCCGTCGTCGTGCTGTCAGGGGACGCCTCGATCGAGTGGGTGGTGTCGTACCTGGCGCTTCTCGAAGCGGGCCACGTCCCGCTCCTCGCGGGCAGTCACACCGACCGGCTCGTCGCTGCGTGGAATCCCGCGGCGATCATCACCGCATCGCAGGACCGGGCTGACATTGAACATCGCGAAGACGGGCGCTGGGGCGAGGCGAGCTGTCCGGACCTGCACCCGGAACTTGCACTGCTGATGAGCACCTCGGGGTCGACCGGCGATCCCAAACTCGTTGTCTGTCGCACACGAACCTCTCGTCGAACGCCAGATGTCCGATCGACTCCACCGCGTTTCTGGATCGGCGACGGGGTTCTCCTGTCGTCGAGCCAGCCGACTCCGAACGTCGACGGTCACTCAACTTCCAACAGGCCCACGAACCCGACGATCGTTACAACGAATCTTGCGACCACCTTCAATACGCACGACCTGTCGAACGGCCGAACCGACCGGAAACCCTCCCCTGCCTGCAATTTCTCGTCGCACAGATGCACCAGGTGGTGCTGCACCGGCGCTCTACGCCGAACTTTGTTGTAACGATCAGCCCGAAGTGGGGCCTGTTGGGGCTGTCATGTTGTCGCTGTGGAAGCTCCGTGTGGGTGCCGAGGAGTACTACCTCGGCCGGG
>JBBSLH010000321.1:0-4683 GCA_038255425.1 Acidimicrobiales bacterium
CGACGCGCTGCCTTCAGCTCCTCCGCCGGTGCGTTGTCGAGGTCGGCGGCCTGCAACAGATCGGCCGCCGTCTCCAATGCGTCGAGGGCAGTGTCGATCGAAGGTGGGTCGATCGTGGGTGGGCTCATGACAGATTCCCCGGCCCGATGCGTCGTGTACGCATGGTCGCTCCTGTGGTTCTACAACTGGAAGGGGGAAGTACGAACCACTCTACGAAAGGGGGGTGACAAGAACTCCGGACGACTACGGCCGGGTCGACGGCCGGAGGTGCTGGGGCCGCATGTGTGGCGGCACGAAGTGGTCCACGGTCACTGACAAGCAGCGGGGTCATACGTCCGGCAACGGGAGCGGCTCCAACCGTCGCAGCAGCTGGTCGGCGGGCACGACAGCGAGCGCGGCCGTCGCATCGCGGACGCCGTAACTGATGACAAGGTCGCGGCCACGCCAGGCCAGTCCGGCGGCGAACTCGATGTCCTCGCCCTCGAACGTCCACCATGGCGTCGCCTCGACGGGACGCACGTCTTCGTCGAAACGGACGAGACGATGGCGGTAGATGCGCATGTCGCTCACCCAGATGACGTCGTGGACGACGGCGAGGTGCCCTCCCTCACGTTCGTCGGGCACCAGCGCGCTGCCGCCGCGCCATGGCGCCAGCAGTGGGTGGGAGCGATGGCGCGCGACGACCGAGACGGACGCGGTAGCGACGTCAACGTCGAGCACAACGGTCTCGGGGCCACAGGAGTAGACGACACCGAGGCGTCCGTCGCGGACGACGGGCATCCAGTTCTTTTGGTGGCGCTCGGGTTCGGGGCCGACCAGCACCCGGGATCGACCGAGTGCAGACGCACCGACCTCGACCAGCGCGACCTGGCAACGGGCGTCGGGCGCCCGGTCGCGCACCGTCGCCAGTCCCCACCACTGCCCGTCGTGATGGACGAGGCGCAGATCCTCGTGGCCGAGAACTGGGGCGTCGGGCTGCTCCGGGTCGAGGGCGCTCGGGTCGTCGAGCCTCGCGACCCCCAAGGCCCGCAGCTCGTCGTCGAGGTGCACCGAGACGTTGACCGTCCGGATGGTTGACGCGCTGTCGACGGATCGATAGGTGCCGTGCTCGTCGACCTGATAGCTGACGAGTCGGACGACCATCCGGAACCCGCCACCAGGATCGGCCGCGATCGTGGGGTTGCACGACGGCCACGCGGGTTCGAGCGGCACGTCGACGCGAGCGATGCGGGTCCCCGGCGCGAGGTCGTCGAGGCGAGCGAGGGGTGGTCGCTGCGGGCGGGTGTGGTCGTCGAGGCGCTCCAGACAGAACGTCCGATTCCGTGTGGTGTGCTCGACGACGTCGGCAGGGAGGTCGCGCTCGGCGAGCAACCGATCGATGTCGAGGAGTGCCCCCTCCACATCGCCGGTCCAGTACGCCGCGATCGATCGTTCGAAGCGGAGGCCCCAACGCTCGACGTCGCGGTGGACGAAGAGCAGGTCGTTCGACGGCGGCAGCGACAACCCCTGCTCGGCCACGAGGAGCGCGCTGTGGTGGCGGCCGGCATTGCGGTGCAGGCGGGCGAGTGCGTGCAGCGCCTCGGCCCGCGACGGCCGCGTCTCCCATGCCGTGTGCAACGCCGCCATGGCGCGGTCGGGGTCGTCGGTCTGGATGAGGAGACCGATCTGCAGCCACGAGTAGGCGACCTCCTCGTCCCATCCGCCGAGCTCGGTCCTCCGTCGGTAGGCGTCGACGGCCTCGCCGGTCCGTCCCAGATCGCGCAACGTCTGCGCCAGGTAGAACCACGCTCGAGGGTCGCCCGGGTCGTCCCCGACGGCGGCCCGCAGGAGGCGCTCGTCCCGCTCGAACTTGTCGCCTCGGCTCCCGCCATCGGCGTGATGGTGCACGACGAGCTGTGGCAGCGCGCGTTGGCGGATCGGCTCGTCGCATGCGAGGTACTCGTGCGTGGCGCCCTCGAATCGCCACGCTCGGTCGCCGCGGACGAGCCGAGACACGGAGTAGCTGAGGTCGCCCTCGTGGCGGACCAGCCAGGCATCGACGTCGGGGTCGAGATGGTCGATCGGTCGGGCCACGTCGAGCGTCATGTCGGCGTCGAGGAGCAGGAGCAGATCGGCCGTTCCGGCCGCCACCTCCATCAGCCGCGTGCGGTTGTGTCCGAAGTCGACCCACCGATGGTGGTGCAGCGTTCCGGGCAGATCGCCGAGCGTGTGGTCGACCACGTCGGGCGTTCCGTCGATCGACCCGGTGTCGCAGATCACCCAGTGGTCGATCAGCGGACGCACCGACTCGATGCAGCGTTCGATGACGGCGGCCTCGTCGCGCACGATCATGCACAACGCCACCTCTCGCCCACCGAGCACGTGTCGCACGGTAGCGTCCGAGCCTGATCAGCAATGGCGACGGTGAGGGTGGAGAACATGGTGAAGCACCTGGACGAATCGAGGGCCATACCTGGCCTGGTCGAGCGACGACACGTTCTCCAGGGCATCGCCGGGGCGGGTGCGCTGGCCGTGGTCGCCAAGCTCGTGCCCGTCCGTGTCGGCGGCGCACTCCAGTTCCTGGCAGCCGACTTCGTGCCTGCCGGCACGGTGCAAGCCGAGTTCGACTTCGTCAGCGGTGTGGCCTCGATCAGCGGCACCACCAACCTCGGACCGGACGTTGCCGTCGAGGTGGTCGTCACCGCACTGCGCAACGGGTCGCCGATGCCTCCAGGCGGTGCAGCAGCCGAGCGGCGTGTCGTCGTCCGGACCGACGCCGACGGAGCATTTGCGGCGAGCCCCGACTTCGATGGCGCGACCAACGACAATGCCAACCAGTTCATCGTCGAGGTGCGCACCGGCGAGCAGTCGGGGGCCTGTCTCCGAGGCACCATCACCACGCCCGCGCCACCCGTCGGCGAACAAGGACCGACCGGGCCCACCGGTCCGAGCGCCGACGAGGGTGCGACGGGTGAGACCGGTGGCACCGGTGGCACCGGTGCGCCGGGTGCAACCGGTCCGACCGGCAACGACGGACCGACCGGCCCCACCGGCGCGCCGGGCTCGACCGGTGACACGGGCCCGTCCGGGCCCGTCGGTCCCACTGGCGCGACCGGCCCGACCGGTCCCCAGGGAATCCGAGGACTGGTCGATCGCTCGCTCGCAGCGTCTGCGTTCGCGCCGCAGTACGTGGCCGGTGCCGCGCCCGGTCCGACCGGCCCCGATGGTGTCACCGGCCCGGACGGTCCGGCTGGAGCGGACGGCGACGACGGCCCCGATGGACCCACCGGACCCACCGGAGAGCTCGGCGCCCCAGGCGCGACCGGCCCACAGGGCCCGACCGGGGTGATCGGCGATCCCGGTGCACCCGGCGTGACTGGCTCCACCGGGCCCCTCGGCCCGACTGGCCCGACCGGTCCGGATGCGCCGATCGGATTGACTGGTGCGACTGGACCCGTGTCCGTCCGTTCCCTCGGCAGCAGCAATGCCGTGGCCATGGGCGCGGAGCCGATGCTTCTTCCACCGGGCCCGCAGGGTGCGACGGGGCCGACCGGCCCGACCGGACCGATCGGCGTGTCGGGTGCGACCGGCGGATCGCCGACCGGCCCCACCGGGGCAACGGGGATCGATGGTCCTGAGGGAGTGACCGGCCAGCAGGGTCCGTTGGGCGCCGACGGGCCTCCCGGTCCCGCAGGGCCGACGGGCGCCGTTGGCGCGACGGGGCCCACCGGGGCATCCGCGCCGACGGGTCCCACGGGTGCCACAGGTCCGACGGGTCCGACGGGTCCGACTGGTCCCACGGGTGCGACTGGTGAAACCGGTGCGACCGGTGAAACGGGTGCGACTGGTCCGACGGGTGAAATCGGCCCGACGGGAGCCGGTCCGGCGGGGGCGTCTGCTCCGCAGGGCATTCGAGCCGTGACCCCGCAGGTGGTGGGCCCGGCCGAGGTGGCCTTCGTCCAGCCGTTCGAAGCTGAACTCGACGGTTCGACCAGCTGCGAGACGATCGTCGGTGGCGAGTCCATCGAACGGGATCTGCCGGCCGACGCCGTCACCCCGGCGGCGCCGGCAACCCCGGCAAGCGCCGACCCCGACTACACCGGGTAGGCGAACGGGGCCCTCGCGAGCTCAGCAGTCGGCCATCGCCGTGAGCGCGTCGCAGATTCGAAGGTGACCACCGATCCCCAACGCGCCGAGGCGTCTGGTGAGCACGGACTTGGGGACGGTGGCGAGGTTGTCGAAGGTGGCGACGCTGTCGTGGTCGATGCCCTCGTCGGGTCCGACCGGGATGCACGTGGGGATGTCCCGGATCGTGCTGGTGATCGGAGCGACGACGATGTTGTCGAGCACGGGGATGACGTCGTCACGGGACACGACCAGGACCGGCCGCCGCTTGTCGTTGGGCGTCTCCATCAACCACAGCTCGGCTTGCGCTACCACGGCTCGGCCTCGGTCAGCGCCTGTGCGTTGGCCATGGCGAGTGCAGCGTCCTCCTCGGTCTGGGGGCGGTCTCGATACGACGCTGCGATCGTCGCCCCCACGCGCCCGCGACGAGCGGCATCGGCCAAGTGGTGCACGCCACGACGGATCACCGCCGATCGGTTCTCGCCGAACCCGGCCTCGACCAGCTCATCGATGAGCGCCAGCTCGTCGTCGGTGAATCGCGTGGGCACGGGACGGGTCACATCGTCGAGTATACGATCG
>JBBSLH010000322.1:0-4681 GCA_038255425.1 Acidimicrobiales bacterium
GAGATCTCTGACGGGACGCTGTTCGTTCGACAGCCAACCGGCGATGCCAGCGGCAGGCACTTCGAGAGCGAACCCGTCAGAGACCTCGAGACGCTACGAACAAGCCGTCGCGCCCACCCGAAGTCTCAAGCAGGCACTTCGAGGACGTTGTCCCCTGAGCTTTTCACTGAGCGTTCTGGGAGAACCCGGTGTTGGGGCCTCACCAGTGAACGTCGTCGGCGTCGGGCACGGTCGACTTCCCCGAGACTCCAGTGAGCGCATCCGCGGGCGGTGTCGTAAGACTGCAACGCGGTGCGCGTTCGGGATCCCGGGAATTCGATCCGCGGCCGAGGACGCCCGGCAGGCGGAGCTGGCCCCGAGACGACAGCCGCCTCCTCCACGGCCCTCGACGCGCCCGCAGTCCCTTGAAGTGGGTCGGCGCGCCCGGTTGACCAGCGCCCCGATTCGAGGAGTTCGGCGGATCAGACCGCGCAGGTCATGTCCTGGCCGCAGCACAGCGGCGACTTGATCTTGCCGTGACCCTCCGGGCATCTCGACACGCCGACCGTGGACCCATCGTCCTTGGTGATCGAGTCGTTCACCAGCGCGGCGCCGCACGACGCGCAGGTCATGTTGACGCCCATGCCGCAGGAAGGACAGGTGTAGGTGGCCACGGTTGCTCACTCCCGAATCGAGATCAGTGGCGGCGCACCGTACTCACATCGTCGGTCGCGAGGCCACGTCCGCGTGAAGATCGACTGCGCTCAGACGAGCGATCGGGTGTCACCTGTCGCTCCCACGAGAAGCTCGAGCATCCCTAGCCGCCGGGTCGCGGCTGCGCTCGTCGCGGGTGTCGCGTGCTCGACCATCTCCGAATACGCGCCGATGGGGCCGGCTCGCCTCGCCGTCGGTGAAGCGTTACGGAGCGCGCGTTCTGGTGCGCATCGCGTATCTGCGAGCTGCCGCGGATCGGCAGATCGGTATCGGTCAGAAGTGCTCACAATGGCAACGCCGACTGCCTTGCCGAGGACGCGGCAATCGGCGCAAGAACGCGGTCGATATGGCGCGGCGCTCCAGCCCGCCCGTAGTCGTAACAGCGGTTAACGCTGAGTGTGCGGTCGTCCGCGAGGCGGTGCGTCAACTCAAAGCAACCGTGGCCTGTTGGCTCCACTCGGCTGCTGGTGCTTCGAAGACTCTGCGGTCTTCATGGAGCTATGGCGTCGATCGACCACTTGCCAGGCACCCCGCGGAGCTCGTGCTCGCCACGGTCTACGAAGGCGATGTTGGAGCCAGCTGTGAGGGCTCGCAGCGTGCTGGTAGAGAGCACTTCTGTCGCGCCGGCGAGCGCGCAGACCCGGGCCGCGATATGGACGGCGATCCCCGCCACGTCGTCGCCGAGCCGCTCGACCTCACCGGCGTGGAGGCCGGCGCGGATCTCGATGCCATCCACGCTCAGGGAATCGACGAGGCGCCGAGCGCATCGAGCCGCCCGGCTCGGACCGTCAAACGTGGCGAGTATGCCGTCACCGGTGCTCTTGACGACGCGGCCGCCGTATTCGGGGACGAGGGCGCCGACGAGCTTGGCGTGGCGCTCCAGCAACGAACGCCAGGTGTCATCTCCGACCTGTGCGAGGCGACGAGTCGAGTCCACAATGTCGGTGAACAGGACGATCGCAAAGGCACGATCCGGCGGCGGGACTTCTCGGCGACCTGTGATGAACGTCTCGAGTTCGTCCGCGGCGTCACTAGCGCTTTCCCAGAAGTAGTAATGGTCATCACCGGCGAGCTCGACGAATCGAGCATCCGGAATCTGGCGGGCGAGGTAACGGCCCTGCTCGATAGGGAACAGACGATCACCTCGCACGTGCAGCACCAGAGTGGGGTTACGCACCATCGGCAGGACATCTCGGACATCGGTGTCGACGACGACTTGGAAATACCGCTGCGCTGCCAGCGGGCTTCCGGCGAGTCGTTGCATGCCCGCGACCGCGCGACGAACGGCGGCGTCGCTCGCGTGGCTCGGCAAGATCAGATCGAGACTGGCCGGATCGTCGTCGTCGCCCCAACCACGAAACGATTCCTCAAGCACTCCGGGCGATGCGAACTCGGAGGGCAAGCCCGCCGGGTAGTCCGGCGCCGCCAAGAGCCGAGCCGATGATCCGTATACAGCGAGCTGTTGAATCCGGTCAGGGTGCATTGCGGCCAGCACGATCCCGACGGGCCCGCCGTCGGCGGTCGCGTACACCGCGGCCGTCTTCGAGCCGACGGCGTCGAGAACGGCCACGGCCTCGTCGACCCGATCCTCGATCGTGGGCGAGCCACCCGCCGGCAACGGCCCCGACAGCCCAGTGCCCCGTTTGTCGTAGAGCACGACCCGAGCGAAGCGCGCGAGCCGCTCGTAGTGCCCGGCCACTTCCGGGACCGTCGCCGCAGACTCGATGTGGTTCATCAATCCCGGGATGAGCAACAGGTCGTTGGGACCATCGCCATATACCTGGTACGCGACATCGGCATCGCTCACCCGGGCGTAGCGGATCCGTCGGTCACCGTCCACAACGACCAGCGTAGGAGTCCAGTCGGCTCTGCGCGATACTTTCCGCAGAGGCCTGCATCAACGCCCAACTTGTTGGACCGTGCCCACCTGTCGGTGCGACCCGAATCGGCGATCGGTGCGCGGTTGTCGTTTGCGCGAGCCGGTCAAGAGGAGCATCGCGCTGTCACTCTCCGACGGCGCGAATTGCCCGATCCGGAGCAGTGCCGCTTGCATCTAGAGACGCACAGATCGGCAACCGGAGGCGGTCTCGCCCCAATGTCAGCCGGGCGCACTCCGAAGCGATGCCGTTCTCCAGTGGGGCGGCGGCGTCACGGCAGGGGTTATGGGGCGGGCGATATTCGGCTCACCGACCGGTTGAGCCATCCAGGAGCTCGCGAAGGATGTCCGCATGTCCCGCATGGCGGGCGGTCTCCTCGAGGAGGTGCGTGAGGACCCAGCGGAGGTCGACCGTCGTCTCGGCTCCAGTGTCGTGGCAGTGCTGATCGAGTGGCGCCGCATCTGCGATCGCGTCCATCTCCACGCACGTAGCCCGATACGCATCTATGACGCTGTGGAGGGTGTCGTCGTCGAGCGTGTCGGACGGAAGGGTGATGTCCCTTCCAGCGAACCGCCTGCCGACCCAGAGCAGCTCGGCCATAGTCAGATGCTTGACGAGCCACAGGAGACTCGTGCCGCTCGGCACTAGTGCTCGCCGCGCGTCGTCCTCGCTGAGACCATCGAGTTTTCGAACGACCGACTCGCGGTGGTACTGCGTCAGCGAACGAAGCACCTGTCGTTCCCCGCCGCCTACGAGTCGTGGAGGCTTCAGGTCTGCCACGGCTCGACCGTAGCCACTAGACAAGTCCGATGTCCCGAGCGCCGGATCGAGGGCACTCGCGATGTGCCGATCTCTATCGGGTCACGGCGCTCGCAAATGGTTGATCGGTTGAGCCGATCGGTGCCGACTATCGAAGCCTCTTTCTGTCAAGACCCTGGTTTCGGGCGCGTCGCAGCAGAGCCCTTGGTCGAGGGAATACGGTTGTTGGTGGCCCGGGTGTGACTTGGTCCGAAGAGCCGGCTGTTCAGGATGCAGAGCCGGTCACGCTGGACTACGTAGACGTTCCTGATTGTCCACCCGGGTCACTTCATCATCGTCGGCCGAGGTCGACCTGGAGCTGGCGCCACACGGCGTCGGACACGCGTCGCTTCAACGCCCGGAGTGCTTCCTTCTTGGTCTTGCCCTCGTCGAGCTTGCGGTCGTAGAACGCCCGGCCCGGTGAGTGCAGGTTCCGGATCTGGGTGATCGCGATCAGGTGCATGGCGTGGTTCAGTTTCCGGTTCCCTCGCGGGTTCAACCGATGCCGCTTCTTCGGCCCACTCGAAGCTTCGATGGGCGCGGTGCCGTTGTAGGCGGCGAACTGGTGACGGGTCGCGAACCGTGCCGGGTAGCCGATGATCAACGCAGCGACGATCGGACCGACCCCGAACACCTCGGTCAACGTCGTCCCGGACTCATCGACCGCGGCGATGATGCGTTGGCGAAGGTCCTTGAGTTCGCGGTCGTGGCGTCGCAGCTCGGCGACGAAGTCAACGGCCAAGGCTCGGCGGGCGGCGTCGACGGGATCGTCGGGCCGAACCTTGCGCAACGCCGCAGCGGCCTGATCGGCCTTGAGTTTGCGGGGGCAGACCACCCGCGATGAGCTCGATCAACACTGCGTGCAGCCGACACACAGCCCGGGTTCGAGCGGCGGTCACGTCACCGAAACGACGGACCAACAAACGCAGAACGACCCGGTCATCATCCGCCACAACCCGACGTAGTCCGCCATGGCGCAGACCAGCGATCGCAGTCGACAACGCGTCGTTCGGGTCGCTCTTGCCGGCCTTGGTCGACCCGAGCAACCGGACCCGGGCGGCCAGGGTCGGGGGCACGTCGATCACGTGCTCGCCTTCGGCGACGAGCTGTTGGGACAACAACTTGCCGAGCCCGTCGGCCGACTCGACCGCCCACGCCCGCTCCTCGAACGGCGCCGCCCACTCCAACAACCGATGCGTCTGCCCCTGCTCCGCTGCGACACGTAACTCGCCGAGCCGTTGCTCGTGGTCGTCGATCGCCACCGCGGTGTGACTCGCCTTGTGCGGGTCGATCCCGATGATCACCGTCATCAC
>JBBSLH010000323.1:0-4658 GCA_038255425.1 Acidimicrobiales bacterium
CAGGACGTCGGCGACCACCGCGAAGTCGTCGAGTGCCTGGGCGAGTTGCCCTTCGCGAGTGAGCAGGGTCTTCGTGAAGTCGT
Source organism: Acidimicrobiales bacterium (assembly GCA_038255425.1). Lineage (GTDB taxonomy): Bacteria > Actinomycetota > Acidimicrobiia > Acidimicrobiales > Salinilacustritrichaceae > Salinilacustrithrix. The sequence continues at coordinate 84 of JBBSLH010000323.1, forward strand.
CGAACCGCTCGGCGATGGCGATGATGTCGTCGTCGTTCTCCTCGATGTTCCCGACCAACTCGGAGAGCTCGTCGAGCGCTGCGCCCAGGTTCTCGCCCTGTCCGTCGAGCGCCGTCGCTGCGTTGTCGATGAGACGTCCGAGACCGTTGGGGTCGAGGTTCTCCAGGAAGTCGTTGAGCGCAGCGAGCGCCTCGTCGGGCTCCACCGGAATGATCGTGTCCTCTGCGCCGATCTCGTAACCGTCGCTGACGACCTGATCGCCTTCCTGGAACGGCGGGAAGAGTTGGATCCGGCGCTCACCGATGAGCGACTGCGGCACGATCGCTGCCTTCACGTCCATCGGAACAGGGATGTCGTCGTCGATCGACATGGTGACCTTCACCTGGTCGCCGATCACTTCGAGGTCGGTGACCTCGCCTGCCGGGAGGCCGAGCACCTGGACCGCGCCCGACTCGTACACCGACACGGCACGAGGGAAGTAGGCCACGACGTCGTAGGTGCCACCGCGCTCGAGCACCGAGCAGCCCGAGGCCACCATGGCCGCCAGCAACATCATGGAGAGGAGACGCAGGCGCGTCATGGCGACTCCAGTCCGAGGATGTCGGTGTAGACGTCGTTGAGGATGCCCAGGACGTCGGGACCGACCGAGCGGACGAAGATGTCCTGCCAGGGTCCCTGTGCGCCGCCCTTGGACTGTTGGAGCAGTCCCGGGCCGAGCCAGGCCAGGGCACGGTCGATGTCGTCCTGTTGCGCCGAGACCACGTCGAGGGTCGGACTCAACGAATCGAGGATCCCGTCGATCTGGGCCTTGTTGTCACTGATCACGCGGTTCAGTTCCTGGACCGCGTCCGCACTCTCGCCCAGCACGATCGCGAGGTCGTTGCGCCGCTCGACGATCAGGTCGAGGATCTGCTGCGAGGTGTCGAGCAGGCTGATGATCTCGTCGTCCTTGTCGGCGAGGGTCGCGCTGAGACGATCGGCTTGGTCGAGAAGCGCGTCGAACTCCTGGTCGCGGTCGTTGATGGCCGACCCGACCTCGCGGATACCGGTGAGGAGATCGTCGAGCGTCGCGGCCTTGCCGTCGGTGATGTCGGCGAGGTCGACGAGGAAGTCGTTGAGCTTGTCAGTCTCGAGCTCCTGGATCCCCTCGGTGGCGACGCGAGTCAGCTCGAACAGGTCGAACGGGACCTTCGTCCGTTCGAGAGGAACCACGCGCTGCTCGCCCGGTAGCTCGTCCATCATCATGTCGCCGGCGACAGGATCGTTGATACGGATGTGCTTCGCCCCGAGGAGTGACGCCAGGGCGATCTCGGCGCCAGCCTCGTTGCCGACCTCGATGCCATCGTTGATGACCCACGACACGCGGACGTTGCCCGAAGGACGGTCGACCTCGATGTCGGTCACCCGACCGACCTTGACGCCGGCGAGCTTCACGTCGTCGCCGGTGCGGAGACCGGAGGCGTCGGAGAACACACCTTCCATCGGATAGGCGTTCTCGAGGAGGTTGAGCAGACCGACCATGAAGGCGAAGCCTGTGGCTGCGCCGATGAGCAGCACCGACACGATGCCGACCATGTAGGGATTCCGGTCGCGGAACGACTTCATCAGCGGTCACCCCAGACAAGGCTGTGCACCGCGTCCGCGCCCCGCAGGCGAGGCGACTGGAACGGCACTGCGGCCGATCCGTCGCTGGCGGAGGTCGATGCGCTGGCGCCGCCGACGCCGCCGAGCAGCGAATCGAGACCGGGATAGACCGGCGCCGTGCACGGCGGTGGCAGGACCGTCAGGCACAGGATCGCCTGATTGAGGAACGTGCCGTCGCGAGACGACCGGAATGTCGCTGACGCGTTCTCGTCGAGCCGATCGAGGGCCAGGTCGAGCGGGCCGAGTTGGCTCTCCACGGTGTTGAGCGTGTTGCCGAGCTTCGTCAACAGCCCGTCGATCTCGCCCCGGTTGGCGGCGAGGACCGATGACAGGTCGGTGTTGAACGCGCCGATCTCCAAGATCGCCGTCTCGAGCAGTTGTGTGTTGTCGCTGAATGTCAGTGACAACGCAGCGAGGTTGTCGAGCATGGTCTCGATCTGGGCGTCTCGGTCGGCGACCGTTCGGGCCACGATCTCGAGGTTCTCGATCAACCGGCCGATCGCCTCGTCACGCTCGCCGAGCCCCTGCACGACGAAGGCGAGATCGTCGAGCGATTCGCTGATGCTCGCTTCGTTGCCCTCGAGCGCGGTGGTGATCGTGTCGAGGAAGTCGTTGACCTGGCCCGAGTCGATGGTGGCCACGATGGGTCCGAGGCGGTTGAACAGCTCACCGAGGTCGATGACATTGGTGGTGTCCTCGATGACGGCGTCGTCCTCGAGCATGACCGGCGCGTCGCCAGGCACGAGATAGACGTAGCGCTGGCCGATCAGGTTGCGCCAGCGGATCGAGGCGCTGGTGTCGGCGGGGACGCGGCGGTCGGCCTTGATCGCCATCGTGACGTTGGCCTTGCCGGCCTCGACGTCGATGTCGGTCACCTTGCCCACTGGCACGCCGGCGACCTTGACGTTGTCACCCAACAACAGGCCGCTGACGTCGTCGAATGACGCCGTCAACGTGTAGGTGTCGGGTCCTTGGCCCGGGATGAGGCCGAGCGCCGTCGTGTTGCCGATCGTCGACGCGAGGTACACGAGGAACACCATGCACAGGGCCACGAACAGACCGAACTTGATCGCGGTGCGGGTCATCGGGTCCCACCACCCAGCAAGAGGTCGAGCAGGCCGCTGGTCGATCGCCCGACCGCGTCCGCGACGTCGTCCACCGGATCGATGACCGAGGGGGCCTCGGCCGGCCCGGTGGGCGCTGCCGGTGCGTCGGCCGACGATGCGTCGGCGCCGCCGACGGTCTCCTGCACGCTCACGAGCGCCTTGACCGCTGCCATCAGCGTGCCGTCGCCCACCTCGATGCGGATGGCCTCGGCCAGCGTCGACGTGTACTGCTCGAGCCCGATGAGCAGCGGCTGGATCTTCGGCCGCTTGTCGAAGAGCAACTGGAGGGTCTTGGACCCGTTGGTCAGCGCGTTCGTCGTGAACTCGACGTTGTTCTCGAGTAGGTCGGCGAGGTCGCCCGACAGTCGTCCCAGCTGGACCAACGCCTCGTTGAGTTGATCGGAACGGGCGTTGAGCGACGGAAGCGCGACGTTGAGGTCGCGAGCGCCCCGGAGCAGCTCTGGAGCGATCACGTCGAGCTCCTCGGAGAGCAGCGCGAGGTCTGAGGTGAATTGACGGAACTCGGCGTCGTTGCTGGCGGAGAGCTCGGCGAACGTCGCACCGTTGATGATCGACCGGTTGATCGTCTCGCCGAGCCCGTCGCCGGTGTTGGCGAGTTCGTCGAGGACCACGGCGAGCTCGGCCGGGTCGATGGCCTGGAGGATCGGGTACGTGTCTGCCAGCACCCGCTCGAGCTCGAAGCCACCGAGCGTCTCTTCGATACAGGGCATCTCGGTCGGGCAGCCCTCCATCGGAGCGGCGTCCTCGAGGTACGGGCCGGTCAGCTCGGTCTCGCCCGGGATGACGTCGACGAACTTCTCGCCGAACAGCGTCTTGGGGCGGATCACGGCTTGTGAGTCGACAGGGACGTCTCGTCCGTCGCTGATCCGCATGGTGATGAGGGCACGGTTCTCGACCAGCTCGATCTTGGAGACCTCACCGACGTTCACCCCTCGGACCTTGACGTCGCTGCCCGCGAGCAGGCCCTGGCCGGCAGCGGCGAATGATCCCTGGATGTGGTAGCCGCCGTCGTAGGCACCGAAGCTCGCCTTGATGCCCACGGTGATGAGCGCGATCAGGATCAAGATGCCGATGGCGCCTTGGATCATGCTGCGGTTGCGTTCGTTCGACAGCGTCATGACATCACCCGGTCAGGCTGACGGTGTTGCCGCCGCCCCAGAAGATGAGCGACAGGACCAGGTTGAAGACGACAACGGCCACGATCGAGAGCCGGATGGCCCGACCGACTGCCACACCGACACCGGAGGGGCCTCCGGTGGCGTAGAAGCCGTAGTAGCAGTGGATGAGGGCCACGACGACCGCGAAGACGGCGGCCTTGATGAGGCTGAAGAGGATGTCGATGGGTGGCAGGTACAGCCGGAAGTAGTAGTCGTAGACGCCGGGAGAGAGTCCGAAGAACTCGGTGGTCACGAGTTTGGTGGCGAAGAAGCTGGCGAACAGGCTGATCATGTAGAGCGGGATGATGGCGATCAGGGCGGCCAGGACCCGGGTCCCCACCAGGTACGTCATGGGTTTGACCGACATGACCTCGAGGGCGTCGATCTCCTCGGAGATGCGCATCGCCCCGAGCTCCGCGGTGAACCCGGCGCCGACCTGCGCAGCAAAGGCGACGCCGGCGATGAGCGGCGTGACCTCACGGGTGTTGGCGAAGCTGCCGATGAGGCCGGTGAACGCCTCGGCACCGATCTGTTCGAGACCGGCGTAGCCCTGCAGGCCCACGTTGGCGCCCGTGAAGAACGACATCGAGAAGATGACGAACACCATGCCTGCGCCCACGATGAGCGCCCCGGCACCAACCGTGATG